>CAYOUE010000100.1:0-12069 GCA_964407075.1 uncultured Hyphomicrobiaceae bacterium
TATGGATCTGCCGTTTCATGGCGTGAATGTCGGCGATCGCGGCGTAATCGAGATTCTTACGCCAGATATAGGGTGCAAGCTCCCGGAGGAACGCCTCGCCCGCCGCGGCGTCGCCTGCGACCGGACGGGCCTTGATGAAGGCGGCGCGCTCCCAGTTCTGGCCGACGGTCTCGTAATAGTGGAAGGCGGCGTCGGTGGACAGGGCAAGCTGCGTCGCGCCCGGGTCGGGCCGGAGGCGCAGATCGGTGCGGAAGACATAACCGTCAGAGGTCCTTTCCGCCAGCAGACTGACCAGATCGCGTGTCAGGCGCACGAAGAACGCGCCCGGCTCGACGTCGGCGGCAAGCGGCGCGATCCGCGGATCGAAAAAGACGATAAGGTCTATGTCGCTGGAATAGTTGAGTTCGCGTGCGCCGTATTTGCCCATGCCGAGCACGATGTAGCCGCTGCCGGAAGCGGGGTCTTCCGAATCCGCGGGGCGGAATTTTTCCTGCAGGGCGGCCTGAGTCAGCAGGAACCGTATCGCGGCGGCAAGCAGCCTGTCCGCCCCGCTGGACAACGCCGCAGTGACCTGCTCGACGTCCCAGACGCCGCCGAGATCGGCGAGCGCCGTTACAAGCGCAAGCCTGCGCTTGCCGTGCCGCAAAGCCTGCATGGCTTCGTCCTGGCGGCCGGCTCCGGCAATCGCCCGGTCCACAGCCTCCGCGCTTTCCGCAAGATAGGCATGAGGTTCGCTCTCGAAAATGCGCAGGACTTCCGCCGGGACCGACAGGATCAGCCGCGACAAGAAGGGGGACGTCCCGAAGACGCCTTGCGTCAGCGCCCGCGCCGCCGTGTCGCCGTCCAGAAATTCAAGCAAAGCCTCCGCCCCTGCGTCACCGCCACTCTCGCGCAGCTTCGCCAACGCCCGCATGTTCCGCTCCGCCATCTCGGCGTCGTGCACATTCGGCGCGGACCTGATCTGGTCGGCAAGCGTCATGCTGCGTCTCCTTCCGCAGGAGGTTCCGTTAGCCTCCGTCACTCAAGTGTAACGCAAACTTGGCCGGCAGGCGAAGCGCGGCGCCTTCAGAGCGCTTTTTCCAGATAGCGCACGGTCTTGACGCCATTATGGATCGCCGCGCGTCCGACCTCGGTGAAGCCGAGTGCCTTGTGGAAGGCGTCCGAAAGCGGATTGGGCGGGTCGAAATTCACCTCGCAGCAGATGCGCTCATAACCGCGCTCCTGCCCGAAAGCGAACAGATCGGCATAAAGCGCCCGACCGAGGCCAAGCCCGCGCGCTTCGTCCGCGACGATGATCCGGTCGACATAGATAAAGCGCTCCCGCCGCGCCTTGAACCAGCGGAAATTGATGCTTTCATATGCGGATTGGCCGTCCATCGCGATCAGGAAGGCGTCGGCGGGCGCTCCGATCGCCCGAGCATAGCAGGAGGCCGCGAGCAGCGTCCGCAAACCGGGCAGATCGAGCGGCGACGTCGCCTCCACGCTCGCCCTGTTCAGAGCCAGCACACGGTGCAGATCGTCCTCGCCAAGCGTTCTGATTTCCGGAACCGGCCTCAAGCCTCTCTCCTCCGGCAGCTCCGCGACCGGCTATCTTCGGCAGCCTTTTTCGCGCTCCACAGCAAGAATCGCAAGCACATTGGCGCGTTCGACCTCGTTGAGCGGAGCATCCTCGGACTGCTCGTAAAGGCAATTCTCCCGAATGAATACAGTCCGGTATTCCGGGCTTTTGAAGCAATAGCCGTTTTCCGCATAGATGCTGTTGCGGAGAAAGGCGAGGTTCTGGCAACTAAAGCGGGAAAGCGCATCAGGGGAAATACGGTCCCGGCCGGTGCAACCGACGATTTCGAAGCACGCCGCATGAGCACGCGGCGCTTCGAAAACTGAAAGCGTTAGGATAGCAAGGAGATACGCGGGGACTGTAAGACGCACGAGCATATGGAAAACTCCTTCTAGTTTTTCCGTATGCTAGCCTTGGCAACATGAACAGATGCTATCGCATAGATGGCAGCGCGCCGTTCATGCAACCTAGATGTCGAGGTCGCGGGCGAATTCGGCGCGCTCCTGGATGAAGCGGAACCGGCCCTCCGGCTTGTTGCCCATGAGCTGCTCGACGATGTCGTCGGTCGCGCCTTGGACGCCGTCCGCGATCTCGACCTTGAGCATGATGCGCCTGGCCGGGTCCATCGTGGTCTCCTTGAGCTGTGCGGGCATCATTTCGCCGAGGCCCTTGAAGCGGGAAATCTCGACCTTGCCGCGCCCGGTGAAGACGGTCCGCAGCAACTCGTCCTTGTGGGCGTCGTTGCGGGCGTAAGCCGTCTTGCCGCCCTGGCTGAGCTTGTAGAGCGGAGGAACAGCAAGGTAAAGATGTCCCTGTTCGATCAGCGGGCGCATCTGTGTGTAGAAGAAGGTGATAAGCAGCGAGGCGATATGCGCGCCGTCCACGTCCGCGTCGGTCATGATGATGACCCGGTCGTAGCGCAGATCCTCCTCGCGGTAGCTCTTGCCGGTTCCGCAGCCCAGCGCCAGCACCAGATCGGAGATGAGCTGGTTCTGGGACAGCTTCATCGCGGTCGCGCTCGCCACGTTCAGGATCTTGCCGCGCAACGGCAGGATCGCCTGTGTCTGCCGGTTGCGCGCCTGCTTCGCCGAGCCGCCGGCCGAATCGCCCTCGACGATGAAGATCTCCGTACCGTCCTTGGCGTCTTTCGCGCAGTCGGCCAGCTTGCCGGGCAGGCGCAGCTTGCGCGTCGCGGTCTTGCGGTTGACCTCCTTCTCGCGCCTGCGGCGAAGGCGCTCCTCGGCGCGGTCGACGACCCAGTCGAGCAGCCGCGTCGCCTGCTGCGGGCTTGCGGTCAGCCAGTGGTCGAACTCGTCGCGGATGGCGGTTTCGACGATGCGCGCGGCTTCCGAAGAGGACAGCTTGTCCTTGGTCTGCCCCTGAAACTCCGGATCGGTGATGAAGACGGAGAGCATCGCGCCTGCCGAGGCGAGAACGTCTTCGGCGGTGATCTGCGCGGCCTTCCTGTTGTTGACCAGTTCGCCATAGGCCTTGAGGCTTCGGGTCAACGCCGCGCGCAGCCCGGCCTCGTGCGTACCGCCCTCGGGCGTCGGGATGGTGTTGCAGTAGGAATTGACGAAACCGTCCTGATCGGCGAGCCAGGCGATGGCCCATTCGACGGTTCCGTGCCCGCCGTCGCGCTCGATCTTCCCCGCAAAGATGTCCTTCGTGACCATCTCCGCGCCGTCGATCCTATAGGACATGAAGTCTTTCAGACCGCCAGGGAAATGGAAAACCGCCTTTTCAGGCGTGTCGTCGCCCGCCGCGACAAGCTCCGGCGCGCAGGACCAGCGGATCTCCACTCCGCCGAAGAGATACGCCTTGGCGCGGGCCATCCGCATGATGCGGTTCGGCTTGAAGCGGGCGCCCGCTCCGAAAATCTGCGCGTCCGGCAGAAAACGGATCCTGGTGCCGCGGCGGTTTTTTACGGCTCCGAGCTTTTCCAGTTTCGTCTTCGTGTGTCCGCGCTCGAAAACCTGCCGGTAAAGCTGCTGGCCGCGCGCGACCTCCACCTCCAGCACCTCCGAAAGCGCGTTGACGACCGAGACGCCCACGCCGTGAAGACCGCCCGACGTCGAATAGACCTTGGCGTCGAACTTGCCGCCTGCGTGAAGCGTGGTCATGATGACTTCGAGAGCGGACTTGTTGCGGAATTTCGGGTGCGGATCGACCGGAATGCCGCGTCCGTTGTCCGTGACTGTCAGCGAGCCGTCGGCGTCGAGGAACACATCGATCCAGGAGGCATGGCCGGCGACGGCCTCGTCCATCGAATTGTCGATGACCTCGGCGAAGAGGTGATGCAGCGCCTTCTCGTCCGTGCCGCCGATATACATGCCCGGACGCCGCCGGACCGGCTCCAGCCCTTCCAGAACCTCGATATTGGCGGCGGTATAAGCGGATTCCGCCGACTTCGCCTGCCTTATGGAGCCGCCATCGTCCTGTCTGGCGAAGAGATCCCGGGATGATGCCATCAAACTTCCTCGTCGAAACCGGCCGCATTCAAAGCACTGGCCGTGAAGCTACACTGAGTCGCAAGCGGTGTAAGGTGCGCGCTGGCCCGTGGCTTGGCAAGCCGCCGGAAACCGCCATGTGGATGATCCGGCGCACAAATCGGCGGGAGCGGGCGCTTGCCG
Source organism: uncultured Hyphomicrobiaceae bacterium (assembly GCA_964407075.1). Classification (GTDB taxonomy): domain Bacteria; phylum Pseudomonadota; class Alphaproteobacteria; order Rhizobiales; family Rhodomicrobiaceae; genus JAHQVI01. The sequence continues at coordinate 4,192 of CAYOUE010000100.1, forward strand.
GCCCGGACGTGTTCACCGAGCCACATTGCCTGCAATCGTTACGTTAAGATAGGCTTCGGCGCTCTCATACGCCAGGTCGGGGCCGATCAGGCCGCCGCCCCCGTCGAAGGCGCGGATCGCGGAGCGTCCGGAACCCGAGACGCCGGTCATGAGGTTGAGCGCGATGTACACGGTCTCCTCATTCGCCGCAAATCCGATGCCCACCGCACAATCCGTAATGATGTTGCCGCTCGCAATCATATTGCCGCCCCGCGCATCCCCGCCGAGGCGCAGGCCGAATTCCGAGCCGCCTGAAACGGCGTTGCCCATGACATGACCTGCGCCCTTGAGCACGAAGCCGTTTCTGCAATTGGCGGCGCGATTGCCGGATATGACCGCCTGCGCCTCGTCCGCCTCGCTCGCGACGTCCATGCCTGCGCCGGCGCAGTTTTCGAATGTGGAGCGCGTGACGGAAAGGCTCCTGACGCCTGTGAGCGCCAGACCGTCGCCCGGAGCGCCATTTACGGCGACGGCGTCGATGAAGGCTTTTTCCGCGCTGCCTGCGAGGGCGCCGCCTTCGAAGGCCAGTCCGGAGAGATGGAGCGAGGCGGCGCCTTCCGCAACAAGGGCCGGCTCCGCGCCGGACGCAGCAATTCGGGTCAGGCCGGGCGCGCCGACGATGGCGCAGACGTCCGGCAGGCGGAGCGCGGAGATACGGTAAAGGCCGCCGGGAAGATATACGGCGTGCCCCGCCCCGGAGATCGCCTCCACCGCCTTTTGCAGCGCGGCAGTCTGATCGGAAGGCGCGTCCGGCTCGACGCCGAAATCGGTGACGGAGCTGGATTGCCCCGACGGCGAAGCGCTCGCCGCAGCGTCAATCAGAACGCCGCCGCCCGCCGCCGCTCCGCCTGCAAACAGAAAACTGCGCCTTCCCAGGGTCACGCCATCGCTCTCCGCCGAACCGAGCCGATCCTTAAACGATTTTCCGGGATGCGGCTATCTTCATATCCCCGCCGGAGCAGATGCGCCGCAAGACCGCGAAGAATTTCGCTTGCGCCGCGGCGCAGCTCTGCCCAGCCCAAACCCGCCCCTACGGCCGAAGTGCCGTCATCGGGCAGCGCCGGAATGTGAATGAAGCCGGCAAGAGGCGCATGGACGCTGGGCGCGCGGCTGGCGATATACAGCGTGTGATAGAGCGTTGCGTTACACAGATAACGGCCGGCGTCGCGAGAGATACATGCCGGAAGCCCGGCAAGCCGCAACCGCCGGACCAGAGCTTCAGCCGGAAGCGTCGCCGCCAGATACGGGACGCCGCCGCGCATCGCATAATAGCCGCCCGGGGGAAGCCCGTCGCAGTCCGCCGCATCGCGGCGCGCATTCGCCGCGCGGGTCTCGAAGTGGAACCCCGTGGCGCGGGAGGAAACCCCGAAATGCACGACCGCGTCCGGTTTCAGCCTTTCCAGATACGCGGCAGCCTCTGACGGGGCCTTGCGCCAGCTTGTCGGCAGAATGGCCGTATCGAGCCGGACCCGCGCGCCACGCAACTGCGCCTCGTCCGCCAGATGCCGGACCAGCGCTGCCGAAGCGTTGAAGGGCATGTCCGGAAACGGCCCGAAGCCGGTGACGAGTATGCGCGGGCGCATCGTTTTCAATCCATGCTGTCCGGCCCTGCCTCAAGGCGCAGGCGCGGGGGGAGGGGCGCTCGCCTTGTCGGGGCGCGAGGCCAGCCAGACGCCGCTCAGGATCAGGGCAAATGCGCCGAGATGAAAGATGTAGAGCTGCTCGCCGAGGAAAATTATGGCGAGCACCGCCCCGAAAAGCGGAATGAGATGCATGTAAGCCCCGGCGCGGTTGCTTCCGATCAGCCCGACGGCGCGGAAATAGAGGATCTGCGCAGCAAGGCTCGGGATCGTGGACACATAGGCGATGGCTGCGAACGATTGCAGCGAGGGCTGAATGACCTTCCCCGAAAGCGCCTCGCCCACGAAAAACGGAAAATTCACGATCGAGGCTATGACGAAGCAGACGGCCGCGAAGCTGAAATGATGGATCTTCGGCTGTTCCCGCAGAAGCGCGGTGTAGACGGCCCAAACGCCCATCGCCGTCAGCACCCACAGATCGCCCTCATTGAACCTCAGGGACAGAAGCAGCTCCGGGCTGCCGCGCGTCAGCACGATGATGACGCCGGTCAGCGACAGAAGAACGCCGAGCGCCTGAACCGGCCTCAGAATGTCGCGGTAGATCGCAAAGACCGCCAGCGGAATCAGGATGGGCACGGCGGAATTGATGATGAGACCGTTGATCGCGGTCGTCTTGCTCAGGCCGATGTAATACAGGCTCACGAACGACCCGGCGCCCAGCACGGCCAGCAGCACGACGATGCGCCAACGCGCCTTGATCTCAGGCCAGTCCCTTTTCAGATGCGGCCAGGCAAAAGGCAGGATGATCGACGCTGAAATCGTCCAGCGTAGCCAGGCGAGCGTGAGAGGCGGCACGGATTCGTGAATGCCGCGCGCCGTGACCGTATTGCCCGCCCATGCGAGCATCGTGAAGATCAGCAGGATATGGGCGTTCCCGAACAGCCAGGACGCCAGAGCCGGCCCTTTTTCTAGCGCTGCGTTTTTTTCCTGCATCGATCATCCTTGCGCCGGCCGGTTTGACGAGATTCCATCTGCTGAAATCCGTGCTATGGCGAGCGGCGGCCTCGCACTATCATCCCGGATGGGCTATGCGATAATCCGGAAAGAAGCCGTGAGCAGTCTCGGCGCGGAAACGTAATTGATAGGACACTAAATGGCAAACGTCGCGGTTGTCGGGTCGCAATGGGGCGATGAGGGCAAAGGCAAGATCGTCGACTGGCTGTCCGAACGCGCCGACATCATCGTGCGCTTCCAGGGCGGGCATAATGCCGGCCATACGCTGGTCATCGACGGGGTGACATACAAGCTGTCGCTTTTGCCCTCCGGCGTGGTGCGCCCGAACAAGCTTTCCGTGATCGGCAATGGCGTGGTGGTCGATCCGTGGGCGCTTGCGAAAGAGATCGGTCAGTTGCGCAGCCAGGGCCTCGCCATCTCGCGCGACAATCTGCGCATCGCGGAAAACGCAACGCTCATCCTGCCTTTTCACGGCGATCTCGATGGTTTTCGCGAAGCCGCTGCGGGCATCAACGCAATCGGCACGACAAAGCGCGGGATCGGCCCGGCCTATGAGGACAAGGTCGGCAGGCGCGCGATCAGGGTCATGGACCTGATGAATCTGAAGACGCTGCGCTCCAAGATCGACCGCGCGCTGACACATCACAACGCGCTCCGCCGCGGACTGGGCGTGGAGGAAATCTCCGGCGAGGCGATTTACGATCAGCTTGCGGACATCGCTCCCGCTGTCGCTCCCTATGTCGACCGCGTGTGGCAGCTGCTCGACCAGCAGCGGCGCGAAGGCAAGCGCATCCTTTTCGAAGGCGCGCAAGGCGCCATGCTCGACATCGACCACGGAACCTACCCTTTCGTGACATCCTCCAACACTGTCGCCGCGCAGGCGGCTACGGGGTCCGGGCTGGGCCCGCGCGCGATCACGAAAGTTCTCGGGATCACCAAGGCCTACACGACCAGGGTCGGTTCGGGACCGTTCCCGACCGAGCAGAACAACGAGACCGGCAGGCTGCTCGGCGAACGCGGCCATGAATTCGGCACGGTGACGGGACGCCCGCGCCGATGTGGCTGGTTCGACGCCTGCTTCGTCCGGCAGACCGTGAAGGTCAGCGGCATCGACGGAATCGCGCTCACCAAGCTCGACGTTCTGGACGGGCTGGCCGAGATCAAGATCTGCGTCGGCTACCGGCTCGACGGTCGCGAGATCGACTATCTGCCCGCCGCGCAGGGCGCCCAGACCCGTGTCGAACCGATCTACGAAGTTCTCGAAGGGTGGAAAACCTCAACGGAGGGCGCGCGCACTTGGGCCGCTTTGCCCGCACAGGCGATCAAATACGTCAAGCGCCTGGAGGAGCTGATCGAGGCGCCCGTGACGATGCTATCGACATCGCCGAAACGCGAAGATACCATCCTCGTTCAGGATCCGTTCGAGGATTAGCGCGGCCGATTGCCGGACGCCGTACAAAGTAGAATGAAATTTCGTCATTTTACCTGCCGCCTAAATTTGCCCATAAGAAAAATTCAGGTTATTCCCAATTCGATCTCGGGAGTTTCTAGCAATGTCACGGAAAGCCTTTGACGCTTTAGCAATGTGCGTCATGGCGGGCGCCTTCTGGCTCTGGACCGCAGCGCCCGCCGCCGCGCACCCCCATGTGTGGGTCACGGTCGAAGCGGAGGTCATCTACGAGGGCCGGACGTCGATCACGGGCTTCCGGCACAAATGGACCTTCGACGAATATTATTCGAGTTTCGCCATTGTGGGCCTCGACAAGAACGGCGACGGGCAGTACGACCGCGAGGAACTGCAGGAACTCGCCGAAATCAACGTCATGTCGCTGAAGGAATTCGGCTATTTCACCTTCCCCAAACTTTCGGGCGAACTTCTGGAAAGGGCGCAGCCGCGGGATTACTGGCTCGAATATGACGGCCTGCAGCTCACGCTGCATCTGACGCTGCCGCTTGAGCAGCCGGTCAGCGCCGGGGAGGCGAACAATCTGACATTCGGCATTTACGATCCGACGTTCTACGTCGATTTCGCGCTCGCCAGCGAAAACCCGATCCGCCTGGCCGGAGGCCCGGAAGGTTGCGCGCCCGTCGTCACCGAGCCGGATCCGCAGGCGATGAGCGGGGTCTACGCGCTCGGCGAAGCGTTCTTCAACAGCCTGGACGGGAACAGCAGCGAAGCTGAACAATTTGCCAAGAAAGTCAGCATTTCATGCAATACGGGATGATCGGCCGCCGTTCGATGCTTTTCGCGCGCTTCATCCGTTACGGCTTGCTGCTTTGCCTTGCCGCAGCCGCGCTCGCCCCGGCTCATGCGCAGGCGCTCCCGGAAGGCGCGCGCGCCGATTCCGCCCATGGGCGCGCCTTCATGCTGGCTCAGGCCGAGGCGCAGAGGCCGGCCTGGGGCGCGCGGCCGGATGCAGGGGCAGATGCCCAGACGCAGCAGCGGCCCGGCGGCTGGTGGCAGACCATCCTCGACATGCAGCAGGCCTTCTTCCGCGACATGGGCCAGGCGCTGCGTGCCTTCAAGGAAAGCGGAACGCTTATGGCAAGCTGGACGCTCGTCGCGGTCAGCTTCCTCTACGGGATATTCCACGCCGCTGGGCCGGGACACGGCAAGTTCGTGATCTCCTCCTACATTCTAGCCAATGGCGCGACGCTGCGGCGAGGCGTTGCGCTCAGTTTCATGGCCGCCTTCGTGCAGGCGCTCTCCGCAATCGCCATCGTGAGCGTGCTCGCCGTCGCCCTGAATGCGGCGGGCATCCAGATCCGGCTGATCGCACAGCGTTTCGAACTGGCCAGCGGCGCGCTCATCACGCTTGCGGGACTGTGGCTGCTGTCAGCCTATCTCTGGCGGCGTTTCCGGAGCGCACAGCCCGCGCTCGTTCCGGCAAATGCCGGGCATGGACATGGCCATCACCACCATGACCACGACGAGAATTGCGGCTGCGGCCACGCTCATATGCCCGATCCGCGCGAGCTTGAGAAGGACTGGTCGCTCGGCAAGGCCGCCACGATCGTGCTGGCCGTCGGCATCCGGCCCTGCGCGGGGGCGATCTTCATTCTGGTCTTCGCGCTGACGCAAGGCCTTTACTGGGCAGGCGTCCTCGCGACATTCGCGATGTCGATCGGCACTGCGATCACGGTTTCGGCGCTCGCAACAGGCGCCGTCATGTTCCGGACCCTGACCTTGCGCTATTCCGGAAGCCGGTGGACGGCCGGGCTTTACGACACCGCAGCGATTGCGGGATCGTGTCTGGTCATCTTCTTCGGCGTCGGCCTGTTTATGGACTCCCTCGGCCCTGCAAGGCCATTCTGAGCGCAACACGGCGCAGAGAGGAGCGTCGCCATGACCTTATCGGGCGTCAAGGCTGTGCTGTTCGACGCTTACGGCACCTTGTTCGACGTGCATTCGCCGGTGGCGAGACTCGCCGGCGAGATCGGGCCGGACGCAAAGACCGTCTCCGATCTCTGGAGGGCCAAGCAACTTCAGTATACGTGGCTTCGCAGCCTGATGCAGGCTCATGCCGATTTCGGGATCGTCACAGCCGACGCGCTCGATTATGCCCTCGCTCAATACCGCATCGCCGATCCTGCGATCCGCCAGCGGCTCCTGGACCTCTACATGACGCTGGACGCCTATCCCGACGCGGTCAATGCGCTGCAAAGGCTGAAAGCGAAGGGCATCGTGACCGGAGTCCTGTCGAACGGCTCGCCGGCCATGCTGGCCTCGGCCGTCAGCTCGGCGAATATCGGCGGGCTGCTCGATCACGTGCTGTCGGTCGAGAGCGTCGGCGTCTTCAAGCCCGACCCGCGCGTCTACCGGCTCGGACAGGACACGGTCAAGCTGACTCCGGGTGAGATCGGTTTCGTTTCGGCGAATGGCTGGGATGCGGCGGGCGCGGCGCATTTCGGTTTCCAGGTCATTCACCTGAACCGGTTCGATCAGCCGCAGGAGGTGCTTCCCGCCCGCCCCGCGCTGGTTCTGAAAACGCTTGACGAAGCGGCTGAAGCGTTGCTGGCATGACAGGTCCCCGGCGCGCCGGAAGCTGCGCGCAGCAGGTTTGCAGCGAACGGCATTTCTATTCACAGCGCTCAGGAGCAATGATTTTCTGATTTCGACAGGATTCGTTGCGAAATAGGGAAAAGATTTCTATATACAGACGCAAATCCGCATCCCTGAAACATATTGGAGGATCGCATGGCACTGCAACTCGGACAGGTCGTTCCCGATTTTGAAGCCGAAACGACCGAAGGCCCTATCCGCTTTCACGAATGGCTTGGCGACAGCTGGGGCGTGCTGTTTTCCCATCCCAAGGATTTCACGCCGGTCTGCACGACCGAACTGGGGACCATGGCCGGCCTGAAAGGCGAATTCGACCGCCGCAACGTCAAGATCCTGGGGCTGAGCGTCGATCCGGTTACGGATCATAACCGCTGGGCGGACGATATCCGCGACGTGACGGGCCACGCGCCGAACTATCCGCTTGTCGGCGACCCGGATCTCAAGATCGCCAAGCTGTACGGTATGCTTCCCGCCGATGCCGGCGACAGCTCGGCAGGCCGGACGCCCGTGGACAATCAGACCGTGCGCAACGTGTTCGTGGTAGCCCCCGACAAGACGCTGAAGCTCCTGCTGACCTATCCGATGACCACGGGGCGTAATTTCGACGAAATCCTGAGAGTCATCGACTCGCTCCAGCTTACGGCGAAGCACAAGGTCGCAACGCCCGCAAACTGGAAGCAGGGCGACAAGGTCGTCATCACGGCTGCTGTCTCCGATGAGGAAGCAAGGCAGAAGTTCCCCCAGGGCTGGGAAAGCGTGAAGCCCTATATCCGGCTCGTCGATCAGCCGCGCGATTAGGCGGCGCCGATCGCGTATCCGCCTGTCCGGAAGCGGCTCAGCCAGTCCCCGAGCCGCCTCCGGAGCCAGATGGTGCAGGACGCGCGCCGCCTCCCTCCCCGCCCTGAGTTCTCTCAATCCTGCATATCAGCCATGACGGAATCGCGCGGGCGCTCCCGTGCGTGCAGCGATAGTCTCCGCCGCCGGAGAAACGCTCATGGCGCTGGACACATTCCTGATTTTTCTGGCCGTTGCGATCCTGCCCGCGCTCAGCCCCGGGCCGGGGATGCTGCTGGCGCTGTCGAATTCCCTGCGCTATGGCCCGCGCGCGACCTTCTATTCCGCTATCGGAAATTCGCTCGGCCTTATGCTGATGGGCTTCGCCGTCGCTTTCGGCCTTGCTGC
>CAYOUE010000101.1:0-11860 GCA_964407075.1 uncultured Hyphomicrobiaceae bacterium
AATGGCGGGATGCAACTCGCCGAAATGGCCGAGCACGTTTTTCGGACCCAGCCGTATCACGCCGGACTGGCCGGGATGGAACCAGCCGGGCGCATCGCGCGTAACCTGCGCGGCTCCCGGATCGAGGCCGAGCGCGCCGATCAGCTCGAAGGCGTCGGCCTTCACGTCGAACAGATCGGCGGATTTCGCCTCGCCGTCCCAATGCCGCCCGCGTCCCGCCAGCCGCGCCGTACCCAGCCGCAGGCCGGCCGCGGCGATGCGCTGGTCCTCGGGCCGGTCGCCAGCGTAGATCTGCCCCGCCTCGAAAAGCGCAAGATCGTTGAAGCCGCGATTGGCGTTCTGCCGCGCAGCCGCCGCAAGGCCGGGGATGAGGCTCGGGCGCATGACCGACATTTCGGTCGAGATTGGATTGGCAAGCTCCAGTTCAGGCTGTCCGCCGCCGAACAGTTCGGCGTCGGGGCGCGGAATGAATGACCATGTGACGGCCTCGACGAGGCCGCGTCCGGCCAGCACGCGGCGCGCGCGCGAAATCCGCTTCTGGCCTTCCGTCATGACCGGTTTGGAGACGCCCGGCGCGCGCGGCATAGGCGTGACCGGCACGCGGTCGACGCCCGCGATGCGGATGACTTCCTCGACGAGGTCGGCGGCGCCGTGAACGTCCGGCCGCCAACTCGGCGGCGTCACCTTGAGGGCTGCTCCGGAGCCTTCGACCGAGAAGCCGAGTTTCTTGAGCGTGCCGGTGATTTCGGCCGTCTTCAGCGCAAGTCCGGTCAGCTTCTCGACGCGCGCCGGGTCGAAGTCAATGACGATCTTGCGCTCCGGCTCCTCGCCTGCGACTTCGATCTCCGATGGCTCGCCGCCGCAGATGTCGAGGATGAGCTTCGTGGCGAGATTGACGCCGAGGCGCACGGACTGTGGATCGACGCCGCGCTCGAAACGGTAGCGCGCATCGGAGTTGATGCCGTGGCGGCGGCCGGTCGCAGCGGTGCGCAGCGGATCGAAATAGGCCGATTCGATGAAGACGTTGACCGTCTCCCCCGTGCAGCCGCTCTCCTCGCCGCCCATGATGCCGCCGAAGCCGAGCACGCGGGCCTTGTCGGCGATGACGCAGGCTTCCGAATCGGCCTCGTAGGTCTTGCCGTCGAGCGCAAGGAAGCTTTCGCCTTTCCTGCCGAGCCGCGCGATGATCGGGGCTTCGACCTTGCCGGCGTCATAGACGTGGAGCGGACGGCAGCGGTCGTAGGAGACATAGTTGGTGACGTCCACCAGCGCGTTGATCGGGCGCAGGCCGATGGCGCGCAGGCGGCGCTGCATCCAGTCCGGAGACGGACCGTTCTTCACGCCGCGGATGGTGCGACCGGCGAACACCGGGCAGGCGTCGGCGTTTGTCTTGTCGAATTTCAACTCGATCCTGATCGGGGAAGCGAATTTGCCTTTGCCCGTGAAGCCCGCGTCTTCCTTCTTCAGCTTGCCGAGGCCGATGGCGGCCAGATCCCGCGCGACGCCCCGCACGCCGAGGCAGTCGGGCCGGTTCGGCGTCACCGAAATGTCGATGACCGGATCGGCAATCCCCATCACGTCGATATATCGCTCACCGATATGCTTGCCCGCGCTTTCCGGAAGCTCGATGATGCCGGTATGCTCGTCGGAAAGCTGTAACTCGCGCTCCGAGCAGAGCATCCCCATCGATTCGACGCCGCGGATTTTCGCCTTGCCGAGCGTGAAGTCCGTCCCCGGAATGTAGACGCCGGGCGCGGCGAAAACGCCGATCATCCCCGCGCGGGCGTTCGGCGCGCCGCACACGACCTGTGCGATGCCTTTGCCGGTGTCGACCTTGCAGACCTTGAGCTTGTCGGCGTCCGGGTGCTGCTCGGCTTCGAGCACGCGCGCGATGGTGAAATCCTTCAGCGTCTCGCCCGGATTATCGACGCTCTCGACTTCCAGCCCCGCCTGAATCAGCCCGTCGAGGATGGCGTCGAGCGAGGCGTCTGTTTCGAGATGATCTTTCAGCCAGCCTAATGTGAATTTCATCGGAGTGTTCCCGGATGATCTCTGAATTCCGATCCCCTCGCCCTGCCCTCCCCCCACGGGAGAGGGAACGAACTGGCAAGGCTTTCGTCATTTTACTCCCTCTCCCATAGGGAGAGAGCTGGGGTGAGAGGCTGCGATGCCGCCTAACTCGACAGCCCGCCCGCCAGATTCGGCACGTCGAACGGCAGGAAGCCGTAATGCTTCAGCCAGCGCAGATCGGCGCCGAACATGGCGCGCAGATCGGGGATGCCGTATTTCAGCATGGCGATGCGGTCGAGACCCATGCCGAAGGCGAAGCCCTGATAGCGCTCCGGATCGAGTCCGCACGCGCTGATGACATTCGGATGCACCATGCCGCTGCCTGCGATTTCCAGCCACTGCCCCGGCTTGCCGATCGCCTCCGCGCCGATGTCGATCTCCATCGAGGGCTCGGTGAACGGGAAATGCGAGGCGCGCAGCCGCATCCGCAGCTCGTCCACTTCGAAGAACGCCTTGCAGAACTCGGCGAACAGCCATTTGAGGTGGCCCATATGGGTTTCCTCGTCGATGACCAGCGCCTCGATCTGATGGAACATCGGCGTATGGGTCTGGTCGCTGTCGCAGCGATAGACGCGGCCCGGCGCAATGATCCGGATCGGCGGTTTCTGGGCGAGCATGGTGCGGATCTGCACCGGACTTGTATGCGTGCGCAGCAAGAGGCGCGAGCCGCCGGCCTTCTCGTTGAAATAGAAGGTGTCGTGCTCCTGCCTTGAAGGGTGCTCGGGCGGAATGTTCAGCCTGGTGAAATTATAGTCGTCCGTCTCGATGTCCGGCCCTTCGGCAATGGCGAAGCCGAGATCGGCGAAAATGACGGTGATCTCGTCCCAGACCTGGCTGAGCGGGTGGATGCGCCCTTCGGCCTGCGGACCGGGGCGGACCGGAAGCGTGATGTCGGCGCGTTCGGTTTCGAGGCGCTTTGCGAGCGCAGCGTCCTGCAAGACGGATTTGCGCGTCTCCAGCGCCGCGCTCACGCGGTCCTTCAGCACATTGATCGCCTGCCCGGTCGCGCGCCGTTCATCGGGCGGCAGTTTGCCGAGCGACTTGAGCAGCGCCGTGACGCTGCCGTTCTTGCCGAGCGCGCCGACGCGCAGATCTTCGAGATTTGCGAGATTTTCCGTCTTTTCGATCTCACCCAGAAGCTGCTTTTCCAGCTTCGTCAAATCGGCTTTCGATGCCGTTGCCACCGCATCCATGAGCCTCTCCCGCCGCGTGTTGCCGGCCAAATTACGGACGCGCGAAAACAACCGATGGACGGCCCGCGCTTCATGATGTGGCTCTTAACACCCGGTTCGTTGAAATTGAAGGAACTTAAGCTGCCTTGACCGCCGCTTGCGCCTTTTCAACAAGGGCTTTGAACGCTTCCGGCTCGCGCACGGCGAGGTCAGCGAGGATCTTGCGGTCGACTTCGATCCCGGCCTTGGTCAGGCCGTTGATAAATCGTCCGTAGGTCATGCCGAGTTCGCGGGCGGCGGCGTTGATGCGCTGGATCCAGAGCGCGCGGAAATTGCGCTTCTTGGTGCGCCGGTCGCGATAGGCATACTGGCCGGCCTTCTCTACGGCCTGGCGCGCGACGCGGATCGTGTTCTTGCGGCGGCCGTAATAGCCTTTGGCGGCCTTGAGGACTTTCTTGTGACGGGCGTGGGAGGTGACGCCACGTTTGACTCTTGCCATTGCGGTGCTCCTTCAGGAAATGGGATCTCGGATACGCCGAACCGTAAAGGTCAGTTGGCGTAGGGCATGAATTTCTTGACGACCTTAGCATCTGCATCGCTCAGCACAGCCGTGCCGCGCGCCTGCCGGATGAACTTCTTCGTCCGCTTGATCATGCCGTGGCGTTTACCCGCCTGGGTGAAGAGCACCTTGCCCGTGGCGGTAATCTTGAAGCGCTTTTTCGCGCCGCTCCTGGTCTTCAGCTTGGGCATTTTGCTTCCTTTCAAATAAACCGGCCCGGCTTATGCGCCAGGCCAAATCGTCATCGCGCTCGAATGAGAAGCGTTTCGGAGCCGCCACGGTATGCCCGTCGCACCGGGCGGATCGAATGAGCGCAATTTAAGGGCATTTTTTTTGCAGCGCAAGAGGGTTGCCGGAGGAAAAACGGCCCAGTCGCGAGGCCCGATGCATCAGTCCAGTTGCGCCTTCTGCGCACCCGCATGGAGAACGCAAAGATCGCCGGACCTGGCTTCAGATCGGAGAGGCCGGCCTGCTGAGCCGGCTACGTGCACCTGATGAGAAGGCGAGCGGAACCCGGAACGCGGCTTAGGCGGCCCGCAGACTGCTCATCCGCGCCCTGCCGCACCTCGGGGCGCGGATGGATGAACGGGGACATATGCTGTAAAATGCGGCCTTGGACGTAATTGGTCCTACCTTTGAACGGCCAGGGTTCCTTATGCCGACATATACATGCACCGCCGCCGCCGGGCTGCTCGACCGCGAACGCAAAAGCGCCATTGCACAGGCCATCACCGTCGCGCACGCCGAAATCACCGGCGCTCCGGCCTATTTCGCTCAGGTTATTTTCGAAGACATCGCGGAAGGCGACCACTTCATCGGGGGCGCGCCGCTCGCTCACGACCACATTTTCGTCGATGGCCGAATCAGGGCCGGGCGAAGCGCCGTGGACCGCAAGGCGCTCATGAAGCATCTTGTGGAGGATGTCGCCCAAGCGGCGGGGCTGCCAGCCTTTTCGATATGGGTCTATCTGCTGGAATTGCCGCCCGCCGCGATGGCCGAGTTTGGCCACATCCTGCCGGAGCCGGGCGACGAAGCCGAATGGTCGCAAAACCTGCCCGTTGAAGACCGCGAACGGATGCACGCCATCAGACCCGATCCTGCCGGCGATTGAATCCGGTTTGCGGGAGGCACGCGGGAAAACGCGCCTCCTTTGCGTTGAAACGGCTCAGCGCGGTGCGAGCACCATTATCATCTGGCGCCCTTCGAGCTTCGGCTCGACTTCGACCTTTGCGAAATCCTCCGACTGCTCCTTGAGACGGAGAAGCAGATCCAGACCAAGCTTCTGATGCGCCATTTCCCGGCCACGGAACCTGAGAGTCACCTTGACCTTGTCGCCCTCGTCGAAGAAACGCTTCATGGCCCTGAATTTCACGTCGTAATCATGGTCGTCGATATTCGGGCGAAGCTTGATTTCCTTGACCTCGACGGTCTTCTGTTTCTTTCGGGCTTCCGACGCCTTCTTCTGCGCCTGGTACTTGTATTTGCCGTAATCCATGATCTTGCAGACGGGCGGGTTCGAATTCCCCACCTCGACGAGATCAAGACCGGCTTCCACGGCGCGCGCCAGCGCTTCCTGTTTGTCTATGAGGCCGTGGTTTTCACCGCTTTCGTCAATGAGCTGAACCTCCCGAGCCATGATCGCATCATTGATGCGCGGACCATCCTGTTTGCTTGGCTCGGCTCTGTAAGGCCTGCGAATGAGCGTATCTCCTTATGCTGTTCCAATAACCGATAACTTCACGCCGTCTCCCTGCCGAAAGCAGGCGCAAAGATATATCCCGATAGGATGGTTCAGAATCGGCAGTCCGGCCCGGCAAGTCAAGAGGCATACCGGTTCGGTCAGGCAAAACCTACCGGAATTTTGCGCTCCAATGACCTCAAATCCTCATCATGCAGCAGTTTACGCCTGAATTCGGCCTCAAGGGCGGTTCCGAGCAGTTCGTCGTAGACCTGAAGGGTCCGGGCTTGCAGCGCGTCCTTGGAGAATTGCGCCCTTGCGCGCAGGCGCGCCGACTCCGCCATCGCCGCGCGCAGCCCTGGCGGCAGGCTGAGGCAGGCGGCGATGCGCGCGGCCAGTTCACCCGCATCGCCCGGCCGGAAGGTCCAGCCCGTGACGAGACCGAGCGAGGACGCCTGCTTCGGCGTGACGACGGTTTCGGGCAGCGCTCCGGCGTCGCTGACGATCACGGGACAGCCCATCGCCTGCGCCTCGACCGACACCCGCCCGAAGGCTTCCGGCTCGATGGAAGGCGCGAGCGCGACCGACGCCGCGGCGAAGGCGGCAGGCATGTCCTCGCAATGGCCGGGGAGCAGGATGCGGCCCTTCAGCCCCAGCGCGACGATGCGGTCCTCAAGCATCGCGCGGAAGCCGGAGCGCCCCTGATCGTCCCCCGCGAGCACGAAGACGGCGTCGTCGAATTCAGGCCGCCGCAGGATCTGCGCCGCGGCCTCGACCGTCACCGTCTGCCCTTTCCAGCGCGTCAGCCGCGCGGCGTGCACGACGAGACGCGCCCCGGCCGGCGCGCCCCAGGCCTGGCGCAGACGCGCGATACGTTCCGGCCCGACCGCCTCGGGCGAGAAGCGCTCCAGATCCGCGCAGCGCGGAATTATCCGCAGCCGCTCGTCAGGCGTGCCGTGCCGCGACCTGACGATCGCGGCGGTGTACTCAGAATTGGCGATCACGCGGTCGCCGCGCGCCATCACGCCGTTGTACCAGCCCTTGATGGGCGACTTCTGATTATAGACGCCGTGATAGGTGGTCACGAAGGGAATGCTCGTCCGCCTTGCCGCGATCAGCGCGCTCCAGGCCGGGGCGCGGCTGCGGGCATGGACGAGGCTCACCCCGTGCCCGGCGATCATCTCCTCCAGCGCGCGGGCGTTGCACCAGATCGCGCGCGGGCTTTTCGCGCCGGCTGGAAACGGGATAAGCCGCCCGCCCGCCGCCGCAAGCTCGCCTTCGAGCCGCCCGCCCGCGCTCGCCACCAGCGCCGTCCCTCCCGCGAGCGCGACGGCCTCGGCGACCTCGATCGCCGTGCGTTCGGCCCCGCCCGTTTCCAGCGCCGGGATAATCTGAAGGATCGCGGGATTGTCTGTCATAGGGCGGTCCGGCCGTTCCTGATGTTGGCATCGACTTGGCCGCATGGCACAGTGCGGCGTGAATCGCAAAATTACATCATAAAGCTGATAGTCATATGACCATGACGACACAATTGCTGGATGTGGCTTTAGAGGGACGGCCGGCGCGGAAAATCGCCTGTATGGCGTCGAAAGCCCGGGAAAGCGGCAAACCCGGCCTGTTCTGGCTTTGCGGCTTCAACTCCGACATGGTCAGCACCAAGGCCAGCGTGATCGCGGACTGGGCGGAGGAATGGGGCGCGGCGTATACGCGCTTCGACTATTCCGGGCACGGGCAATCGCCGGGGCGGCTTGCGGACTTCACCATCGGCGACTGGCTGGCCGACGCGCGCGCCGCGTTCGAGGCTTTGACCGAAGGCCCGCAGATCGTCATCGGCTCCAGCATGGGCGGCTGGATCGCGCTGCTGCTCGCCCGCGCGCTGATGACGCGGGGGCGGCGTCTTGCAGCCCTCGTGCTCATCGCCCCGGCCTGGGACATGACCGAGGAGCTGATGTGGAAGAAGTTCACGCCCGAGGCGATGAACGCGCTGGAGCGGGACGGCGTCTATCATCAGCCCTCCGACTATGGCGAGCCTTACCCGCTCACCCGCGCGCTGATCGAGGAAGGCCGCAACCACCTGCTCGCCGGCGGCCGTTTCGATCCGGGTTGTCCCGTGCGGATCGTTCAGGGGATGCGCGACCCGGATGTGCCGTGGCGGCACGCGGCCGCGCTCGCCGATATTCTGGGGACGGACGACGTGCGCCTGACGCTGGTGAAGGACGCCGGGCACCGGCTGTCGCGCGAGGGGGATTTGCAGGTGCTGCGCGGTATGGTGGCGGAGTTCATGCCGGATGGCCGGAGCATCGGACCGAAAAGTACAGAGCGGTTTTCGGGACAATCCGATGCTAAAACAAAGAGTTAGAGTGACGCCATGCGTCCGCAGCCGCTGATCGCCGTGACTGATGTCGAGGCCAGCAGCCGCTGGTATCGTCAGCTTCTGGGCTGCGAGAGCGCGCATGGCGGGGCGGACTATGAGCGGCTGGTCTCCGGCGGCGCGCTGATCCTGCAACTGCATCGCTTCGAGGTCGAGCATCATCACGGCCCCATCGGCGACCCGGCCGTCAAGCCCTACGGCAACGGCGTTCTGCTCTGGTTCGAGACGGACGATTTCGAGGCCGTCTGGGCGCGCGCGCAGGCGATGGGCGCGCAGGTCGTCACGCCCCGCCACGTCAACCCCAACGCCCGGCACTGGGAATGCTGGCTCCGCGACCCGGACGGATATGTGGTGGTCGTGGCAAGCCCGGATGGGACGGCGGGATAGGGGGCAGAATTTGAAGATAATGGAGGGGATTATAGCTGAAATTGCGAAGGCTTGAAATTTAGGTGCGTGGAAGCCTGTTCACTATTTGTGCAAATCAGCTTACCGTCTCCATTGAGGTTCAAGCTATGGCACAAAAATCTGAAATCGAATGGACAGATGCAACATGGAATCCAGTAACAGGTTGCACAAAAGTCGGTCCTGGTTGTGACAAATGCTATGCAGAAAGGTTTGCTGAGCGCTGGCGCGGCATACCAGGACATCCATATGAACATGGCTTCGATTTACGCCTCTGGCCATCTAGATTGATCCAACCCGCAAAGTGGAAAAAGCCGCGCATGATTTTCGTCAACTCGATGAGCGACCTATTTCACAAGAAGATCGAAAGTAGTTATATTGACAAGATTTTTGATGTAATGGAAAAAGTTGATTGGCATATTTATCAAATACTTACTAAACGCAGTTCGCTTATGCGGGATTACATTCGTACTCGCTATAAATGTGCCGCTGTTCCTAAACATATTTGGTTAGGGGTATCCGTAGAAAACGCAGCAAACAAGAAGCGTATTGAGCATATACGGCAGATCAATTCTGAAGCACGCTTTATCTCGTTCGAGCCATTGCTTGGTCCTATTGGCCAGGTCGATCTAACAAATATTGCCTGGGCGATAGTGGGTGGTGAAAGCGGACCCCGGGCACGACCTATGAATGCTGCATGGGCAACTGAGCTACGACTTGCTTGTGAACGCTATGGCGTCGCATTCTTTTTCAAGCAATGGGGAGGCGCTCGCCCCAAATCTGGTGGACGCATATTAGATGGTGAAGAGTGGAATGGGTTCCCTACACACATCGTACCAGAGCGAATCCTATCTGAGCTGCAATGAAGAAGTACCATAAAGAAAATACTGTAGGTCCCTGGGCGGCTCAAAAGCTTGATGCTCTTGAATCCTATTTACGCTTTTATAATACGGCACTAAAAAATCAAAGATTCACACGAATTTACATAGATGCATTCGCGGGATCGCCAGTTTCTAAGGTAAGAAGCCCAGCCGTCCCTTCTGAATTAAGCCCTTTCATTGATGATAGAGAAGCATCCGAAGCACAGGATGAGTTTGTTATTGGTTCACCGCTCCGTGCACTCAACATCGATAATGGTTTTCATCGCCATTACTTTTTTGATCTTGATGCAAGCCGTGCGGAGCGGCTAGCACAAATATGTGAAGGACGGCACGATGTCGTTGTAAAAGTTGGGGATTGCAACCCCTTACTGCGTGACCTCGCCAAATCCTTAAAAGATCCGAACATTCGAGGCGTTGCTTTCCTTGATCCGTACGGTGCGCACTTGGAGTGGAATACCGTCGAATCACTCGCTGAAACGGGGACGATGGAAGTGATAATAAATTTTCCTGTTGCTATGGCGATAAATCGATTAATTACAAAATCAGGGGATATCCCTGAAAAGTGGAGTTATCAATTAACAGAATGTTTTGGAACAGAAGAATGGCGCCCTCTTGCTTACAAGGTTGAGAAAAATTTATTCGGGCAATATACACTAACAAAGTATGGAGATGTTTCTATTCGTTTATTAGAATTTTACATGAACAGATTGAAAAAAATATTTCAACATGTAGCGCAACCTCGTTTAATCCTTAATACAAGGAAATCACCGCTCTATTATTTGATCTGGGCAGGTCCTAATAAACTTGGTTTAAAAGTAGCGGAATACATACTGAAACAAGGTCAGAAAGTGAAGCTTACGTAAGGGGCGTTAAACGATATTGGACGGGTTGGTGATGTCTATGTCCATGATATCTCACTCTTTAGCCAACGCCCCCAACCCCTCCCGGTAAGTCGGAAACGCCAGCCTCACCCCCAACTCCCGCTTGATCCGCTCATTCCGCACGCGCTTGGTCTCGGAATAAAAACTCCGCGCCATCGGGGTCATGGTCTTCTCCGCCTCTTCCCACGGCACGAGCGGTGGCGGCTCGATCCCCAAAAGCGCCGCGGCGTAGGCGGCGACGTCCTCCGGCGCGGCGGGTTCGTCGTCGGTGACGTTGAAAACGCCCGCCGCGCGCGCGCCAGCCTCTGGAGCCTGTTCCGACCCGATGGAATCGGGTCGCGGCTCCAGGCTTTTATCTTGTCGCAATTCCTTCCGCTCAACCGGCGTCCACTTGAGCGGAAATTGCTCCATGCCGGCGATCACCGTTGTCGCGATGTCGGCGACGTGGATGCGGTTGAAGACCTGGCCCGGCTTGACGATGGTGCGCTCGCGGCCCGCCTTCATGCGCTCCAGCGGGTTGCGGCCCGGCCCGTAAATCCCGGCGAGGCGGAAGATCTGCACAGGCAAGCCGCGCGCCGCCGCGAAATCCTCCCACGCCTGTTCCGCCTCCAGCCGCCAGCGGCTGCGCTCCGAGACCGGGCGCGGCGTCGTCGTCTCGTCGACCCATGCGCCCCGATGGTCGCCATAGACGCCGATGGTGGAGAGATAGCCGATCCATTGCAGGTTCGGCGCGGCCTCCAGATCGGCGCGGTGCTGCGCGAGGAGCGGATCGCCCGCCTCGTCCGGCGCGGCGGAGATGAGCAGATGGGTGGCGTCGCCGATGGCGCGGGCGAGTTCGACCTCGGGCGCATCGCCGGTGAAGGGCAGCGCCTCATAGCCGAGCGCCCGGATGGCTTCGAGCGACTCCGCCCCGCGCGCCGTGCCGGCGACATGCCAGCCGCTCTCCCCCTCACCCGGCGCTTCGCGCCGCCCTCTCCCGCCAGGGGAGAGGGCAGGCTCGCGGCCAACTCCGAGCCCTGCCTGCCCGCTACCCAAGGCGAACGCTCGCCGTTCGCCCTCAAGGCTCACGGGCGAGGAGAGGGGAGACGTGCCGCCGACGCCAAGCGAGCCTTGCCCTCTCCCCTCGCGGGAGAGGGCTCCCGCCGCAGGCGGGTGGGTGAGGGGGTTGTTCCGGCCGGTTTCCGAAGCCTCCCCAGGGAGAGGCAAACGCGCCGAGTCCCCCGCCCCGGCAAGCCGGCGCGCGATTTCCTTTGCCGAATAGCCGAGCCCGACGGCCAGCAGCGTTTTCATGCGTCCTCTCTTTCATCAAGCCATTCGCCGCGCACGGCGTCGTCCCGCTCATGCGGCAGGTGACGTTCGCGCAGCCGCGTAAAGTCCTCCGCCCGGCAAAGCGCGCCCGCCGCCCAGACCGCCATGGCGCGCACGAGCGGGCTGTCGTCGCTCATCAGGCGCTCGACCTGCGGCATGAGCGAGGCGTCGCCCGAATTGCCCGCCGCGATCAGCGCGTTGCGGATGAAGCGGTTGCGCCCCGTCCGCTTGACGGCCGTGCCCGCGAAGGCGGCGCGGAAGGCGGCCTCGTCGAGCGCCAGCAATTCGCCGAGCGGCGCGCCGTTCGTCATGCGGTTGCCCGCGAACTTCGCCTCGCTGGCGGCGGCGGCGAATTTGTTCCAGGGGCAGACGGCGAGGCAGTCGTCGCAGCCATAGATGCGGTTGCCCATGGGCTTGCGGAATCGCCTCGCAATATGGCCCTTATGCTCGATGGTGAGGTAGGAGATGCAGCGGCGCGCGTCGAGCCGGTAGGGCGCGGGGACGGCGTCGGTCGGGCAGATGTCGAGCCAGGCGCGGC
>CAYOUE010000102.1:0-11843 GCA_964407075.1 uncultured Hyphomicrobiaceae bacterium
CAGCTCTGGTGGGGGCACCGCATTCCGGCGTGGTACGGCTACGACAAAGATGCTCTGGCTGTTATGGTAAATGAAAATCGTGAGGTAGGTGCGAATAAGAATATTTTTGTTGCAATGAACGAGGCAGAGGCGATTGCAAAAGCCAAGGAATACTATGGCGAAAACGTGGATATATCGATCGGTCCGAACCTTTCTTACGGTTGGAGTGGCGACAAGTTAGAATCGATTACACTTAAGCGCGACGAGGACGTCCTCGACACATGGTTCTCCTCCGCCCTCTGGCCGTTCTCGACGCTCGGCTGGCCAGACGAGACGCCGGAGCTGAAACGCTACTATCCGACCAGCGTGCTCGTCACCGGGTTCGACATCATCTTCTTCTGGGTTGCCCGGATGATGATGTTCGGCATCCATTTCATGAAGGAAGTTCCCTTCCCCGATATCTACATCCATGCTCTCGTCCGCGACGAGAAGGGGCAGAAGATGTCGAAGTCGAAGGGCAATGTCATGGATCCGCTCGACATCATCGACGGCGTCGATGTCGGCACGCTGATCGAGAAGCGCGTCGCGGCGCTCGCCAAGAAGGACGACCGCAAGCGGATCGAGCGCGACACGAAGAAGGATTACCCGAACGGCATCGACGCCTATGGTGCGGACGCGCTGCGCTTCACGCTGGCGATCATGGCGGCGCAGGGGCGCGACGTGAAGCTGTCGGTCGCCCGCATCGAGGGCTACCGCAATTTCGCGACCAAGCTCTGGAACGCGGCGCGTTTCGGCGAAATGAACGGCTGCCTGCCGCGCAAGAGCTTCAAGCCGGGCAAGGCGAAGCTGACCATCAACCGCTGGATCGCCGGCGAGACTCAGCGCACGGCGGCAGCAGTAACGCAAAGGCTGGAGCAGTACCGCTTCAACGAGGCCGCCGATGCAATCTACCAGTTCGTCTGGGGCACCTTCTGCGACTGGTATCTGGAGCTGGCCAAACCGGTCCTCGGCGGCGCGGATGAGGCGGCGAAGGCCGAAACACAGGCCATGTTCGCCTGGACGCTGGATCGCATCTTGATCCTGCTGCACCCGTTCAAGCCGTTCATCACCGAAGAGCTGTGGCGGCGCCTCGGCGAGGCGTCGGAAGGCCGCGCAACGATGCTGATCCTGGCTGAATGGCCGGAACTGGATGGGCTGGAGGACAGCGCGGCGGACGAGGAAATGGAGTGGGTCACTGGACTGATTTCCGAAATCCGCTCCGTGCGCGCGGAGATGAACGTGCCTCCCTCGGCGAAGATCCCGCTGCTGCTTTGTGGCGCGTCGAAAGCCGTGAAGAGCCGCGCCGAGGCGCATGGCGAAACGATCTCACGGCTGGCGCGGCTCGACTCCATCGGTTTCGGGAAATCGCCGCCGAAAGGCGCGGTCCAGATCGTGCAGAAGGATTGCATCCTCGCGCTGCCGCTTGCCGGAGTTGTCGATCTCGACGCCGAGCGGGAGCGCCTGCGCCGCGAGATCGACAGGGTCGCGGACGAAATCGAGAAGCTTGGCCGCAAGCTGTCCGACGAGCAGTTCACCTCGCGCGCACCGGAGCATGTCGTTGAGGAGAATCGCGAGCGCCTTGAGGAGGCCTCTGCGGCGCGGAAGCGGCTCAACGCCGCGCTGAAGCGTCTGCAGGCGGCGGCCTGACCGGCTGAGCCGGGCGCGCGGCCCTGGCGAGGTGCGTTCCGGATGCGGCGTAACGCCCTGATTTTCAGCTTTAATTTCCTGCGACCCCGCCGCAGATGAGCAGGTGGAAATGCCCCCTGCGGGCAGCCTATGAACGCCGCGCTCTCTTTGTGATGATTATGCCACAGATCCACAGCTTCAGGTTACGTCGATCCGCCGGCAAGGCCTGCATTTCCTAGGGCTTTCGGTCAATCCGCTTCCATTGTTGCAAGAGCGTCACAAGCTGCGGCATGAACGCCTCTTTTGCGCCATAAAACTTCCTGAACGTTTCATATGTAATTTGAATATGTGCCGCCTGCCTGTGGCCTTTACGGCGCGGCGCGCAAGGCGGCACCGGAACAGACCGTTCCGGGGTTGATGGCGTGATGGCCGGTCGGATCCGCAAAGCAGGATCGTTGGACCGGCCGGGTAAGAGACGGAACCGGCATGGTTGAGGAAGTCGAAAGAATTTTACCGGACCGTTTCGCGTCTTGCGTCTGTGGACACACGCGCTCCGGAGGCGTTTGCGTCCTGCCCGGACTTTCCGGAATGCAGGAAGAAATCAAGATGCTGGCGCGCTATCGCCCTGTTCTCGCCATGTATATCTGTAAAGAAGATAAGTGTGAGTACGTATTTCCCGGCTTGCCCGACAGCCTTTCCGGCAAAACAGCAAAGCATATGCCTGCCGCTGACTGTGCCCGGCGCATCAAGCGCAGGACCGTACGGCGCGAATACCGCGGGCGTGAGCTGCGTCTGACGGCTGGCGGACAATCGGATCGGGATATTGAAACTACTTTCGCCGAAAAAGCGGCGGTGTGACATGCGGATCGAGAGCAAATGGCGGATTTGCGGCGTTCTTGCCGCTCTGGCGCTGGGTTTCGGCGGTGCGGCCTACGGGCTGGCGTCCGACGCGACGCCCGGGCTGCCTGACGCAGGTGCAAGCGCTGCGCTCGAGAGCACCGAAAGCTCCTCCGAACTGATCGCGCTGAAGCGTGCGGCAAGCCAGGGCGACCTCGATGCGCTCCTGCGTCTTGGAGAAACCTACGAAACCGCCGGTTCTCCGGATCCGGAACGAGCCTGCGCGTCCTACATCAAGGCCGCCAACCACTTCAAATGGGTGGACCGTTTCCACCCGGACGCACAGAAGCTGTCCAGAGCCTATCGCAGGGCTGCAAATTGCTATCTGAATGGCGTGGGGCTTGCCGAGGGCGTGGACGGGAAGGCGGAAGCGGGCAACCTGCTGCTGCATTCGGGCTTCATACTCGACGACGCCGAGAGCCTGTTCAACCTCGGAAAGCTGTTTCTGAGCGCTGATGGATCCGGGCCGAACGTCACGATGGCCGCGCGTTTCCTTGAGAACGCCGCGCGCAAGCAGTATGCGCCCGCACAGGCGCTGCTCGGCTCGCTGATGTGGCAGGGCAAGATCATGAAGCATCGCCCCGCCGCCGGGCTGGCGCTTCTGATCCTCGGCATGGAGCGCACGCAGCCCAAGGACCGCGCATGGATTTCCTCGCTTCATGACGAAGCGATGATTGCCGCCTCCAAGGATATCGAGCGCGAGGCGAAGGAACTCGTGGAGAAGTGGAAGCTCGTGCATGGCGGGAGCGGCGGAGAGGCTGCGCCGCGCGATGTCGCCATTCCGACGGTCGCCCCGCTCATGCAGGCGGGTCCGCCCGCTCCGTCGAAATCGCCCGGACGGGATCTTGCCGACGGGACCGGCCTCGTCAAGAAGACCGAGGAATCTCACAGTCCCGCTTCAGCCGAAGCTCTGCCAGTGCGCTGAAAATCCATATTGCAGGATCAGCCGCCGAGCGTCGCCCATACCGGGACGTGATCTGAAGGCTTTTCGTAGCCGCGCACATGCCGGTCGATGCCCGCCGCCCGCAGGCACGCCGCGGCTTCGGGCGACAGCAGCAGATGGTCGATGCGAATGCCCCTGTTCTTCTGCCACGCTGCGCCCTGATAGTCCCAGAATGTGTAGAGGCCGGCCTCCTCGTGACAACTCCGTACGGCGTCGGTCAGGCCCAGATGAAGCAGGGCGCGGAAGGCGCGGCGGCTTTCCGGCCTGAACAGCGCGTCATCCCTCCAGGCCTCCGGGTCGTGAACGTCTTCCGCTGCCGGAATGACATTGTAATCGCCCGCCAGAACAAGCTTCTCCTCCAGCCGCAACAGGTTTGCGGCGTGAGAGCGCAGCGCCGCCATCCATTCGAGCTTGTAGTCGAATTTCGGCCCGTCGGCGGGATTGCCGTTCGGCAGATAGATCGAAGCGACGCGCAGGACCATCTCCTGCGCCTCGACGACGGCCTCGATGTAGCGCGACTGGCTGTCGCCATCGAAGCCGGGAAGCCCGCGCCGGACGTCGCTCAGCGGCCATTTCGAAATAAGCGCGACGCCGTTATAGGTTTTCTGGCCGAACGTCTCGATATTGTAGCCCAGATCCGCGATGGCGGAGGACGGGAAATCCTTGTCCTCGCATTTCAGCTCCTGAAGGCAAACTACGTCGGGGTTTGCGTCCTGCAGCCAGTTCGCAACCGCTCCAGCGCGGATCTTGATCGAGTTGACGTTCCAGCTTGCGATCCTGACCGGCATTAGAAACCCCGTTTTCTATGCGCCTTGAGCGCGCGTTCTGCGGCCGCGTCCGCCGCACGATACCAGCATCGTGTGGCACTGACGCATACGCGCAGTCCATGCGTCGGGGCGCTTGTTCATCCTTTATGCATCGATTTTGCCGAACTCCGGCTGAGCCTGCATTCGGATCGATGCAGTAGCCCAATTGCGTTTCATGCTGTAGCCGAGAATCCACATTCCCTGCCCAACTGTAGCCAAAAGCCAGTTTTATCTTGAGCAAGTGGGGCTGATTTGAAGAATGAATGTCAATAAGCGGATCTTGAGCGACGGTCGGGGTATTCATGTATCGGTGTGCGCATTTCGTATTGGTTGCGGTGTTCGCCGCGCTCCCTTTCATCTCGGCCAAGGCCCAAGACTGCGCTGACGACCCGCGCACGACCGGTCTTTCGCGCATCATCGCGATCGATTCGACCGAGGGCAAGTTTTTCGGGCGTCTGCAATATCCGCAATCGGCACCGCTTAGAAAGATGGAGGTCGTGCTGACCTTCGACGACGGGCCGCACCGCGTGCACACGCCGCATATACTCGACGTTCTCGATGAGCATTGCGTCAAGGCGACTTTCTTCACCGTCGGGCGCATGTCGTCCTTCATGGCCCCGCAGCTCAAGGAAATCGCCCGGCGCGGCCACACCATCGCCAGCCATACCTGGTCGCATCCGCGCGATATCGGCAAGCTGCCGCTGGAGGAAGCCAAAGTCGAGATCGAAAAGGGTTTCGCCGCCACGGCCTATGTCCTCGGCCAGCCCATCGCGCCGTTCTTCCGCTATCCGGGTCTCAACCACTCCGAAGAACTGAACGAATATCTGGCCAGCCGGAACATCAGCGTCTGGTCGGTCGATGTCGTATCGGACGATACCCAGGCAGGGCTTACGCCGGAACAGCTCATTAACCAGACCATGACGCGTCTACGCAGTATGCGCGGCGGCGTGGTGCTGTTTCATGACCTGAAGGAAGTCACCGCCCTGGCCATGGACTCCTTCCTGACCCAGCTCAAGCTCGAAGGCTTCAAGGTCGTTCACGTCGTCTCGAACACATCCTACCAACCTGCCTCCGATCTCGTCGCCCAGCTCGATTTCTCCAAGCAGTCGCTGCAGACAGTAGCTTTCACAGGCGTTGCGCCGGCCGGCATTCAGAACAGCGATGAGTCCGTCATGTCCAGCGGGCTCGTCGACTACATGAAGACCGAGTTCGTCGACATAGACGCGGCGACAGCCGCAAACTAGCTTTCGGCCTCATCGTAGAGCCTGCCCGGAGCAGATGAGCTGATGCGCTGCACGTAGCCGTCGCATTGGCGTGCGCGCCGCGCAGGTGCGTGCCGTTGTCAAGGACGCATCTGCGTATTATGTCTGGTCTCCATGACCTTAGTGCCTGTGACGGGCGCCGCCGACCATCTGCGCCGGCATATCCGCTCAGCCGCAAGGCCGCTCAGTAAGGCGTCCGCATATGGCAGAAAGACCTGAACCGAATGGCTGAAGCTCTCTCCGGTCCCCGGCCGGGGCGCGAAAGGCCTGTCGCGATCATCGGCGGCGGCCTTGCGGGACTGTTCGCAGCGCTCAAGCTCGCTCCCATGCCCGTGACGGTCATCACCCCGCGCCCGCTCGGCGAAGGCGCATCGAGCGCATGGGCGCAGGCCGGGATTGCTGCGGCGATCGGCGAAGGCGACAGTTTCGAGCAGCACGCCACCGATACCATCCGCGCAGGCGCAGGCCTGTGCGACTTGGCGATGGTCGACGGGATCGTCCGCGAGGCTCCTGCAAGGATCGAGGATCTCCTGCGCTTCGGCGTGCCGTTCGACCGGGACCTTGAAGGGCGCCTGCGACAGTCCCGCGAGGCGGCCCACAGCGCCCGCCGCGTCATCGGAGTGCGCGGCGACAGCGCCGGCAAGGCGATCATGGCTGCGCTTATCGCCAGCGTTCGCAAGGCCGCATGGATAACACTGATCGAGGAGGCTGTTGCAGTCGATCTCGCCCTGGCGGGCGGCCCGAGCGGCCATGTTGCGGGCGTCTATTACGCGCCTTCCGCCGGGCAAGGCTCGGCTAGCGCCTTCATGCCCGCGCGCGCCGTCATACTGGCGACCGGAGGCGTTGGCCAGCTTTACACCCTGACCACCAACCCCGCCGAGTCCCGCGGCGACGGCGTGGCCATCGCAGCCCGTGCAGGTGCGGTTATCGGCGATCCCGAATTCGTCCAGTTTCATCCCACAGCGCTCGACATCGGCCGGCATCCGGCGCCGCTCGCCACGGAAGCCCTGCGCGGAGAAGGCGCGACGCTGGTCAATACGGCGGGCCAGCGTTTCATGGCTGCGATTCATCCTGACGCCGAGCTTGCGCCCCGCGATGTGGTGGCGCGCGCGGTCCAGAGCGAACGGGCCGCTGGACGCGGCGCTTTCCTCGATTGCCGGGGCAGGATCGGGGCGGCAATGGCGGAAGAATTTCCCACAGTTCACGCCTCGTGCAAAGCCGCCGGGATCGACCCCGCAACCGATCTCATTCCCATCGCACCAGCCGCGCATTATCATATGGGGGGCGTGGCGACCGACGCTTCGGCACGCAGCTCCATAGCAGGTCTGCGCGCGATCGGCGAAGCCGCCTCGACCGGGCTGCACGGCGCGAACCGGCTGGCGTCGAACTCGCTGCTGGAGGCGGTTGTCATGGCGGCGCGCGCCGCCGAAGACGTTCTCGGGGAGGCTGCAGCGCGTGGCGGCGGCGCGCCCGCCGCGGGGCCGGTTTACGATCCGGAGTTGGACCGCGGGGCGCTCGCTTCGCTGCAGGAGACGATGACCGCCAATCTCGGTGTGGTGCGTTCGGCGGACAGCCTGAAAGCCGCGCTCCGGCAAATCGAAGCGCAGGGCGCAGGCGCGCGCGCATATTCGCCGCTCGCCAATATGTGCGATACGGCGCGGATGATGGCCGTCAGCGCCTGTTTCCGCAAGGAGAGCAGGGGCGGGCATTACCGGACCGACTTCCCTGAGCCCGGCAGCGAAGCCCGCCGCAGCATGATTACCGCGAGCGCGGCGCGCGCCCTTTCGGAGGAAATACTCGAAGGAGGCGCATCGTGAGTGACGGATTTCCCGCCCATCTGACCGCTGCGGCGCTGGATGCAGCATTTGCAGAGGATCTCGGCCTTGCGGGCGACCTGACCACCGATCTGACGGTTGACAGCGGGACCGCCGCATGGACTGCTATCGCCGCGCGCAAGCCGGGGCGGATCGCCGGGCTGCCGCTCGCTACAGCCGCATTCCTGCGGCTCGATCCGGCCGCTTCGGTCGAAATCCATATTCCCGACGGGGCGGACGCGGAAGCGGGAAGCGCGATCGCCACGATTGCGGGCAAGGCCAGGGCGATCCTCACGGCGGAGCGCGTGGCGCTGAACTTTCTTGGCCATCTGAGCGGGATCGCAACGCTGACTCGCGCCCATGTCCGCGCGATCGAGGGGACCGGCGCGCGGATCTGCTGCACGCGCAAGACGACGCCCGGCCTGCGCGCATTCGAGAAATACGCCGTGCGCGCAGGCGGCGGCGTCAATCACCGCTTCGGTCTGTTCGACGCGATCCTCATCAAGGACAATCACATCGCAGCTGCAGGCGGCATCGGCCCGGCCATCGAGAAGGCCCGCCGCGGTTCGGGGCATCTGGTCCGCATCGAGGTCGAGGTGGACCGGCTCGACCAGCTCGAAGAGGCGCTGCGCTGGCCTGTAGACGCCATTCTGCTCGACAATATGAGCCTCGACGATCTTCGAAAGGCCGTCGCCATGAGCCACGGGCTCGGAGTGGTCCTCGAAGCCTCCGGCGGCGTCACGCTGGAGACTGTCCGCGCCATCGCGGAGACCGGCGTCGATCTGATCTCCTCCGGCGCGCTGACGCATTCCGCCCAGGCGCTCGACATCGGGCTGGATATGCTTTCCTGAAGCCTGCCCGTCTCCGCTAAGCCTCATCCGTTGCCGATTCCGCCCCTTGCAAAGTCCCATTTCTGGGTTCACCATATGCAATTAAGGCGTGCAAGGCGGGACATGCCTTCATAAAAAGCAAAAGATCACGCGGAGGAAAGCAATGGGAGACAAGGATGGCCATACCGGCCAGGGCGCACGCTGCATCGCGATCGTCGGCCCTTATCTGAGCGGCAAGACGACCCTGCTTGAAGCGATTCTGGCCCGTACCGGCGGCATCGGCAGGCAGGGATCGGTCGCGGCGGGAACCACGGTGGGGGACAACGCGCCCGAAGCCCGCGACCATCAGATGAGCATCGAGCCCAATGTCGCCGATGCGGAATACCTTGGCGACAGGTTCACATTTGTAGATTGTCCCGGATCGGTCGAGTTTCAGTTCCATTCCCGGGCTGCGCTCAGCGTGTGCGACGCCGCGATCGTGGTGTGCGAGGCCGATGAAAAGAAGCTGCCCGCGCTGCAACTGATCCTGAAGCAGCTTCACGACCGCCGGATCCCGCATTTCCTCTTCATCAACAAGATTGACAAGAACGAGACGCCAGTACGTCAGATCCTGCCGATGCTTCAGCCGGTGAGCCCGCTCCCGCTGGTCCTACGCCAGATCCCGATCTGGCAGAACGAGGTAGTGACAGGCTTTGTCGATCTCGCGCTCGAGCGCGCCTTCATCTACCGCGAACATGCGCCCAGCGAGGTGATCGACATTCCCGAGGAACTCCACGAGCGCGAGGCCGAGGCCCGGTTCTCGATGCTGGAGAAGCTGGCAGACTATGATGACGAACTCCTGGAGGCGCTGCTCGGCGACGTGGAGCCGCCGCGCGATCGGGTTTTCGACGATCTCAGCCAGGAACTGCGGGACGGCAAGATCTGTCCGGTCCTGTTCGGCAGCGCCGAACTCGGCAACGGCGTGACGCGCCTTTTGAAGGCGTTGCGCCATGAAGCACCGTTCCACGAGGCGGCGGCGAAGCGCCTCGGCCTGCCGGCCGGCCAGTCCTGCGCCTATGTCTTCAAAACCTATCATACCGCTCACGCCGGCAAACTGTCGCTGGCGCGCATCTTCGGCGGGTCTTTCGGCGACGGCGCCACAATTGCGACCGCGGACGGCGAAGAGCGCGCGGCCGGCGTTTTCTCGCTTCACGGCCAGGAGCCGCGCAAGCGCGACAAGCCCGCTGTTCCGGGCGACGTTGCCGCGCTGGGACGGCTGGAGTCGGTCAAGACCGGCGATGTCCTGTCGGTCGGCGCGCATCCTCCCGACGCGACGGATACGCCCTCGCCGCCTCATCCGGTCTACGGGCTGGCGATCGCCGCGGCGCAGCGCAAGGACGAGGTCAAGCTGACGGCTTCGATCAACAAGCTCATCGAGGAGGATCCCTCGCTCAGTCTCGATCACAACGCCGAGACCGGGGAAATGGTGCTCTGGGGTCAGGGCGAGATGCATCTGCGCATCGCCTTGAAGCAGCTCGAACGGCGGTTCGGCGTCGAGGTCGAGACCCGTCCGAGGCAGATCCCCTATAAGGAGACGATCCGCAAGAGCGTCGAAGTGCGCGGTCGGCACAAGAAGCAGAGCGGCGGCCACGGACAGTTCGGCGACGTCGTTCTCGACATCCGCCCGCTGCCGCGGGGCTCCGGCTTCGCCTTCTCCGACGAGATCACCGGCGGCGTGGTGCCCAAGCAGTATATTCCCTCGGTCGAATACGGCGTGAAGGACTATCTCACCTCCGGCCCGCTCGGCTTTCCGGTGGTTGACGTGGCCGTATGCCTCAAGGACGGCTCCTATCATTCGGTCGACTCGTCGGACATGGCCTTTCGCGCCGCCGGGCGCCTCGCCATGTCGGAGGGAATGCCGAAATGCTCGCCGGTGCTGCTGGAGCCGGTCATGTCGGTCGAGATCGCGGTGCCGACGGACGCAACGTCGAAGATCAACGGCATTATCTCCTCGCGGCGCGGCCAGATTCTCGGCTTCGATGCGCGGCCAGGATGGCCGGGTTGGGATCTGGTCCAGGCCTATATTCCGGAAGCGGAAATGCAGGACGTCATCATCGAATTGCGTTCGGCCACGGCCGGCAGCGCCAGCTTCACCGCGTCCTTCGACCATCTGTCCGAAGTCACCGGCAAGCTGGCCGACGAGATCGTGGCGAGAAGCTCGGTGGCGGCGTAACGGGAAACCGCGATTTCATGCGCCCTGTCCCGGCGCAGGCGGCAACCCAGCGCCTATTTTGGCGAAGCGGCTCGCCGGTCTCAGGACTTGCCTTTTCCTCGGCCGGGCGCGGGGAGCTTGAAGGCCGGGTCGAGGCGCTGATCGAGATAGCTGTTGATCGCGATCATCATCTCGTCGATCCGGTTCTCGAAGAAATGGTTGGCGCCCTCGATCGTTTCGTGGCTGATGACAATGCCTTTCTGCGTTTTCAGCTTCTCGACCAGCAGGCGCACCGAATCCGGCGGCACGACGCGGTCTTCCGCGCCGTTTATCATCAGGCCCGAAGACGGGCAGGGCGCGAGAAAGCTGAAATCGTACAGATTGGCCGGCGGCGCGACGGAGATGAATCCCTCGATCTCCGGCCGGCGCATGAGAAGCTGCATCGCGATCCATGAGCCGAAGGACACGCCTGCGATCCAGCAGGAGCGCGCGTCCGGATTGTAGGTCTGCAGCCAGTCCAGCGCGGTCGCGGCGTCGGCCAGCTCGCCCGGACCGTTGTCGAACAGCCCCTGGCTTCGGCCCACGCCCCTGAAGTTGAACCGCAGCACCGAAAAGCCGCGCTGCGCGAAGGCGTAATAGAGCTGATAGACGATCTGGTTGTTCATGGTCCCGCCGAATTGCGGATGCGGGTGCAGGATGATCGCTATGGGAGACAGGCTGGACGATTCATGATGGTAGCGGGCTTCGATTCGGCCGCCGGGGCCGTTGATGATAACTTCAGGCATTGCCGGTCACTTTTTCAGTTGTTCCTGCTTGTTCAGGCGTCAGTCGCGCCGCTGTGGGGCCGACGCCACAAATCCCTTGGGATTCTGGCTGTTTCGCCGACTGCAAACTTGACTTGTGCAGTCGGGAATTATATAAGATTAGAATAATTCAAAAATCAGTCTCCGCCTGGAGAAGCGTTGCAGTCTCTTAGCATGAATTCCCTTGGCGGCTGCAAGATTTAACGGCGCCTGAGTTAAATATGAAACACTGATCGGTCATGCAACTGAGCACCAAAGGCCGTTATGCGGTCATGGCGATGGTCGAACTGGCGAAGCATGGCGAAGCGGCGCTGCTGCCGCTCGCGATGATTGCGGAAAGTCAGAACATCTCGATCGCCTATCTCGAACAGCTCCTGCTGAAGCTGCGCCGCGCCGGCCTCGTCGAGGCGACGCGCGGCCCGAAAGGCGGATACCGCCTCGCCCGCCCCCCTTACGACATCACGATCGCCGAGATCATGACCGCCGCCGAAGAGCCGGTTCAGATGAACCGCTGCGCCGTCGAAGGCACGGACTGGTGTCTGGGCACGAAGCGCTGCGCGACGCACGATCTCTGGCGGGCGCTTGGCGATCACATCGGCGATTTCCTCGGCGCCGTGACGCTTCAGGACGTGCTGGCCGGCGCGTTTTCGAAG
>CAYOUE010000103.1:0-11744 GCA_964407075.1 uncultured Hyphomicrobiaceae bacterium
GTAGGCCAGCGCGGCCGCCGTCGGCTCGTTGATGATGCGCAGAACTTCGAGACCTGCGATCTTTCCGGCATCCTTCGTCGCCTGACGCTGGGCGTCATTGAAATAAGCCGGCACCGTGATGACAGCCTTTGTAACCTTCTCGCCGAGATAGGCTTCGGCGGTTTCCTTCATCTTCTGCAGGATGAAGGCGGAAATCTGCGACGGGGAATATTTTTCGCCGCGCGACTCGACCCAGGCGTCGCCATTCTCGCCCTTGACGATCTTGTAGGGAACGAGGCCCTTGTCTTTTTCGACGGTGGGATCGCTATAACGGCGCCCGATAAGGCGCTTGATCGCAAAGAAGGTGTTTTCCGGATTGGTCACGGCCTGGCGCTTTGCCGGGAGACCGATGAGGCGCTCGCCCTCATTCGTGAAAGCGACCATGGACGGCGTCGTCCGCATACCTTCCGAATTCTCGATGACCTTGGGCGTCATGCCCTCCATGACGGCAACGCAGGAATTCGTTGTACCGAGGTCGATTCCAATGACTTTCGACATCCGATAAACCCTCTATTTCTCAGCCGGCAGACTGTGAGACTTTCGAAAATGCTTTAGCATAACCCGCGTCCGCTTTCACTTGTCTGCGGCCGGTCTTCGCCTCAGTCCTTGCTCGAAGAATTTTGGCGATATATAGGCCGCACTGTATGCGCGTACAAGGCAAGGATTTCAAGCGTACACTTGTGTTCTATGACAAGAGAATATGGTGAGCGCGTGTTTATTCAAGGGTGCGGCAGCGAGGGCACAGCAGATTTGCGCAAAATGCGGATACATGACGGCTGCGAGATTTTTCCCGGATGTCTTCCCGCCGAACAGCAGACGTCGCTGCTTGGCGATCTGCGCAGAATCATGGCCGAAGCGCCGCTATACCGCCCGCACATGCCCCGCACCGGCAGGCCGTTTTCCGTCATGATGACGAATTGCGGGCCGCTCGGCTGGGTGTCGGATCAGGCCCGCGGCTACCGCTATGAAAGACTGCATCCGCAGACGTGCAAGCCATGGCCGCCGATCCCTGACGCTCTTCTGGAGTTGTGGAACGCGCTGACGGACTTTCCCCATCCGCCCGAGGCCTGCCTCATCAATTATTATGCGCCCGGCGCCCGTATGGGGATGCATCGCGACGAGGACGAAGCCGATCTTTCCGCGCCGATCCTCTCGGTTTCGCTCGGCGACAGCGCAATTTTCAAGGTCGGTGGGCTGAAACGGGGCGGAACGGCGGCGCAGGTGAAACTGGAATCGGGCGATGCACTCGTCATGGCCGGGCCTTCGCGGATGCGTTATCACGGCGTCAGCCGCATCCTTGCGGGCACGTCGATGCTACTGGCGGAAGGCGGTCGAATCAACCTTACCCTGCGCCATGTCGGTTCGTGATGCGCTGCGCCTGGCTCAGTCGGTTTCGCGCAAATAAGCCCTGCCGGCCCATCCGCGCACGCCGTCCTTCTCGACAGGGCACCAGGGCCGCAGGGAGCAGTAACGCCGCCATTTGACCAGGATCTCGCCCCGCTCCGCCACAGTGAGTACGCGCGAGCTCTCATAGGGCCTCTCGCGGATGTTCAGCGCCGCAGCGCCGACGACTTCATAATAGCCGTAACCGTCATCCTGCGCAGACGCCGTCCCCGGGGCACCGACACAGGCCAAAAGCCCAAGCGCCGCGAAAATCACAAGCCCGCGACCTGCAGCGTTCACATTCGCGAAAAAGGTCATCCTACCCACTCCTGACCGCCGGGAAAGCCCGGACATGCCGGACCGGCTGCGGATCATAGAACCGGCAAGCCGCAGCTGTCCAGACACGACTGCCTGACACGAGAGGCGGTGGAAAAGCCGGGACGCAACTGCGGAGCAGGCGCTTCAGACGGTCAGGCCGAGTTGATGGAACTTCGCCGCGAGCAGGGCGCGGTCGAAAGGCTTGACAAGATATTCGTCGGCGCCGGCGTCGATGGCACGCGCGATCACGGCAGGGTTGCGCTCCGCAGTACACAGGATGATCTTGGCTTTCTTTCCCGGAAGGCCGGTCTGGCCGTCAGCCAGAAGCCGAAGAAAATCGATGCCTTCGCTGCGGGCGATGCCGCTGTCCAGAAGCACGGCGTCGGGCGCGCGCTCGCGACAGGCGGCCAGAATGTCATGGCCGTTCTCAGCCTCGGCGACCTGGAAGCGCATCTCCCGCAGAATCGAGGACGCCGCCTTGCGGATGACAATGCTGCCGTCAGCGATGAGACAGAGTTTTCTCCGCCGGATTCTGGACGCGAACTGACGCAACACTGGACTTGGAACCCTGATCTCGGGGGACGGCCGACGCCGCCCGTCTGGTTAAGCCGGTCATGATCGCACCGGCTTTGCGCGTATGACGATATCGCTGTCGTCTTTCCGCATGGTTAACGCCATGCCGCAACTCTCCGCAAGGCGAAGCGCATAATAGTCCACAATAGAGCGCGGGTTGATCTCGGCGCCGGTGCCGTCCAGCATTCCGGCCATCTCCGCAGGGATCCGCGCACCGCGGCCGGAGCATCGTATCTCGATATCCGGCTCCTCCTTGTCGCCGCCAAGCGTCACGCGCAGATCGCCGCCTGCCGGAACCGCGGTCATGGAGATGCTCAGCAGAGTCAGCAGGAGGCGCACGCGGGTCTTTTCAAGTTCGCCGGAAAATGCCTTCCAGTGCAGCTTGTGCTTGCCTTCCTCGACGAAGCCGCGCGCAATCTTCTCGACATGGCGCAGATCGACGTCGCTTCCGAGCGCGGAGGATGCGCCGAAAGCGAGGCGCGCGAACTCCAGGCGGGCGCGTGCAACGCCGGCGCTGAACTGGATCAGCTCCAGCGCATAGGCTCGGGTCTGCTCGTCGGTCTCCTCCTCAAGCAACTCAAGGCCGTTGCTGATCGCGCCTACGGGGCCGACGAGATCGTGACATATTTTGCTCGACATGAAAGCGGTGAAATTCAGGTCGTCGAGAATTTCGCCTTGTGGCATGAAAGCCCCCTTATCGTAATCCGGATGCTCCAGATGGACCGCGGTTAGAATACGCTTATGGCCGCAATGCAGCAGCATTGTCGCCTGCGATAATCCCGCCCAGTATGATGATTCTCCGTAAGAAATTGTTATCAGATATTTTTTCGGCGCATCGCCGCCGTGGATAAACGCCGGGCGCGGCCCCGCGCAGCGCCACAGGCTCCGAATCACCCCCGGCTGCGGGCAAGCGGCTGGCCCTGTCCGGCGAGGCGCGCTATAGCTGTTCAAAGCCGAAACGAGAGAACAGGGGCCGTATGCAGGACGATGACATCAAGGATCTGGCGCTCGCGCTGATCCACACCGCGCAGAGTGCGGGCGAGTTGATCCTTCGGTATCGGGAAAGCGGCGCGGCGGTGGATTACAAGCAGGACGGCAGCCCCGTGACCGACGCCGACAAGGCCGCTGAAGAGCTGATCCTGAACGATCTGGCCCGGCTTGCGCCCGGCCTCATCGTCGTTGCCGAGGAATCGGCTTCCGTGATCGGAGAGGATTTTAATGCGAGCGCGCCTTTCTTCCTTGTCGATCCGCTCGACGGAACCCGCGATTTCGTTCGCGGCGGCAAGGATTTCACGGTCAATATCGCGTTGATCCGCGAGTGTTTTCCGGTTTTCGGCCTGATCTACGCTCCGGCCAGCGAAAGGCTTTTCGTGACCCTCGAACCCGATGCAGCCTTCAGTGCGGCGCTCAAGCCCGCGCGCGGAGCGCCTTTCTCCGGCTTGAAAATGACGGCGCTGCACACCCGCACTCCGGATCCGGCGGGCCTCGGCGTCCTCGCCAGCCGCTCGCACATGAACGAGAAAACCTCGCGCTTCATAGAAGGTCTGAGCGTCGGCGGCATGGTGCAATGCAGTTCGTCGCTGAAATTCTGCCTTCTCGCGGAAGGCGGTGCTGACGTCTACCCGCGCCTTGCCCCGACATGCGAATGGGATACGGCGGCGGGACAGGCCATATTGTGCGCGGCGGGCGGCATCGTGCTGGGCGAGGACGGCGCGCCGCTGAGCTATGGGCATGTGGAGCGCAAATTCCTCAATCCGGGCTTCATTGCCTGGGGCCAACCGATTACCCCTTGACAACTCCGTCTGCGCCAAAGTTTTGAGGCAATTGAAGATTACTTAATGAGCGCTCCGACAGGGGATCCCGTTAAACAGCCGGAAACCAAAGCGAAACTTTCTTGCGTTATAGCTAGGCCGGATTTGAAGGTGACTCGACATGAGATCCAGGATTTCAGCTTTCGCCATATGCATCGCAGCACTTTTCTTGATCTTCGCCGCGCCGGGGGCGTCGGCGCAGGAGCAGCGCGGCGACGACTATCTTCCGCCCTGGCAGCGCAGCGGCGGCGGCGCGGCCGAAGAGCCCTCCGCACCGGAACCGATCTCACCGCCTTCGGCGCGGACCTATGAGGGCAGTTCCGACTCATATGAGGGGAGCTATGAACCGCAGCGGGAAGCCCGCCCGCACGGTTATGACAGGGACGAAAGGCCGGACTTTAACGAGTATGAGGACGAGGACACCTATTCGACCAACGAAATCGTCGACGCCGGGGAACGCTTTTTCGGCGGCGTCTCCAAGAGCCTTGCTCAGGTCGTCGAATATGCGTTCCGCAGGCAGGGGCGTCCGAACGGCTACATTCTGGGCGAGGAAGCGGGCGGCGCGTTCATAGCCGGGCTGCGCTACGGCGAAGGCACGCTCTACACCAAGAACGCCGGGCGTCACCCGGTCTACTGGCAAGGGCCCTCCGTCGGCTACGATTTCGGGGCGGAAGGCTCCAAGACCATGATCCTCGTCTACAATCTCAACTATGTCGACCAGATCTACAACCGTTTTGCCGGCGTGGACGGCTCGGCCTATTTCGTAGGGGGCGTCGGGATCACGTTTCAGACCTATGACGATATGGTGCTCGCGCCCATACGATCCGGCGTCGGATTGAGGCTTGGCGCGAATGTCGGCTATTTGAAATATACAAGGACAAGAAGCTGGAATCCGTTCTAGAGTGAGGCCCTTGCGTCCGCGCTCGGGGTCGGATCGGCCCGTGCGGACGCAGCAGGGCATTTCGTGGCGCGTGTCCGGCCTGGCATGAGAGGGGCGTTGGCAAGATGATCGAATATACAATGCTGATCCTGCTCGGCATTTGTATAGGGGGACTGGTTGCGTTTCTCTTTGCGCCTTCCGTGTGGCATCGCGCCGTGCGCCTCACGACTCGGCGGCTGGAGGCGACGATGCCGATGTCGCTTTCAGAAATCGAAGCGGACAAGGATCTGCTGCGCGCCTCTTACGCCGTCAGGATCCGCCGGCTGGAAGCCGGCCTCAACGCCGCGCGAGACAAGTCCGCCAATCAGCTCGTCGAGATCAGCCGCCACCAGATGGAAATCGCCGAACTGCGCCGTCATGCGGCGCGGCTCAACGCTGAACTGGAAGAACGCCGCAACGCCGCCTCGGTTTTCGAGACAACGATCCGCAAGCGCCTGCCCGAACTCGAACGCCTCGTCGCCTCCGCCAACAGCGCGCTAGACGAACGCTCTGCCGAGGTTGAGGACATGCAGCGCAAATTGGAGCGCCGGGAGGACATGCTTCAACAGGTTCAGCGCTCCGCGGCGCAGCATCAGGAAGAGGTAAACCGCCTTCGCGCCGCTCTGGAACGGCAGGGCGAGGACCGGACCGGCCGGTTCAAACGGCGCACCTCCGAGTGGGGGCTTGAGGAATACCGCTCCGAATATGACCGCCTCAACCTCGAAATGTCCCGGATGCGCGAGAAACTCGCCCAGTCGGCCGATTTCGAGGCAAGGCAGATATCGGTTCTCAAACGCGAAATGCAGCAGCTTGCCGAACAGATCCTGACCGCCGCGGCGCAGCCTGCCGCTACGGGCAGGGACTGGCGTCAGCATGAAGCCGGCCTCCGCCCGGAAGGGCCGCCTGCGGGAAAGCCCGCCTCAGCGCCACGCGGCCAGAGACAGGGGCCAGTCGTGACGGCGAAGCCCTGGCCGGGAAGCGCCAGAAACGATGGCGGTTACGCTCCCAAGGAGCCTCCTGCCGCGCAAATGGCGGCGAAGCGCGACGTGCCGGGCGAACAGAGAGGAACACCTGCCGAAACGGCGGCAAGCGCAGATACGGCAACGGACCGCGATGTCCCAGCCTCGCGATCGAGCATATCGTCCCTGCTGGGCGAAGCGGTTATGAAGGAAACCGGAACCGGCAAACAGGATGCCGCTTCAATGCAATCGGCAGAAGGCCCGCACGCCGCCGGGATAGGCGGGGCACAGGCCGAAACCGCGCCCGCGGAGACTGAGCCTGCGACCGATTCCGACACGGTGGAAGCAGTGGACTCCCGGCTCGACAAGCTTTTCCGGAACATGATTGACGACAAACCTGGCGCGGCGAGTCAGAACGCCAGCGCGTCCGCCGGGGCAAGCGGAGGAAACTCTGACGGCGCGGATGGCGGGCAGACACCCGCAAACAGCGCCGACGACGAGACGTCGAGAAGCGCCAAGACGCTGGTCGACCGGCTTCGCATCGTCCAGGAGCGTCAGACCGGCTGAAACGCGCCGGCAACCCCTTGCTTCAGATCGGGAAGACTGGAACTGCGAGCGCCTGCAAAGCAGGCGCTCGCAACCTATCCTGCATCAATAGGCGAAATCGCGACCGCGCGCCTTGGCCTGCTCGCGGGCGCTGGGATTGACCGAGGGGCGGAAAGGCACCTCGACGACTTCGGCATCGACAGGCTTGCCGGACTGCTCGCAGTATGCTTCCGGCACTTCGACCGTCAGCTTCGTGCCGATACCGGACAACTCGACTGGCACCCAGCACAGCGCGATATTGGTCTGCAATTCCGGCGACCACCAGGGCGAGGTGACATAACCGCAGCGATTTCCGTCCGGCTGGGAGATCAGCCAGAAATCGTTGGCATAGTCCGTGATCGGCTTGCCTCCCAGCCTGATGCCGACCATGCGCATTCTGAACGGGAACTCGCCCGCGTCGATCAGGGCGCGCTGACGCTCAAGCTCGGCCCTGCCGATATAGTCGGCCTGCTTCTTGCGCGGAACCTGATAGGAAAGGTTCACCTGGAACGGCGAGCTCTCGAAATCCATATCCTGCCCCCAGGACAGGATTCCGGCCGCCACGCGCCGGTGATGCGCCGGGGCGATGACCCGCAGGCCATAGCTCGCGCCCGCACCGCGCACGGCGTACCATACTGCTTCGGCATGGATCGTGGAATCCATCGTATAGATTTCATACCCCTTTTCGCCGGTGAAGCCGGTCTGGCTGACGAGAACTTCGGCACCAGCAAGTCTGGCGCGCATCAGCCCGTAATAGGGCATGGTGCGCACTTCATCGCCGAACAGCTCCGCCATGAGGTCCTCCGAGAGCGGCCCCTGGATCTGAAGCGGCGAGACGTCGATCTCGGCGATATCGACATTGAAGCGCTTGCCGACATTCACGCCCTGCAGCCACATCATCAGGTCGCTGTCCGAGATCGAGAACCAGAACTCGTCCTCGGCAAGCCGGAGCAGGACCGGATCGTTCAGTATGCCGCCATTCTCGTTGCACAGGATGGCGTATTTGCCGTTCATCGGCTTGATCTTGGTCGCGTCGCGCGTGATGACGAAATTGACGAACGCTTCCGCGTCCGGCCCCTTCACGCGAATCTGCCGCTCGACCGCGACATTCCAGAGCGTCACGCGGTTGACGAGAGCATCATATTCCGCCATCGCGCCGCCGTCCTCGGGGCGGACATAGCCGCGCGGATGGTAGATGCGGTTATAGACCGTCGCGCGCCAGCAGCCTGCTTCGACGGACAGATGCCAGAAAGGCGATTTCCGAACGCGCGTGGAAATCAGCAGCTGCACCGGGGTCGGCCCGGACTGGCGTAGGTTGATGGGAACCAGCCGGTCGGACTGATCGATGTCCGGGACATTGGGATGGGAGCGGTTCGGGGATGCGGCCTTGGCGTCTTCGCCCTGAGTGAAATCCAGCACAGCCATTGATAGCCTCTTTGCGCACGGAAGTGGTTGATCTTCCCACAAAGCCACACGCGGGTGCGGACAGATGCGACAGAAACGACGCGCGCCAGTCCAAAATCGGCGTGCAGGCGTCGCAGCCGCGCCAGCACGAGCCGCGCGCATGGCTTAACCTCGGCTCATCCTT
The DNA here is from genome assembly GCA_964407075.1 of uncultured Hyphomicrobiaceae bacterium. Classification (GTDB taxonomy): domain Bacteria; phylum Pseudomonadota; class Alphaproteobacteria; order Rhizobiales; family Rhodomicrobiaceae; genus JAHQVI01. Next base: position 8,176 of record CAYOUE010000103.1, read on the forward strand.
TCGGAAAGAACGAGGGCCGAGCCCATGAGGAGCGAGTGGATGGAGCGGCAGGCGGAAGGACTGCCGCCGGACAGGCTGGCGGAGAAAATCTTCGCCGGCCGGATCCTGATTTTCGACGCCCTTCCCTCCGTGCGCGAACTCGTCGGCGCCGCGCGCGGCCTGCTCGAAGACATTTTCGGCGGAGCCTTTCCGCCAACGGCTTTCGAGACGTTCGGCCATGAGGAATACCGCCGTCGCCTCAAACGGGCGCGCAGCCGCTTCATGAACAGCGATGTCATCTCCAGCCTGTATCGTGAGGCGATCCTGTCCGCCGGAGCCGATCTGGAGACGACCTATATCGACAAGCTGGCGCTGCGCTGCTCGCCTCCTTACGAGGCGGAATATGCGCCTGGATTCGGCGCGCTCCCGCCTCACCGGGACAGTTGGGGCTCGGGCCTCGACTGCCAGATCAACTGGTGGCTGCCTTTTTACGAGATCGCCGAGGGGCGCACGATGGCGATCTTCCCGCGCTGCTTCAACCGCCATGTCCGCAATGACAGCGCCGGCTGGGACTGGCGGCGCGCGACGACAGAGCCGGACTATCCGATTCTACCTTCCGCGCTGCAGCCGCCCGACTGGCGTGAGGCCGTCCATGTCGTGATACCGCCGGGTTCGCTCATGGCCTTCTCCGGATCTCACCTGCACGCGACGGTTCGCAACGCGACCGGCCAGGCCCGTATTTCGAGCGATACGCGCACCGTCGATCTGGCGCATCTGCAAGCCGGGCGCGGCGCTCCGAACGCCGATCGCGGCAATACTCCACCGAACCTCGAATGGTTCTGCCACATCGGAAGCGGAAGCTGCCTGACCGGAACGCTGGAGCGCGATATTGGCTAACCGCTGCGAAGCAGCCGGAAAGCGCCGCGTCAGGCCTTGTCCGCGCCGGAAGGACCGGCTTCTTGCGCCGTCTGCCCGGTGTCCCCAATCTCGTCCGGCCGGCTGAAGACGATGCGGTCAGGGGCGACCGCGCCTGCGGAGATGACAAAGTTCATTGCCTCGTCCAGCGTCCAGTCCGTCGAGACGACCCGCTCGATGGGCACGACCTCAAGATAGCCGGATGTCGGGTTTGGCGTCGTGGGCACATAGACGATGGCGAGCTGCCGTCCCGTCGCTTCCTCGGTCATCACCCTGGTCACGAGTCCGACCGCCTTCATCTCGGTCGACGGAAAGTCGATGAGCACGACGCGCCGGACGCCTTCCGGCTTCTGCTGAAGCGCGCCGATGAGCTTCTTCACCCCGCCATAGACTGTCTGGATGAGCGGCAGCTTGTCCAGCGCGCCCTCGAACGCATTCAGGACCTGTCTGCCTAAGACGCGGTTTGCCACCCAGCCGAGCAGATAGAACATCGTCAGCGTCAGGACGATGGCGATGATCTCGTCCGTCAGCGGCCAGCTTATGCGTTCCGCGATCTCGGGCGCGCTCTGGGTAAGCTGGCGGCGGATCCCGGCGACGATCGGGCTGCCGATACGAAGGAGCTGGCTGAACACGAATTCGACCACCAGCCATGTGACCCACAAGGGGATGACCGTCAGAATGCCGGCCAGAACGTAGCGTCCGAAATGCGCCATGAGGATGTTCCCTGCTTGGGATCGGCATGGAGGACGCCCAAGTGAAGCGCGTGGCGTCCGTTATTTTTCTTGTTTAGCCGCGCGGGCGGGATAGCGAAACGAAATTCGCGCATCAGGTACGCCAGATCAGGCTCTGGTCGGGCGGACGCGGAGGATGCCTGCCTTACTCGCCGTCCCAGTAATCGAGGCTGTTCTCCGCGCGGCCCACATACCATATGCGGCGCTTGCCCTTTTCGCCGCCTGGTGCGGAGCCGGACATCACCATGAACTTGCCGCTGTCCGGGTATTCGCCGACCTCTGGCTGCATCATCGTGCTGACGATCAGGTAACGCAGATCGGCCTCGCCGGTATTGACGAGCTGATGCGCGGTTTCCGGCCCGCCGCCCGGACAGGCGATGACGTCGCCCGCCTTGACGGGATGCTCCGCCCCGCTGAGGCGCAGCGTCCCCTCCCCTTCGAGGATCACATACATCTCCTCATTCACGTGATGGCAGTGATACGGCCACGCTGTCTTGCCCGGCGGCACGACGAGAAGGCTGCATCCGAGCTTTTCGAGGCCGATGTGAGGGCCGAACTGCCCGCGGCGCGCGGCGAAGCGTTCGCCATGTCCGATCTCGGCGAGGGGGATGGAGGCGATGTTGAGGATGGGGGTTAGAATTTTATCCATAGCAAGTTCATATTGCTAACCTTTAGGTCTTTCAAGAATATCGATCTCAGCTTTTTGAATTCTGCATGTTTCAACAGTAATTCATCACACTTTTTCTGAGCTGCAAAACGATCGCCGCTCACTTCTCCAGAAGCAACTTGCCTCAGATAGTTCGCTTCAACGGCGTCTAACCAAACTTCACGCAAATATGCCGTCACGTCTTTTCCGTATAGGAAATGTGACCGGCTCCACGCACCTATTAGCCGGGAAAGCTCACCAATATCGGGATATGCGTGGCGCATCCACAGGCTTATGAAATTTTCTGCGTCGGCGTAAATCTCATAACGGCGGTCGTAGATTGAGGCTCTGACGGATTGAGCAGAAGTTATCCAAGCCAAAATCGACACAAGCAATGCTAAAGATGCTACGCATATCGTTAATAGGTTATAAATTTCCATCCCAATATTTCTCCCGCATTGCGCGCATTCCCGCCGCGCAATATACTTCTTCCATGACCGCGCTCCGCAAGCCGAAAATGACTGTTGACGACTATGTCGCCTGGTCCCTCGACCAGCCGGACGCCCCGCGCGCGGACCTGATCGACGGCGAGATTTACGCGCACGCGGCGCAGCGTATCGCGCATGTCCAGAGCAAGATCCGCGTCGTGAACGCGCTTGAGCGCGCCATCCGGAACGCCGGGCTGACATGCAACGCGCTCGGCGACGGCGTTCTGGTGCGCATTTCCGAGACCACGGCCTATGAGCCGGATGCGCTCGCCTATTGCGGCGATCCGCTGCCCGGCGACGCTCTGGAAGTGCCGAACCCGGTCATTGTTGTCGAAGTGCTCTCGCCCGGCAGCGAGGCGCGGGACATGCGCGACAAGCTGGCGGGCTATTTCCAGGCGCCGAGCGTGGCGCATTATCTGATCGTCGATCCGGACGAAAAGCTTCTCATTCATCACGCCCGCAAGGAAGGCGATGCCCTAACGACACGGATTTTGCGCGTGGGCGAGTTGCGGCTCGATCCGCCCGGCCTCGTGTTGAGTCTCGCCGACATTCTGGCGTGAAGCCGCGCAGGTCCGATCAACGCCCCTCCCGGAAATAATCATAAATCGCCTGCGCCATTGCCGCGCTGACGCCTTCCACCGCCTTCAGATCCTCGACGCCGGCGCGGGCGATCGACTTGGCCGAGCCGAAATGCTTCAGCAGCGCGCGGCGGCGCTTCGGGCCGACGCCGGGAATGTCGTCCAGCGGATTGTCGGCGATCGCCTTGGCGCGCTTGGCGCGGTGCGCGCCGATGGCGAAGCGGTGCGCCTC
>CAYOUE010000104.1:0-11517 GCA_964407075.1 uncultured Hyphomicrobiaceae bacterium
GGGGCTGTCCACCTGCGTGGCCTGCGGCGAATGCGTGCAAGCCTGCCCGACCGGCGCGCTGCTGGAAAAATCGCTGATGAACGCGGACGCGACGCGGCGGACGGTCGCCGCCGACAGGACGGTGGAGAGCGTTTGCCCGTTCTGCGGCGTCGGCTGCCAGACCACGGTTTCCGTCAAGGACAACCGCATCGTGCAGGTCGATGGGCGCCACGGTCCGGCCAATCGCGGCAAGCTGTGCGTCAAGGGCCGCTTCGGCTTCGACTATGTCATGCATCCGGAGCGCCTCACGATGCCGCTGATCCGGCGGGAGGACGCTCCGAAGCGCGCTGATATGGAACTCAGCTTCGCGGATCGCTTCTCTGTTTTCCGCGAGGCAACGTGGGAGGAAGCGCTGGAGCGTGCCGCGTCGGGGCTGAAGACCATTCTCGACCGCGACGGCGGCGGGGCGCTGGCCGGTTTCGGCTCCGCCAAGGGCACGAATGAAGAAGCCTATCTGTTCCAGAAGCTGATCCGGCAGGGCTTCGGAACCAACAATGTCGACCACTGCACGCGGCTCTGCCACGCCTCGTCCGTAGCCGCGCTGATGGAAGGCATCGGCTCGGGCGCCGTTTCGGCCCCGTTCACGGCCGCGGACGAAGCCGATTGCATCATGGTCATCGGCGCGCGCCCCGAGCAGAACCACCCGGTCGCCGCGACATATTTCAAGCAGGCGGCCAAGCGCGGCGCGAAGCTGATCGTGATGGACCCGCGCGGGCAGGAGCTGATGCGCCATGCGACGCATCCGGTCATGTTCAAGCCGGGGACGGACGTCGCGGTGCTCAATGCGATGCTGAACGTCATCATCGAGGAACGGCTCTATGACGAGCAGTACATTCAGGCCAATGTCTCAGGGTTTCAGGCGCTCGCCGAAAAGGTGAAGGACTTCACGCCGGAAGCGATGGAGGCGGTCTGCGGCGTCGGCGCGGGCATGATCCGCGATCTTGCGCGCACTTACGCCAATGCCGAGCGCGCGATCATCTTCTGGGGGATGGGCATCAGCCAGCATGTTCACGGTACGGACAATTCGCGCTGCCTGATCGCGCTCGCGCTCATAACCGGCCATGTGGGACGGCCCGGAACCGGCCTGCATCCCCTGCGCGGTCAGAACAACGTTCAGGGCGCGTCCGACGCCGGGCTGATCCCGATGGTCTATCCAGACTACAAATCCGTCGAAGATCCCGATGTCCGCGCGCGCTACGAGGACGCATGGGGCCGCACGCTCGATCCGAAAAAGGGCCTGACCGTCGTCGAAATCGTCCATGCGATTCATGACGGCGAGATCAGGGGCATGTACATTCTCGGCGAAAATCCGGCCATGTCCGATCCGGACCAGCGCCATGCCCGCGCCGCGCTCGCGATGCTCGAACATCTTGTCGTGCAGGACATTTTCCTGACCGAGACCGCATGGCACGCCGATGTCGTTCTGCCCGCTTCGTCGCAGGCCGAAAAGCTGGGGACATACACCAACTCGAACCGTCAGGTTCAGATCGGCCGGCCCGTTCTCGATCCGCCGGGCGAGGCGCGGCAGGACTGGGAGCTGATCGTGGACCTTGCGCACAGGATCGGCCTCGACTGGCGCTACGGCCATGTGTCCGAAGTCTATGCGGAAATGGCCGCGTTCATGCCGTCGCTGGACAATATAAGCTGGGACCGCATCGCGCGCGAGGAGAGCGTCACCTATCCGGCGAAGTCGGCGGACGGGCCTGGCAGCGAGATCATCTTCTATGACGGCTTTCCGACCACGGACGGGCGCGGCAGGATCGTGCCCGCCGATCTTCTGCCGCCGGACGAATTGCCCGACGCCGACTATCCGATGGTCCTCACTACGGGCCGGCTGCTCGAACACTGGCATACGGGCGCGATGACGCGGCGCTCCGCGGCGCTCGATGCGCAGGAGCCTGAACCCGTCGTTTCGATGCACCCGCGCGAGATCGGCCGGCTCGGGCTGAAACGCGGCCAGAAAGTGACGGTCCAGACAAGGCGGGGCGACATCACGCTCACCTTGCGCGCCGACCGGGATGTCAGCGAGGGAATGATCTTCATTCCGTTCTGCTACGGCGAAGCCCCGGCAAACGTGCTGACAAATCCGCAGCTCGATCCTTACGGCAAGATCCCGGAGTTCAAGTTCTGCGCTGCGCGAATCCTTGCAGCCTGACCGCCAGGGCTAGTCATTGCCCGAGTTGATGACAGGTTTGTGCAGAGTCGACGGTTTTCCGCCGGACGACGGGGCGCGGGGCGGCTCGCCAGCGCCTTGCGCGCGCTGACGGCGCATCTGGCTGACGCGATCGTCCACCGGGCCGGCGGCGGGGCCTCCGCCCATCTGCCTGCGCCGCTCCACCTGGAAATCGCGCCCGGATGCGGCTCTCGCCTCGTTCCGGCCGGCTGAAGCGGCGGCTTCGGCCTGCTCTTCAACCGCCTGCACTTCCTCGGGCACTTTCATCGCACCGGGCGGAATTCTGTTCTCGTTCCCGGAGCCGCCATTGCCTGGCGAGTCGGTCCCGCCCTTCGCCACGATCACCGCCGCAGGACGCAGAACGCGGTCGCCAATCATGTAGCCGGCGTGAACGACTTGCACGATCGTGTCCGCCGCGACATTCGGGACGTCCATCTTGGTCATGGCGTCGTGCAGGTGCGGGTTGAAGGGTTCGCCCTGCGGATCGAAACGCTTGACGTGGTATTTCTCGAAGACCTTCAGAAGTTCGCGCTCCGTCACCTCGATGCCTTCGACAAGGCTGCGCAGCGCGGGATCCGTGGCCGCGGCGTCTTCCGGAACGGCGTCGATGGCGCGGCGCATGTTGTCGGCCACACTGAGAAGCTCGCGGGCGAATTCGGAAATCGCGTATTTCGAGAACTCGGCCTTGTCGCGGTCAGTCCGGCGGCGCAGGTTCTCCATCTCCGCCATCAGACGCAGAACCTTGTCGTTCAGCTCCCGGTTCTCGGCGCGCATGGTCTCGATTTCGGCCGCGAGCTTCGCTTTCTCATCCTGCTCGGCCTCCGCCGCCTGTTGCTGACTGACGTTGCCGGCCTCAGCGTTTGCGTCGGACGCCGGATTGTCGGCCTGACCGGCCGCAGCGGTCTGGGCGCGCTTTTCATCTTCCATAGCGGTTCTACCCTCTCCTGGTAGAGCTCTGAATCGTAACGAAACTTAGCCCGGATATTGGTCAGGCAACCTGAATAATCAAGTCAACAGGCGGCCGACGAGCTTTGCCGTATAGTCGACCATGGGAATGATCCGGGCGTAATTCATTCGGGTCGGGCCTATTACCCCCAGAACACCGACAATTTTATGTTCCGAGTCGCTGAACGGCGCCACAATCAATGATGAGCCGGTCAAAGAAAACAACTGGTTTTCCGAGCCTATGAATATCCGCACCCCTTCCGCCTGTTCGGTCAGGGTCAGAAGGCGCATGATTTCCTTCTTGGCTTCGAGATCGTCGAACAGCTTGCGGACGCGTTCGAGATCCTCCAGCGCGTTCAGATCCTTAAGCAGATGCGACTGACCGCGCACGATCAGGCTGCGGTTGCCTTCCTGGCCGCCGGACCATTGCGCCAGACCGGATTTCACGACTTTCGCCGTCAGTTCGTCGAGTTCGGCCTTTCTGGCGGCGAGTTCCTTCTCGATGGTTTCCTGCGCCTCGTTGAGCGTATGGCCCAGCAAACGCGCGTTCAGATAATTCGTCGCCTTCGTCAACGCGGATGCCGGCAGGCCGGGCGGAAGATTGATGATCCTGTTCTCGATCGCGCCGTCCTCGCCAACCAGCACGATCAGGGCGCGCGAGGCGTCAAGCCCGACGAACTCGATATGCTTGATCCGGCTGATCTGCTTTTCGGTCAGGATCATGCCCGCACAATGGGACAGGCCGGACAGCATTTCCCCAGCTTCGGAAAGCAACTCGTTCATGGTGCGCTGGCCGGAGATCTTCGCCTCGATATGGGCGCGCTCCTCCTTGGCCATGTCGCCAAGCTCCAGCAGGCCATCGACGAACAGGCGCAGGCCCGTTTCCGTGGGTATCCTGCCGGCGCTGGTGTGCGGGGCGTAGATCAGGCCGAGCGCCTCCAGGTCGGCCATGACGTTGCGCACGGAGGCCGGCGACAGCGTCATCGGAAGCTGCTTGCTGACATTCCGCGATCCAACCGGAGCGCCCGTCGCAAGGTAGCTTTCTATGATCTGCCGGAAAATCTCGCGCGAGCGTTCGTTCAGATCGGAAAGTGACAGGATATCCCCTGCGGAGGCGAAGCCTGAAGCGGCCAAGTCCTTCGCAAGCTGGAAATTGTTCCCGCGCGCCATAGTGTCCAGTCGTTTTACAGGGGGCAATAAAATCTCATCCCGGAATAGATCCAGTTGACATTGAGTCTATCAAGAAAGCCGGCGGCGTCAATCCGTTCGGGCCTGCCATCGCCTGCGGAGCGCCCGAAACAGGCTGCGTGCCCGGGAACTCGGGCCGGCGCGAGCGAAAAAATCCAGCAGGGAATTTGAACCTGAGATGCTGCCGCTGCGACATAACATGCGTGACCTCCCTCTCATCTCCTTCGAGGCTCCCCCTACGCCTCGATGACTGGCGGACGCGCGCTTCCTCCCGCCGTCCGCCCTTTTTTTCATGCCCGGCATTCCCGGCCCGGCCATAGCCGCGCAGCGCAATTCCGGATAGACTGCATGGTGCAACCCGCGCCTACGGCGCAGGGTCATGGGAGCAAGCCTGATGACGAGCGATGCGATGCCGGAAACGAATGGAGCAGGAGAAACGAAACCGCGCGTGGAAACGCTCTCGGCGCTCAGATCGCGTTTCGGCGCCCGCTATCAGGACGGGCAGGCGATGCGCGAGCAGCATGGCCACACGACCACATGGATCAGCAACCAGCCGCCCGACGCCGTCATCTTTCCCGAGAACACCGAAGAAGTGGCCGCAGTCGTCAATGAATGCCGGGAAAGCCGGACGCCGGTCATTCCCTACGGGCAGGGCACCTCGCTCGAAGGGCATCTCAATGCGCCGTTGGGTGGCGTGTGCCTCGATTTCGCCCGCATGAAACGCGTGATCTCGGTCAATGCGGAGGATCTCGACTGCGAGGTCGAGCCGGGCATCACCCGCACCGAGTTGAACGCCTATCTGCGGGACACCGGCCTGTTCTTCCCGCTCGACCCCGGCGCGGACGCCTCGATCGGCGGAATGGCGGGAACCCGCGCCTCCGGCACGATGGCGGTCCGGTACGGCACGATGCGCGACCTGGTGCTCAACGCAAAGGCGGTCATGGCCGACGGCAGCGTCATCCGCACGGCGCGGCGTGCACGCAAATCGGCCGCGGGCTACGACCTGACGCGCTTGCTGGTCGGCTCGGAAGGCACGCTCGGGATTTTCACCTCGCTCACATTGCGGCTCTTCGGCCAGCCCGAGACAATCCTTGCCGCGGTCTGTCCCTTCAGGACGCTGGAAGGCGCCTGCAACGCCGTCACCGCGGCGATTCAACTCGGCCTCGGCCTTGCCCGGATCGAGTTGCTCGATGAAGTGCAGTTGCGCGCGGTGAACCTCTATTCAAAACTTGATCTGCCGGAGACGCCGACGCTTTTCCTCGAATTCCACGGAACGAACGCCGCGGCGCAGGAACAGGTGGAAATCTTCAGGGAGCTTGCCGAAAGCGAGGGCGGCGGTCCGTTTTCCTGGGCGGAAAAACCCGAAGAGCGAAGCCGCCTCTGGCAGGCGCGCCACGATGTCTACTGGTCTGCGCAGGCGCTCCGGCCGGGCGCGAAAGTGATGGCGACGGACGTCTGCGTCCCGATGTCGCGGCTCGCCCAATGCATAGCCGAGACACATGCCGATATCGGCAGGAGCGGTCTCCTCGCTCCGATCGTCGGCCATGTCGGCGACGGTAATTTCCACGTCTGCGTCCTCACCGACATGAATGACCGCGAGGAAATCGCGCGAGTCGAGGCATTTAGCGACCGGCTCGCGGAACGGGCGCTGAACATGGACGGAACATGCACCGGCGAGCACGGCATCGGAACGGGGAAAATGAAATTCATGGAAAAAGAGCACGGACCCGCCGTGGCGTTCATGTCTGCCATAAAGAAGGCGCTTGACCCGTATAATATTCTCAATCCTGGCAAGATCGTTGCTTTGCACTAAGGTTCCTTTATTGTTCCGAACCTGAACACGCGTTATTAGCGTATCTGCCTTGAACAGGCTGGAGGTGCCGTTGGGTTCGCTGCTCGCCGCCCTGACCACGATCGTCGTAACAGTTCTGGCCGCCCTGCTCGCGCTCCCGCATTTCATGGACTGGAATGCGTACAAACCTCAGATCGAGGAACAGATCGGCGCATTGGCAGGGCGTGAGGTACGGATTCTGGGCGATGTCGATCTGCGCGTTCTGCCCGTGCCGCGTCTCGACATGCGCGGTCTGCGGATCGCCGACGAATTCGGCAAGTTCGAGCAGCCCTTCGCCGAAGTCGAGAGCTTCAACGCCATCCTCTCGATACCTTCGCTGATGACAGGCACGCTGGAGGCGCGCTCGGTCCTTCTCGACCAGCCCATCATCCGGCTCAAGATCGACGAATTCAACGAAGGCACGTGGTTGAGCCTCGGACCTTACGGGTTGAGCTATCCGCTCCCGGTCAGCGACGTCGCGCTCAATCGCGTCACCATTACAGACGGCGCCATCGAGTTGCGCCGCGCCCACCCGCACAGCGTGGCCCGGTTCGACCGGATCACGGGAGAATTTTCCTCGAAAGGGCTTTCAGGCCCGTTCCGCTTCGATGGCGCCGGAATCATCGGAGGGGGGCTGAAAACCGTACAGCTCTCCGCGGCGAAGGTTCCCGGCCGGCCCGAGCTTCGCCTGAAAGCGGCGCTGCGTTCCGCCGACGGCGTCAGCCTCTACCAGCTCGACGGCGAAATCCGCGGCCTCGACGGCCCTGTTCACTACAGCGGCCCGCTCGCCGCCCGGATCGCGCTCGACGAGACGGCGCAGAAGGCCGAGACCGGCCAGATTGCGGAACCGATGGCAGGCAAGGCGATCGAGCTGCGCTCCGAGGCGAAGATCACGCTGGAGGACGCCACCCTCGACGACCTGACCGTCACGGTGACGCAGAACGACCGCCCGCAATCCATCAACGGGAAGGCTTACGCCTCGTGGGCGGACGCGCCGCGGCTCGATCTGGACGTCGAATCCTCCTGGCTCGATTTCGACGAGATGATGCGATCTGCGGCCGGCGACGAAAAACTGCTGCCCTCCGCGGCGATAGCCTCGCTGCCGCGAATCTTCGAAGGCTGGGCCTTCAGGCCGAGGCAGGGGCGGATCTCGGCGAAGATCCAGCAGGCCGGACTGGCGGGAGACATCGTGGAGAAGCTCAATTTCTCAGCCTCCCACGACCAGCAGGGCTGGCGCATCGACATGCTTACGGCGCGCCTGCCCGGCGAAACGGACTTCAACGGCAGCGGCGCACTCCCTGCCGGAGACGACCTCAATTTCACTGGCAACATTACCTTCAATGGCCAGAATCTGTCGCGGCTCCTGCGCTGGTCCGCACCTTCGCTCGGCGTTGTCGACGCCGGAAACGCCCAGTCCTTCTCGCTCTCGGCGGGCGTCAAGCTGAGCGCAAACCAGCTCGAATTCACCGAGGCCAGCGGGGCGCTCGGGGAGTCCTCGTTCACGGGCGATCTGATTCACGCCCAGGGCGATGAATCGCTGCTTATCGTTTCGCTGAACAGCGACCTGCTCGATCTGCGCGGGCTGTACAATCCCGATGCCGGAAACGAAGAAGACGGCGGCGTCGAGGAGATCGCCGAAGTCCTCGGCAAGAACGTCGACGGGGGCGTGAGCTGGAACGCCGAGGTCATCCCGAGTCGGAAGACAAGTCTCGCCGACGTCCTGATGACCGTGTTCAAGGCCGACCGATCCACGGTCAGCCTGACGATCGCCGCGCTGCAACTGCCCGATTTCCAGGCCCGCAACCTGCGCACCGAATTCCGCTACGACCGCGGCGCTTTCGATATCGACGAATTCAACGTGGCGACCACGGACGGGCTTCGCGTCGACGCGAGCGGACGCATGACCGGCTTCGACAGCACGCCCAACGGCGCGCTGAACCTCACTATCGACGCGCCCTCGGCCCAGTCCGTGACAAATCTGGCGCGCTTCGCCGGCCTTGACAGCGTGAGCCGTGCGGCTCGCAGCCGGATCGAGGCGCTATCGCCGTTCAACCTGCGCGGCAGCCTGAACGCCTCGGCCGGCGACAGCATCCTCAGGATGTCCCTCGCCGGAAGCGCAGGCGGCAGCGAACTGACTATCAATGGCAGCCTGCGCGGCAGTCTTGACGAGCTGGACAATGCAAGGGTCGAGGTCAAGGGCGGCATGGGCAACGCCGACAGCGCGAAGCTGATCGCGCAGCTTGCCCCGGAGGTTCCGGCCGAGCGCTCCGGTGCGCAGGGCGGCGCAGGTTTCCTTGAGATCGCCCTGAACGGAACCATGAAAACCGGCCTCACCAGCCTGATCCAGTTGCGCACGCCCCAGGCGAACGGCAAGTTCGACGGCCAGATCTCGCCATTGAGCGAGCCGTCATGGAGTTTCGACGGACTGCTCGACATGCGCGCCGCCCAGGCGGCCACGGCGCTCTCGATGCTGCGGGTTTCACCGGGCGGCGAGCCCGTGACCGGCCCGATCGACCTGCGCGCCGCGATCCGTAAAGACGCCTCGAATTTCCGCATCAGCGATCTGACGCTACAGATCGGCGGCGAGATCATCACCGGAGCCGTGGACGCCGACCTGTCCGGCGAGCGCCCGGCCGGGCGGATCGACATCGAGGCCGCTTCGGTGTCTCTTCCCAAGATCGCAGCCTATCTGGTCGATTGGGAGCGGCGCGACTACACCTCCGACATCGCCAGCGCCGCGACGGGCGGCTCACCGGCGTGGCCAAGCCAGGCTTTCGCCTTCGAGGCGCTCACCGGCGTGGACGGCGCGCTGACCGTAAAGGCGCCGCGGATCGGCGTAGCCAGCGGCGTAAGCCTCAGCGGCGGATCGCTGAAAGCCTCCATGAAGGCGGGCAAGCTGACGCTGGAGGAGTTGAGCGGACAGCTTTACGGCGGCCGCTTCAAGGGGTCCGGTTCGCTGACGCGGCTCAGCGGGCGCATCGGCGCCGATGTCGCGCTGGAGCTTGAGAACTTCGATCTTGCCGAGCTGTCCCGCGCGCATGGCGGCGGGGAAGTCGTCCGCGGGGCCGCGGATCTGAAGCTGACCGCGACCGGCGAGGGGCTTAGCCCGAGCGGCCTTGTGTCGATGCTGTCCGGATCGGGCGAGCTTTCGCTGCGCGGCGGCGCGTTTCTGGGACTGTCTCACGCCGCCCTGAAAGACGCCGCCGAAACCTATCTTCGCCAGGAAATTCCGAGCAAGCAGGACCTCGCTGCAAAACTCGAAAAGGATTTCTTCCAGGGTGAATTCGCGTTCGCGCCGGTTACGCTTCCGGTCAGCATCAGGGACGGTGTGCTGAGGGTCGGCAATGCCGCCTTCAACGGCGGCGGCGCCGAGGCGCAGGCGAGCCTGACCGTGGATCTGGCCTCCCTGCGCTTCGACAGCGAATGGACCGTGGCTTCGCCGGAAACCGTCGATGGCGGCGCGGCGCTGCCGCCGGTAAGGCTCGTTTTCGCCGGACCGCTGGACCGCTTCTCATCGGTCAAGGCGGATATGAACGCGGACGGTTTCGAGCGTTTCCTCACGATCCGGCGCATGGATCAGGACATGGAGCGCCTCGAAAGGCTGCAAAAGGAACGTGGCCTGCCTCCCTCGGCGCAGCCGCGCGCCCGTCAGCCGGCCCCGCCGCGCGAAAGCGCCACGGCGACCGCACCGCCCCCTGCCCTCGCGCCCGGCGAGCAGGATGCAACCGTTCCGGAACAGTCGCTGCTTCGCGCGCCTCCCGTCACTCTTGAGCAGCCGCCAGCAACCGAGACCGCGCCGCCGCCCAAGGCCGATTCCGCGGCGAGCGGATGGTCCACCGGCGTCGAGAATGCAGCGGAGGATCAGCCCGGCGAGGATGCTGAAGACCGCGGCACGGCAGGAGCAGGGCCGCCCGGACAACCTTCGGCCAGCTTCGAGGACCAGATCCGCAATCTGCTCCGCGCGCAGGAACGCAGCGCTCAGCCTTCGATCCAGTAACCCCTTTTCCCCTTGCAGGCGGACGGGCGGCCTCAAGCCCTGCGCGCGCGCGCGGAGAGCGGGCTGCCCCTGTCGTAAACGAACAGCCTTATCGCGCTCGACAGGCTGACGTCCCCGCGTATGGCGTCGATCGCGGCGATCAGCGCAGCGACCGAAACGCCTCTATCCGCCGCTATCGCCTGCAGTCCGCACCAGAACGGCTCCTCCAGCGAAATCGACGTGCGATGTCCGGCTATCGTTACGGAGCGCTTCTGCGGCTTGCGCGCAGCGGATGCATCCCATCCGTCAAGCGGGTCGCCGCGCATCCCGGCCTGGGCCGCCCTTAATCCATCCCGCTGCGCCGCCGGGATCAACGCCTTTCCCCGATCATCGCTTCCGGACGCACGATGGCGTCGAACTCGGCCTCGTTCACATATCCCAGCCGCAGCGCCTCCTGCTTCAGCGTCGTGCCGTTCTTGTGCGCCGCTTTTGCGATTTCGGTCGCCCTGTCATAGCCGATCTTCGGCGCAAGGGCGGTGACGAGCATGAGCGAACGCTCCATGAGTTCGGCGATGCGCTGGGTGTTCGCTTCGATTCCCGCAACGCAATTGTCCGCGAAGCTGACAGAGGCGTCGGCGATGAGACGGATCGACTGGATCATGCCATGCGCCATGACGGGTTTGAACACGTTCAACTCGAAATGGCCCTGGCTGCCGGCAAAGGTGATGGCGGTCTGGTTTCCGAACACCTGCGCGCAAACCATCGTCATCGCCTCGCACTGGGTCGGATTGACCTTGCCGGGCATGATCGACGACCCCGGCTCGTTCTCGGGAAGGATCAATTCGCCGAGGCCCGAGCGCGGCCCCGAACCGAGGAAGCGGATGTCGTTGGCAATCTTGAAGAGGGAGACGGCGACCGTGTTGAGCGCGCCATGCGCCTCGACATAGGCGTCGTTCGTGGCCAGAGCCTCGAACTTGTTCGGCGCGGTCACGAAGGGAAGCTGCGTGAACTGCTCGACCTTCTCCGCGAAGCGCTCGGCGAAACCGGGCTTTGCATTGAGGCCGGTTCCGACCGCGGTTCCGCCCTGGGCCAGCGCGTAAAGCGCGGGTAGCACGCCTTCGATCCGGCGCAATCCGGCGTCGAGCGCGGCGACATAGCCGGAAAATTCCTGGCCAAGCGTCAGGGGCGTTGCGTCCTGAGTGTGTGTGCGGCCGATCTTGATGATGTCCCTGAAAGCCTGCGCCTTGCCGTTCAGCGCGTCGCGCAGGCGCCGGATGGCGGGCAGCAGCCGGTGATGGATCTCTTCTGCGGCCGCGATATGCATCGCCGTGGGGAAAGTGTCGTTCGACGACTGGCTCATATTGA
>CAYOUE010000105.1:0-1976 GCA_964407075.1 uncultured Hyphomicrobiaceae bacterium
CCGCGGCCTCCGGCGTGACAGGCCGGCGCTCTAACCGACTGAGCTACACCCCCAACGGCGCGCGAAACCGCGCGCAAATTGGCATTGCGTTGATGTAAGCCAGACCGGCAGGCCCGTCAAGCGCAACTGTCCCCGCGGCGCATCCGCCTGCGTAAAATCGCCCGCCCGCAGCGGCCTTAATCGTAGCGTCACCCTATTCCGTGATAATGTGACGGCTTCGGCGCAAATCCCGGCAAGAGACACGACCCATCATGAAAGTCCCGCAGGACCATCCGCTGCGCAACGAGCTGAACGACGAAATCCATGCGCGCCCGCCGCTGCCGAAACCGACGCCTGCGAAAATCTCCTATCTGGCGCTGATCTCGCCTCCGGAAAACGGCGAGGCGGAGCGCGCGCATCTAGCCGAATTATTCGGCAGACAGGGTCTCAAGGCTCCGGACAAGACGGGCAACTATCTGACGGCGGATTTCGGCGCATTCGAGTTGAAATGGGAGCGCCACACCGAATTCACCCGCTATACGCTTGTCGCACCGGGCGGAGAAGGCGGCGAAGCCCTGACCGATCCCGCCGTCAATCTCCTGCCGCAGGACTGGGTCGCGGGGCTACACGGCTCGCTGCTTGTCGCCACGAACATCGCGCTGCTACGCCCCCCCTCCACTATCGACGCCGAGATGATCTCGCGGACCTATTTCGGGGGCAATCTCGTAACCGGCTCGCAGGTCGGCGCAGGCGCGGCGGCGGCAATCACCGATTTCCGCATCGGACCGGACGGCTTCACCCGCGCCGTGATCTTCAACAGTTCGATGCTGCCGCGGCAGACCGGCCGCATGGTGCAGCGCTTTCTCGAAATCGACACCTACCGGATGATGGCGCTGCTCGCCTTTCCGATCGCCCGGGAGCTTGGCCCGTTCCTGGCGGAGAGCGAAGGCGAACTGGCGAAGATAACGGCTGAGATGACCGCGCGGGACGACCGGCATGACGAAGCCCTGCTGGACCGCCTCACCAGGCTCGAAGCGGCGATACGGGCCCGTTATGACAATCACCATTACCGCTTCCGCGCCGCCAACGCCTACGCCGAGCTGGTCGAGCGCCGGATACGCGATCTGCGCGAAAGCCGTCTCGACGGGTTTCAGCCGCTGGGGCAGTTCATGGAGCGCCGTCTTACCCCCGCCATGAGCACCTGCCACGCTGTCTCTCAGGGAATCGAAGCGCTGTCGGGCCGTGTCGGGCACAGCACGCAGCTTCTGTCCACGCGCGTCGACATTGCGCGCGAGCAGCAGAACCAGAAACTGCTGGAAGCGATGGCGCGGCGGGCCAAGCTTCAGCTCAGGCTTCAGCAGACCGTCGAGGGATTGTCGGTCGCGGCAATCAGCTATTATGTCGTCGGGCTGGTCGGCTACGCCGCCAAGGCGCTTGCGGATGGCGGGCTGCCGATCAACGCCGATGTCGTCAGAGGGATCTCGGTGCCGGTCGTCGTCCTGCTGGCCGCGCTCGGTCTCAGGTCGATCAGACGGCGGGTATCCAAGAACGAGCGCGACGAAGTCTGAACCTGCCAGCAGTCAGGTTAATCCGCATCCCCGCCATTGGCCGCCTGCTGGCTGATGCGGAAGGGACTCATCGGATAGGTGCCGAGGATGCGGAATTCGGACGAGAAATAGCGGCATTCGTCCAGCGCCAGCTTGACGAGCCTGTCCTCCGGATGCCCCTCTATGTCGGCGTAGAACATCGCCGCCCAGAAATTGCCCCCTTCGAGATAGGATTCCAGCTTGGTCATGTTGACGCCGTTGGTGGCGAAGCCGCCCAGCGCCTTGTAGAGCGCGGCGGGCACGTTGCGAACGCGGAAGATGAAGCTGGTCATCACCGGGCCGTTGCCTGCAGGGGCGTCGTCGCGGTCGGCGGACAGCATGATGAAGCGGGTGGTATTGTGGTCGGCGTCCTCGATGCCGGAGCGCAGAATTTCCAGCCCGTAGATCTCC
>CAYOUE010000105.1:1986-5920 GCA_964407075.1 uncultured Hyphomicrobiaceae bacterium
TCCTCCGAGGCGATCGCCGCGCGGGTCCTGTCGCCCGATTCCGCCACCATCCGGGCCGCGCCCGCCGTATCGGCCTCCGTCACGGCTCTCAGCCCAAGTTCACGAATGATCCGCCGGCACTGGCCGAGCGCATGTGTATGGCTGTGAACGCTCTTCAACTCGCCGAGCTTGACGCCGGGAAGCGCCATAAGCTGATGCGAAATCCGCTCGAAATGCTCCCCGACAATGTAAAGATCCGACCCCGGCAGCAGATGGTGGACGTCCGCCACGCGCCCGGCCACGGAATTCTCGATCGGGATCAGCGCGTAATGGGCAAGGCCCTGATGGACGCCGGAGAGCGCATCCTCGAACGTCGCGCAGGGGCGGGCCTCCATATCTGGGAATGCGTTGATACAGGCCATGTGGGAGTTCGCGCCGAGTTCGCCCTGGAAAAGCACGATGTTATGCGCGGGCGTGGCGGCGCTGCGCCCTTTATGTTTCGGCTGGGCCGGTTTCCTGCGCGATTTCTGTGCGGCGGTGGACATGGGCTTCATCCGTTCAGCGGGACCGGCGCGCGACGACGGCGCGGGCGTAGTCGAGATCCTCGGGCGTGTCGACGCTGACGGGCGCTTCGGACACCTGCATCACGTCGATGCGCATCCCGGCTTCGAGCGCGCGGAGCTGCTCCAGCTTCTCGCGCTTCTCCAGCGTCGAGGGCGGCAACCGGACGAACTGCGCCAGCGCCTCTCGCCGGTAGGCGTAGATGCCGATATGCTGGAATAGCGGGCCGGGGCCGAACGGAGCGGCTGCGCGGGTGAAATAGAGCGCGCGGTAGGCGCCTTCGCGGGAGAGCGGGGAGCC
Organism: uncultured Hyphomicrobiaceae bacterium; assembly: GCA_964407075.1. Classification (GTDB taxonomy): domain Bacteria; phylum Pseudomonadota; class Alphaproteobacteria; order Rhizobiales; family Rhodomicrobiaceae; genus JAHQVI01. Next base: position 2,827 of record CAYOUE010000105.1, read on the forward strand.
GATCATCTTCACGACGCTGGGCTCGTTGACCTTGGAGGGATCGGTCAGCGGCGCGGCGACCGTCGATATATCCGTCGCCGGATCGTCGAGTGGAATTAGGCATCTGGCGATGACTGAGGGATCGAAAACCGGCTGGTCGCCCTGCAGATTGACGACGACGCCGATCTCGCCCGCCGGATCGACGATATTGACCGCTTCGAAGACGCGGTCGGAGCCGCTCGGATGATCGGGCGAAGTCATGACCGGACGCCCGCCGCATCTCTGCACGGCTTCGGCGATCTCGGCGGAGTCGGTCGCGACGACGACGTCGCCGGCCTCGGCCTCCATCGCCAGCCGCCAGACGCGGACGATCATCGGCTCTCCGCCGATGTCGGCCAGAGGCTTGCGCGGCAAGCGCGTCGCCCCGATCCGGGCGGGAATAACGATCAGGGGGCTTGCCATTTCTCAATCCTTTTCGTCTTATCTCGTTCGGCGGATGCGGCGGGAGCGCCGCTGCGTGCGGCGAAATGAGACAATTCGCCTTCTTTGAGGGCTTTTTCTGCGCCATCACCTATCGTATTGGCAAGCAGGAAAATATTATGGAGGCGCGATCCGGGCGCTTTGACCGGAAGCGCGGCATGACGGCAATAAGGAAGGGCAGCTCATGGATAAGTGGCTTGTGAACATGGCGGCGGGCGCGACGCTGTCCGCGCTGCTTGTGATCTTCGGCGCGCGGACATTCGTCGACATCACCTATCCGAGCGGAGGCGGTTCCGAGCCGGAGCCTGAAGTCGTCGCCGCAGATACGTCCGCGGCGCCCGGAGCGGGAGAACAGCAGGAGACTGCCGCCGAGACGCCGCCTTTCAGCGTGCTGCTCGCATCCGCCTCGCTGGACAGCGGCATGAGAGAGGCCCGCAAATGCGTCGCCTGTCACGGCTTCGATGAAGGCGGCCCGAACAAGATCGGCCCGAACCTGTATGGCATCGTCGGCGCTCAGGTCGCCGCTCACGAGGGCTTCGCCTATTCCGCCGCGCTGGAGGAATATGGCGGTGTCTGGGACTATGATCGGCTGGACTGCTTCCTGCGCAATCCCCGCGAATGCGTTCCCGGCACCAAGATGGCCTTCGCCGGGATTAATAACGACAAGGCACGCGCCGACCTGATCGCCTACATGAGGTCGGTCAGCCCGAACGCGCCGCCCTTCCCCGAACCTGAGGAAGCCGCGAGCGCTGCGCCCGAGACGCAAATGGCGGCTCCGGAGGCAATGCCTGCGCCCGGAACCATGACGCCGCCTGCGGAAGCGGCTTCCGCGCCCGCGCAGGAGGCCGCGCCCGCCGAACCCGCACAGAACTGAGCTCGGCACATCTTGCCCCGTCTGCAACGCCGCGGCTCCCGGCGCCATTTGCCGGAGCCTGCGGCGTTTTCCTAAGTTGCAGCCATGCAAGGCAAAAACGGCGGCCTGCGAAGCTCAGGATGCTCCGCAAACTCAAGGCGGGATCAAAAACCGTTGAAGCGCATGAAAAATATTTAACTTGGTCCTGGATTTGCATCATTCCATTCTAAGACGATAGGCTTTACGTTCACCCATTGGAGACATTCAAACGAAACGGATTTGCCCATCATGATTGAAAGGCTGCGTTCCGGCCTGCAACCGTTCCTGACAATCCTCGCCGCGCTCGCCCTCGCCGCCCAGGCCGGCGCCAGCGAACTGCGCCACGGCCACGCGCTCATCGGCGACCCGAAATATCCGCCCGACTTTCCCCATTTCGACTATGTGAACCCCGATGCGCCCAAGGGCGGGACGGTGCGTCTCTCCGCAATAGGCTCGTTCGACAACCTGAACATCATTCCGTCGAAGGGCAACCTCGCTGGGCCGGTCGGCTTCATCTACGAAACGCTGATGACGCCCAGCTTCGACGAGATCGCATCGGAATACACACAGGTTGCGGAATGGGTATCATACCCGGAAGACTTCTCCTCCGTCACCTTCAAGCTGCGTGACGAGGCGCGCTGGCATGACGGGCAGCCGATCACCGTCGATGACGTGATCTTCAGCCTCGAAGCCATGAAGGAGCACAACGCCTTCCGCAAGGCCTACTACAAGAACGTTGTCCGCGCCGAGGAGACCGGCCCGCGCCAGGTAACGTTCACCTTCGATGAGAAGAACAATCGCGAATTGCCGCATATCGTCGGCCAGCTCCCGGTATTGCCGAAGCATTTCTACAACGAGGAGCGCGATCCGGGATCGACATGGCTGCAAGCCCCGCTCGGCAGCGGCCCTTACCGTGTGAAGGCGTTCGAGGCGGGCCGCTACATCGAGCTTGAGCGGGTCGAGGATTACTGGGCGAAGGATCTCCCGGTGAATGTCGGCAAAAACAACATAGGCACGATCCGCTACGAATATTTCCTCGACCAGACGGTCGCCTTCGAAGCCTTCAAGGCGAACAAGAGCGATTATTACTTCGAGAACTCGGCGAAGAACTGGGCCACAGCCTACGATTTTTCCGCCGTGCGCGACGGCCGGGTCGTAAAGCGCGGCGACATCATCCTCGAAGGCTCGCAGCCCATGCAGGCCTTCGTCATGAACACGCGCCGCTCGAAATTCTCCGATCCGCGCGTGCGCCGCGCCTTCAACCTGATGTTCAATTTCGAATGGATGAACAAAAACCTGTTCTATGGGCAGTACACGCGCGTGGCGAGCTATTTCGAGGGAACGGAATTGAAAGCCGAGGGCCTGCCGGAAGGTCTGGAGCTTGAAATCCTCGAAAGCCTGCGCGGCCAGATCCCGCCGGAAGTCTTCACCGAGGAGTACAGCAATCCTTTCAATCCAGACAACGAGCTTGTGGATCGCCGCAATCTGCGCGAGGCGCTGCGTCTGGTCAACGAAGCGGGCTGGGAGGTCCGCGACCGCGTGCTGACCAATCGTGAGACCGGCGACAAACTGTCCGTTGAAATCCTGCTGGTCTCCCCGCTGTTCGAGCGCATCGCCGCGCCTTACAAACAGGCTCTGGAACGGCTCGGCGTGCAGGTGTCGATACGAGTGGTCGACGCGGCGCAGTACACCGCGCGCGTCGACGAGTTCGACTTCGACATGATCGTGGGCGGCTTCAGCCAG
>CAYOUE010000105.1:5930-11425 GCA_964407075.1 uncultured Hyphomicrobiaceae bacterium
AGCCAGTCCGAATCGCCCGGAAACGAGCAACGCGATTTCTGGGGATCGGAGGCCGCGGACCAGCCCGGCAGCCGCAACACCATCGGCATCAAGGACCCGGCCATCGACACGCTGATCGACCGTATCATCTTCGCCAAGGACCGGGAGGAACTCATCGCCGCCTGCCGCGCGCTCGACCGCGTGCTGCTCTGGCGGCATTACGTCGTGCCGCAATATTTCGCGCCGAACGAGCGGATCGCCTACTGGAACAAATATTCTCATCCCGATCCCCTGCCCTCGCGCGCGATCGGCTTTCCGACCATCTGGTGGCATGACGCGCAGAAGGCGGCGAACGCCTCCACAAACTGAGACATGAAGGCTCCAGGAACTGGGTTATCGTGATTAAGCCATTCTTAAAGACGCTTGCAGTTTCCCTTCTCGCAGCGCTGTTCGTCGCACCCGCACACGCGGGGGAAAGGACCCACGGCCTTTCGGCCTTCGGGAAGCTGAAATACCCGCCGGACTTCAAACATTTCGACTATGTCAATTCCGACGCTCCCAAGGGCGGACGCCTGTCCACCATCGGCACCGGCGCGGTTCTCACCTTCAACAGCTTCAACCCTTTCGTGGTTCGCGGCGACGCCGCACAGGGGCTGGAGTTCCTGTTCGACACGCTGATGACCCGCGCGGCGGACGAACCCGACGCAGTATACGGGCTGATCGCGGAAGCGGCCGAGGTCGCCGAAGACCGGCGCTCCGCCGTGTTCTATCTCCGCCCGGAGGCGAAGTTCCGCGACGGCTCTCCCGTGACGGCCGAAGACGTCGCATTCTCTATCGAGATGCTGCGCGACCCGGCCAAAGCGCATCCGAGCTTTCATGGCCCGCTGCGCGACGTCGCCAAGGTCGTCGCGATCGACGATCATACGGTGCGCTTCGAATTCGCCGGAAACAATCTGCGCGATCTGCCGATGATCGTCGCCGGAATGCCGGTGCTGTCCAAGGCGTTCTACGAGGACAAGGACTTCTACGCTTCCTCGCTGACCGCACCGATGGGATCTGGCCCATATGAGATCGGCAGCTACAACACCGGCCAGGTGATAACCTACCGGCGGCGCGCCGATTATTGGGCAGCCGACCTGCCGGTCAACCGGGGCCGCTGGAATTTCGACGAGATCCGCTACGAATATTTCCGCGACCGCACAGCGGGCCTCGAAGCCTTCAAGGCAGGGGCCTACGACCTGCGCGAAGAATTCACCTCGAAAAGCTGGGCAACCGAATATGACGTGCCGCAGGTGAGGAACGGGCGTATCAAGCTGCTCACGATACCCGATCTGCGCCCGGCCGGCGCACAAGGCTGGTTCATCAATACAAGACGCGCCAAATTCTCCGACCGGCGCGTGCGCAAGGCCCTCGATTACGCTTTCGATTTCGAATGGACCAACCGGAACCTCTTCTACAGCCTGTACAAGCGCACCACGAGCTATTTCGTCAATTCCGATCTCGAAGCCTCGGGGCTGCCGAGCGAGGCCGAACTCAAGCTGCTTGAGCCGTTCCGCGCGGGACTGCCTCCGGAGGTTTTCGACGAGCCGCCCTATACGCCCCCGGTCAGCGACGGCACGGGCCGCGACCGCCGCCAGCTCCGGGAAGCATCGAGACTTCTCGAAGAAGCCGGCTGGCGCATCGAGAACGGCGTCCGGGTCAATGAGGCAGGCGAGCGGCTGACCGTTGAATTTCTGATGGAGCAGCCGAGTCTGGAGCGGATCTTCAATTTCTATGCCGAGAAGCTGCGCTCTATCGGCGTTGAGGTGACGATCCGCAATATCGATGCGGCGCAATATCAGGTGCGTCTGAAGGATTTCGACTACGATCTCGATATGTCGCGCTTCATCGTGAGCCTGACGCCCGGCCCGGAAATCCGGAACTTCATGAGTTCCGAGAGCGCCGCGACCAAGGGGAGCTTCAATCTCGCGGGCATCGCCAATCCCGCCGTCGACGCCATGATCGATCATATGCTGCAGGCTGAAAGCCGCGCGGAGCTGCGCACCGCCGCCAACGCGCTCGACCGCATTCTGCGCGCCCAGCATTACTGGGTGCCGCAATGGTACAAGGCTTCCCACAATCTGGCGTTCTGGGACCGCTTCTCCTGGCCCGAGACGAAACCGGATTACGCGCGCGGCGTGATCGACACCTGGTGGTTCGACGCAGAGAAAGCCGCAAAGAGCGCGCAATAAGAAGAAAGTAAACGACGATGGGCGCCTATATCATCCGCCGCCTGCTCCTTATGATCCCGACGCTGCTCGGGATCATGATTATCAGCTTCGCGGTCATCCAGTTCGCGCCGGGCGGCCCCGTCGAGCGGATGATTGCACAGCTCTCCGGCGCGGACCCTGGCGCGACGGCGCGCATCAGCGGCTCCCCGCAGGGTGATTTCAGCGGCGGAACGGGCCAGCAAGGCGCGGGATCGGGCGATTCCGGCCCAGCCTCAAACTATCGCGGCGCGCAAGGACTCGACCCGGAATTCATCCGAAGCCTCGAAGTGCAGTATGGCTTCGACAAGCCGCCGCTGGAACGCTTTCTGCTCATGATGGGCAACTATCTGACCTTCAATTTCGGCGAAAGCTATTTCCGCGATGTCAGCGTGATCGACCTCATCATCGAGAAGCTGCCGGTCTCGATCTCGCTGGGTTTGTGGATGACCCTCATCAGCTATGGCATCTCGATCCCGCTCGGCATCCGCAAGGCGGTCAAGGACGGCACGCCCTTCGACGTCTGGACCAGCGGCGCGATCATCATCGGCTACGCCGTTCCCGGCTTCCTGTTCGCTGTCCTGCTCATCGTCCTGTTCGCAGGCGGTACCTTCCTTGACTGGTTCCCATTGCGCGGGCTGACGTCGGATAATTGGGACGAGTTGTCCTGGCCGATGAAGATCGTTGATTATTTCTGGCATCTCACGCTGCCGCTCATCGCCATGTCGCTCGGCGCTTTCGCAACGCTGACTTTGCTGACGAAGAACTCATTCCTCGACGAGATCAAGAAGCAATATGTGATGACCGCGTGGGCCAAGGGCCTGAGCGAGCGGCAGGTGCTTTACGGCCATGTGTTCCGCAACGCGATGCTGCTGATCGTGGCGGGCTTTCCCGGCGCGTTCATCGGCGCGTTTTTCGGGGCTTCGCTGCTGATCGAGACGATCTTCTCTCTGGACGGCCTGGGTCTTCTGTCCTTCGAGTCCGTCATCAACCGCGACTATCCGGTGATTTTCGCGACGTTGTACATCTTCTCGCTCATGGGGCTTTTCATCGGCCTGATCTCCGATCTGACATACACCTGGATCGATCCACGGATCGATTTCGAATCGCGGGAGGTCTAGGCCGAGATGATGGACACTCGCGTCTCCAAGGAAGAAACCGTCAGCACCGGCCTTGGCCAACAGATTGCGTCTCCGCTTCCCAGGCGCAGCCGTTTTGAGCTTTCGCCGATCAACCGGCGCCGCCTTCAAAACTTCAAGTCCAACAAACGCGGCTATTACAGCTTCTGGATCTTCCTGGTCCTGTTCATTCTGACGCTGTTCGCCGAACTGATCGCGAACGACCGGCCGCTGCTTGTCCAGTATGACGGCGGCTACTATACGCCGGTCTTCACCAGCTACCCCGAAACCGCATTCGGCGGCGAATTCGAGACCGAAGCCGATTACCGCGATCCGTTCGTGCAGGATCTGATACGTGAGAGGGGCGGATGGATCGTCTGGCCGCCGATCCGCTACGACTACCGCACCATCAATCTGGATCTGCCCGAGCCTGCCCCGTCACGGCCGACATCGGAGAACATTCTGGGGACCGACGATCAGGGCCGCGACGTTCTCGCCCGCGTCATCTACGGCTTCCGCATCTCCGTGCTGTTCGGCCTGATCCTGACGGTACTCTCGTCCTTCATCGGCATCGCTGCGGGCGCAGTACAGGGCTATTTCGGCGGCTGGCTCGATCTCATCTTCCAGCGCTTCATCGAGATCTGGACCTCGATCCCGCAGCTTTATCTCATCATCATCATCGCTGCGGTCATCACGCCCAGCTTCTGGATCCTGCTGGCGATCATGCTCGCCTTCAGCTGGGTGTCACTCGTGGGCGTGGTACGCGCGGAATTTCTCCGCGGGCGCAATTTCGAGTACATCACGGCCGCCCGCGCACTCGGCCTGTCCGACGCCAAGATCATGTTCAAGCATCTCCTGCCGAACGCGATGGTGGCGACGCTGACCTTCGTTCCCTTCATCCTGAACGGCTCGATCACGGCGCTCACCTCGCTCGACTTTCTCGGCCTTGGCCTTCCGCCAGGCTCGGCCTCGCTCGGCGAGCTCCTCGCGCAGGGCAAGAACAATCTCCAGGCGCCGTGGCTCGGGCTGACGGCGTTCTTCGTCATAGCGATCATGCTCAGCCTGCTGATCTTCATCGGCGAGGCGATCCGCGACGCCTTCGACCCGCGCAAGACGTTCCAGTGAGAGAGGCGCCATGACCGACAGCCGCGACAGCCTTCTCAACGTTCGCAATCTCTCGGTGGACTTCCACAGTTCCGGCACCGTCACCCACGCCGTCAGGAACGTGTCCTTCGACATCCGCAAGGGCGAGACGCTGGCGCTGGTCGGGGAGTCCGGCTCCGGCAAGAGCGTCACCGCGCTTTCCGCCGTGCGCCTGCTGCCCTACCCTGCCGCCAGCCACCCGAACGGGGAAATCTTCTTCAAGGGCCGCAACGTCCTGAAAATGACGGATGCGGAGATGCGCGAGATCCGCGGCAAGGATATCGGCATGATCTTCCAGGAGCCGATGACCTCGCTCAATCCGTTGCATACGGTGGAGAAGCAGGTCGGCGAAGTGCTGAAGCTGCATCAGGGCATGAACGCCGAGCAGGCGGCCGCCCGCACCGTCGAACTTCTGACCCAGGCCGGCATCGTCAACCCGGCGGAGAGGCTGAAATCCTTCCCGCATCAGCTATCGGGCGGCCAGCGTCAGCGAGTCATGATCGCGATGGCGCTCGCTAACAGTCCCGACCTGCTCATCGCCGACGAACCGACCACCGCGCTCGACGTCACGATCCAGGCGCAGATCCTTGAGTTGCTCAAGGAACTCCAGAACCGGCTCGGCATGGCGATGCTGCTTATCACCCACGACCTCGGCATCGTGCGCAAGATGGCGGAGCGCGTCTGCGTCATGCGCCATGGCGAGATCGTGGAGCGCGGCCCGGTCGGCCAGATCTTCGAAGATCCCCAGCACAGCTACACCAAGCACCTGATCGCTTCCGAACCGAAGGGCCGCCCTCCGGCAGCCGACCATTCAGCTCCGGTCGTCATGGAGGCGGACGATCTCAAGGTCTGGTTCCCGGTCAGGCGCGGCCTGCTCCGCAAGACTGTCGATCACATCAAGGCCGTGGACGGGCTTTCGCTGAAGCTGCGCGAGGGGCAGACGCTCGGCGTGGTGGGCGAGTCCGGTTCGGGCAAGACCACGCTGGGCCTGGCGCTGTTGCGGCTCATA
>CAYOUE010000106.1:0-11408 GCA_964407075.1 uncultured Hyphomicrobiaceae bacterium
AACCGATAGAGCGCATCGGACCGAAAAGTGCGAAGCGGTTTTCGGATGAATCCGATGCTTCAAGTAACCGATAAAGCGCCCTGCCGATTCCAGTTCAGGAGCCGGCGATATGGATCGGCAAAAGTGGAAACCGGTTTTCCTGCAAGCTCGGTTGCGGGCTGACGCTCCGCCGGCGTTAGCGCAGCAGCTCCTCGATCTGGTCCTCAGAGATCGCCTTGTCGAGCTGGTTGAAATGCCCGAAGGCGATCAGTTCTTCCGCCTTGTAGCGCATGTTCCCGAGCAGCGAGCGGAACAGACCACTCCCTATGGTGATGCAGGAAATGCCGATCCCGGCGTAGGATTTCACATCCGGCGCGGGGCTGTAGGCGACCGAAATGGCGAGCGGTCCATCGACGACGCCTGCGAGCTTTTCGAGAATCTGGATGTGCTGCACCCCGGGCACGAGCACGCAATCCGCGCCGGATGCGAAATAGGCTTCGGAGCGTTCGACAGTCGTCTCGAACGGGGAATGCACCTGCGGGCCGAGCAGGAAGGCTTCCGTGCTGATAGTGATGACGGCGGGCATCTTGATCTCGGCCGTTGCCGCCTTGACGGCCCGCACGCACTCCGCCATCTCGTCGGTACTGAGGATCCCGTGCGCGGCGTTGCGGCCTCCGTCGCTCAGCGTGATGCCGCAGCAGCCGGCAGATACTGCAGCGCTCACCGCGTATTTCAACTCTTCGAGCGAACGGCCCGCCGCCCCTTCCAGATCGATATTGACCGGGGTTTCCGAGTTTTGCGCAATCCGCGCCGCCATTGTCAGTATGTCGTCCGCCGCGATGCGCTCCTCGCGGGTGTAGCCGAGCGACCAGCCGAGTGCCGTTGCGGAGGTGCCGATGAACTCGAAGCCGGCATCGGCCATGATCCGGGCGCTCACCACGTCCCAGATTTCCGGCATCACGAATGTGTCCGAGGTCTGCAGCCGCCTGCGGAATTTGCGGATGCGCTCTTTCTGGCCGCCTGTGGAAACCTGATCCATGATTAAAGTCTGGTCCATTGCTCAACGCTTCACTGATAAAGGTTTATGGCTGGCCGGGAAAGTCCCTGTTGAATACTGAATTAACCAGAAAAAATGTCGTTATTCCGGCATGTTGGCCGGGTTATATTGCATACAATCCATTGTCGCGCGCACCCCCGTCCGGCGTCGATCGGCTGAAGCCGGGAGGCCAGCGGATCGCTCCCGCCAGGATCGTGCCTTCACGTACCAGAGTTGAGGCCAAAATGGTTCGGGAATGTGGCGGCAAGGGCTTTATCTGCATCCTCCATCGAATATTTTGGATTCAGCTCGGTCAAACTGGTCACAGACTGGTCGGAGATGCCGCAGGGAACGATGCCGTCATAGTGCGTCAGGTCCGGTGAAACGTTGAGGCTAACGCCGTGATAAGTCACCCACCGGCGGACGCGGATGCCGATCGCCGCGATCTTGTCCTCCGCGCCGGGGCCTTTTTCCGGCCTTGCGACCCAGACGCCTGTGCGCCCCTCGCGGACATGGGCCTCGACGCCGAGCCGGGCGAGCGCGCCGATGATCCAGGCCTCTATCCGGCAGACGAAGCGGCGCACGTCCTTGTCCCGGCGCGCCAGATCGAGCATGAGATAGCTCACGCGCTGGCCGGGGCCGTGATAGGTGTACTGCCCGCCGCGCCCTGTCTTGTGCACGGGGAAGCGATCCGGATCGATGAGATCTTCCGGCCTTGCGCTGGATCCGGCCGTATAGAGGGGCGGGTGCTCCAGCAGCCAGACCGTTTCGGGCGCGCGTCCGGCCCGGATTCCGGCGACGAGACGCTCCATCTCCGCAACGGCCTCCGGATAGGGCGTGAGGCCGGGCGAGATCCGCCATTCAATACCTGTTACGCCGGCGTCTTTTTTCATCGCGGGCGCGTCGCATTTTACCAAATCGAAACTCCATCGTGCGAATGTGTCTTCAGTCAAGCGTTGGCAGTGCGGTCCGCAGCGATCTGGCCCCGCGTACGTTGCGGCCGCAAACGCCATCAGCCTCTGCGCACAGGCGCACAATTGAATATGCGCGCGCTTGCAATAAACTTCACCCTTTGCTAATGCTTCGCGACACTCATTCGCGGCTTGCCTGCGTCTTCGCTATTGTTTGCGAATTCGTTTGCGCGCTTTGAGTCATGCGGTCGTGGCGGAACAGGTAGACGCGCAGCGTTGAGGTCGCTGTGGGGCAACCCGTGGAGGTTCAAGTCCTCTCGACCGCACCATTCTTGCCGGCGCGATGCCGCCCGCCAACCCATAGCGCGGGTTCCGGTTCGCTTCATCCGGGCTGCCGACATAATTCAATATGACCTAACCCCCGATCTTCGAGAAGTCGGCCACCTCCAGCGTCGCCGTGCGGATTTGCGAGAGCAGCTTCAGGCGATTCTCGCGGATCGCGGCGTCGTCGGCGTTGACCGTGACCTTGTCGAAGAAGGCGTCTACGGCTGAGCGCAGTTTCGCCATCGCCGCCATCGCGCCCTCGAAATCCTCCGCGTCGAGCGCCTTGCGCGCTGCTTTCGTCACGTCGCCGATGGCCTTCGCCAGCGCCTTTTCCTCAGGCTCGGTCAGCAGCTTGGCATCCGGCTCCCCGTCATGGGAGCGCTTGTCCTTCTTCTCCTCGATGCGGAGAATGTTCTGCGCCCGCTTGACGCCAGCCAGCAGGTTTGCACCGTCTTCCGTGTCTAGGAAACGGCCCAGCGCCTCGACCCGCCGCACGATCATCAGGAGGTCATCCTGACCGGGCAAAGCGAAGACGGCGTCGATGAGGTCGTGGCGTGCGCCTTTACTGCGAAGCTGTACCTTCAATCTTTCGGCAATGAAGTCTTGAATCTTAGCTGCCGTATAGGCATCGAAAGATTTTGATATGATCTGATCGAGGTCAAATGCATCTTGTGTCCAGGATTTTATACCTTCTCTAACATAAGAATTTTTCTGGCGCAGATACCCAATGATGGTATGTGCAAATACTTCTGACAATGAAATCCTTAGATCACGTTCTATAATTATCGAAATAATTCCTAAAGCCGCCCGCCTCAGAGCATACGGATCTTTGCTCCCCGTCGGCTTCTCGTCGATCGCCCAGAAGCCGACCAGCATATCCAGCTTATCCGCCAGCGCGACGGCGATCGAGACCGGCGCGGTCGGTACATCATCGCCTTGCCCTGCCGGCTTGTAATGATCGGCAATCGCATCCGCAATCTCGGCATCCTCGCCCGCCTCAAGCGCGAGATAGCGCCCGATCACCCCCTGTAGCTCCGGAAATTCGCCCACCGTCTCCGAGACCAGATCGGCCTTGCACAGCATCGCCGCCCGCGCGCACCTTTCAGGATCGGCCCCGACCAGCGGCGCAAGCTCCCGCGCCAGCGCCGCGATCCGCTGAACCCGCTGCCCTTGCGTCCCCAGCTTCTCATGGAACGTGATCGCGTCGAGCTTTGGCAGCATCGCATCCAGCCCGCGCGCCTTGTCCGTCTGCCAGAAGAATTTCGCGTCCGACAGCCGCGCGCGGATCACGCGCTCATTGCCCGCCATGATGGATTTGCCACGGTCGGGCGCGTCCAGATTTGCGACCATTAAGAAGCGGTTAGCCATTTTGGCTGAACCTTGGTATCGTAGCGAAAAGCACTTCTGGTGCGCCTTCATGGAGGTGGTCAGGACCTCCTGCGGCACATCGAGGAAGCTCTCATCGAAGCTTCCTGCCAGGATCACGGGCCACTCGGCGAGCCCCGCATTCTCGTCAACCAGCCCGTGGTCCTCTACCCAATCGAGCTTTTCCTGCGCCGCCAGCTTTTTACAGCCTTCGCGGATGATCTCGATGCGGCGCGTGCGCTCGGCGATGACATTCGCGGCTTCCAGCGTGTGCTTGTATTCGGCGAAATCTTCAACCGGCAGCGCCTTCCCGCGCAATTCCGGTTTCTGCGCGCGGCGATGGCCGCAAGTGGCGCGTCCGCTGGCGATGCCCTCGATCTCGAAGGGCACAACCTCGCCATCGAGCACGCATAGGATCGAATGCAGCGGGCGCACCCAGCGCAGGCGCGACGATCCCCAGCGCATGGATTTGGGCCAGGGGAACTTGCGGACCACGTCCGGCACGATCTCGGTGACGATCTCGCCCGCCGCGCGGCCCGGCTTCTCGATCACCGCGACGTAATATGCGCCCTTGCCGTCGTCGCGCGTCTCGCATTCGTCGAGGCTTTCGACGCCCGCGGCGCGCATGAAGCCTTCGAGTGCCTTGTCCGGCGCGCCGACGCGCGGGCCCTTACGTTCCTCTCTGATGTCCGCCGAGCGGGCGCTCAGCCCCTCGATATGCAACACCAGCCGCCGCGGACCGGAGTCCGCCTCGCTCGCTCCGAAGGTCAGCCCGGCCCCTGTCAACCCCTCGCCGACCAGCCGCGCCAGGTCTTCGGCCGCGCGGGGCTGCATCCGCGCCGGGATTTCTTCGGAGAAGAGTTCAAGTAACAGGTCAGGCATGATGTGTCCGTCGGTGTTAATCGAAGGCTATCGTTTTTTCGTCATCCCCGTGCTGGCGGGGATCCAGCTCTTTGCTTGCGGCTGGATCCCGGACAATGCCTGCAGCATTTCCGGGACGACATTGAGAAGAATCACCTTTTGAATAATCGGGAATGGACCGGGAAGGAACCGAGAAATGCCGACAGCGGCCTTTCTTCACCCCCCCGTCACGGGCGGGAAGAAAGCGATTTCGCGCGCGCCTGCTACGGGTGCGTCATGCCTGGCGTGGGTCTGGTTGATCGCGGCGCGGATCACGGCGTCGCGCTCGAAGGCGCTGGCGTAGTTCTCGCCGCGCGTTTTCAGCCATGCGATGACATCGGCGACCGTTTCCGCGCCTTCCGGCAGCTCGACGGTCTCCTCGGCCAGCCCGGCCTTCTCGCGCACCCAGGCGAAATACAGAAGTTTTACGGTCATCTCAGCTTTCGTAAATAACATGCTTCAGTCCGGCGCGGAAATAGTCGAAGCCGGTGTAAAGCGTGAGCAGCGCCGCTGCCCAGAGCAGTGTCAGCCCGAATTCGACCGCCGCGAATTCGTAAATCCGGTTCGCAGGCTCCGCGACCATCAGAACGCACAGCGCCACCATCTGCATGGTCGTCTTCCATTTCGCCAGGCGGCTTACCGCGACGGTGACGTTCAACTCGGCCAGAAACTCGCGCAGTCCCGAAACGAGAATTTCGCGGGACAGGATAATCAGCGCCGCCCAGACAGACCACCCCGAAATGGTCTGATCCGCAACCAGCAGCAGCAGCACCGCGCCGACCAGCAGCTTGTCGGCGATGGGATCGAGCATCTGGCCGAGCCGCGATTGCTGGCTCCATGCGCGCGCCAGATAGCCGTCGAGAAAATCGGTGATCGCGGCCGTCACGAATATGACGAGCGCAAGCCAGCGCCCGCCGTCGCCGGGAATGAAGAACAGGACCGCCGCCAGCGCCGGCACGGCTGCGAGGCGGAAATAGGTCAGCAGATTCGGAACGCTCAAGGAATGCGAGCGGCGGATCGAATTTTCCATTGATGCACCAGACCACTCAACGCCGGCTTCGTCAATCTCTACGATAGACGGTCTCAACTCACTACTTAGCTGTCGAATTTAACGTCCTTGTGAACCGCGCCGTGCCCATGCCCCTAAATGGGACGTTCGCGTCAGGACGCAGCGAGCCTTTCGCGAATGAAGGCTTCGGCGCGGGCGCTGCGGGGCGTATGCGGCGCGGTTTTCGAAGCGACCAGGCAGGCCTGCGATTTCAGGATCAGCCCGTCATCGAGCAGCTTCAGGTGGTTCGCCCTGAGCGTAGCCCCGGTGGTGGTGATGTCCACCACGATCTCGGCGGTCTGGGCGGCGGGCGTGCCTTCGGTCGCGCCGAGGCTTTCGACCAGCCTGTAGCGCGTCAGGCCCTTCTCCGCGAAGAAGCGCCGCGACAGACTCATATATTTGGTCGCCACGCGCATTCGCATCCCGTGGCGGCGGTCGAAAAGCTGCGCCGCCTCCTCCAGATCGGCAATGGTGGCGACGTCCACCCAGCACTCCGGCACGGCGACCACGACGTCGGCATGGCCGAAGCCGAGCCGCGCCAGGAACTCGCAGCGCTCGTCGGCGTCCGCCATGTGCTCGCGCACCAGATCCTCGCCGGTGACGCCGAGATGGACGCGGCCGAGTTGCAGATGGCGGGCGATCTCTGCGGCGGAAAGATAGGCGACCTCGATATCCGGCTGGCCGAGTATCGCGCCCTGATAGCCGCGCTCATGGCCGGTCTTTTCGTATGCAAGGCCGAGCCGGGCAAAGGCGTCCGCGGTCTGCTCCATGAGGCGGCCTTTCGACGGCACGCCGAGAACGAGCTTTCCATTGCTCATCGCCGCAAATCTCCGCAGGCGGCGAGCAGCCGCTCTGTGTGGATGGCAGAACCGATAGCCGGGGCGTCATTCTCCGCGCCGATCGCCTTGAGCAGGCCGTCATAGCGCCCGCCCCCTGCGATCTGTCCGGCGACGCCCCGGCCGGGCATCTCGATCTGGAACACGAAGCCGGAGTAATATTCCAGGTTCCGGCCGAAATCGGCGTCGAAGACCATTGCGTCTGAGCCGCCGTGCATCTCCGCCATGAGATCGTGGCGGCGTCGCGCGGCGGCGAGCGCCTCGCCGAGAGCCAGTCCGGCGTCCCCGGCCAGCGCCGCGATCACGCCGAACGCCTCGCCGGGCGGGCCGGACACGCTCAGATAGGCCTCGATCAGGGCGATCACGTCCGGCGAAAGCGGGGCCTCGCGCATGTCGGCAGCAGCGGCGAGCAGGCGTTCCGCGATTTCGCCGATATCGCGCATCCCGAGAAACGCGAGATTTTCCCGGTCAAGAAACTCCGCTACCTGATGTTCCGCCTTCATCCTGTCGTCCGGATCGAGCGCGGCGGCGAGTTCAGCAACTTTCGGGTCCGGGATCGCGGCGGGCGGGGAGGCGAGACGGCGGAGAATGTCGTGGAAGCTCCCCGGTCGCCAGAATTCGTGCATCAGCCGGTCGCGCCAACGCTCCGGAACCGGCAGGGCGTCCAGCATGGCGCAGAACAGCCCGAGATCGCCGCAGCGGATCTGGAAGCCTGCAAGGCCGGCGCTGCGCACCGCTTCGAGGATCAGCCCCAGCACCTCTGCTTCGGCGCGCTCGCGGTCGGGATCGCCGAAATTCTCGATCCCGGCCTGGCGGAATTCGCGCGGGCGCAGCGCGTCGCCGCCGCCCGGCTGGAAGCGGAAGGCCGGGCCGTTATAGGAATAGCGCGCGAGAGCGTCCGCCCCGGGGTTGCGCTCCAGATAGATGCGGCAGGCCGGGATGGTGAGGTCGGGTCGCAGGCAGAGTTCCTGCCCGTCCGGATCGGTGAAGACATAGGTCCGGTTGCGCAGCGCCTCGCCGATCCGGTCGAGGAAGATGTCCGCAGGCTGGATGAAGGAGGGGGCGACGCGCTCGTAGCCGGAGCGCGCGAATATCCCCATGATTCTCTCCGCCTGGGCTTCCAGCGCGTCGAACTGCGTCGCCGATTCCGCCGTCATTGGGTGATCCGATGCCTATTACGCGATCTGTTGAGGCCAGTTGGAAGCGCGGTGTGGCAGATCCTCCGCAGCGTCGTCCCGGACGCGCCAAAGGCGCGAGCCTGGATCCACTCGCCTTTCCGCAAAATTATGCACGAGCTGTGAGGCTATTGGACCCCGGCTCTCCGCTTCGCTTCGGCCGGGGCGACGAATTGAGAAGCTCTGCATCAAATCCGATCCCATCCTAACTGGCTGTCTTGCCGTGACGCGCGAGCACAGAGCGGACCGCCTCGACAAGTTCGTCCTCCTTGACGGAGAACTGCGCCGGCTGGCCTTCGCGCCATTCCTGATTGTCGGCGATCTCCTGCGAAAGCTGCTCGCCGAGGATCATGTCCTTGATCGTGATCTCGCCGCGCGCCTTCTCGTCGCCGCCCTGAATAATGACGCACGGCGCGCCGCGCTTGTCGGCGTATTTCATCTGCGCCTTCATGCCCGATGTGCCGAGATACATTTCCGCGCGGATACCGGCGGCGCGGAGCGTGCGGGCCATGTTGTAGTAGTCGGCGGTGCGGTTCTTATCCATGACCAGGACGATTGCGGGGCAGGATGCGGCGTCGGCCTCTAGCTTGCCCAGTGCTTTCAACGCGGCGTAGAGCCGGGAGACGCCGATGGAAAAGCCTGTCGCAGGCACTTCGACGCCCTTGAAACGCGCCACCAGTCCGTCATAGCGCCCGCCGCCGCCGACCGAGCCGAAGCGGATGAGTTGTCCGTTTTCATCCTTGGTGTCAAACGTTAGCTCGGCTTCGAATACTGGGCCTGTGTAATACTCCAGACCGCGCACAACTGAGGGCGCGATAAAAATTCGGTCTTCATATCCAGCCTTCGAGAAAAGCTCGCCGATCCTGTCCAGTTCGACGAAGCCTTCTTCGCCGATGCCGCTATTTTGAATATACTCATTCATCGCATCCATGGTTGCTCCCGCGCCTTGTCGCTGGGCTGCCAGAATGCCTAGAATGACGTCAGCTTGCTCATCTGCAAGATTTGCGCCCTTTGTGAAATCGCCGCTTTCGTCAAGACGACCGTTACGAAGAAGATCGCTAACCCCTGATATACCGAATTTATCGAGTTTATCGATCGCGCGCAGCACAATCAGACGCTTTCCAGCGAATTGCTCATCGGCAAGTCCGATGTTGTCCATAACACCATCAAGAATTTTCCTGCTGCTGAGGCGAATTGAAAAATCCCCGCGCTCAATTCCAAGCGCCTCCAGCGTATCCGCCGCGAGCATACAAAGCTCGGCGTCCGCCGCCACGCTGTCCGTGCCCACCGTATCGGCGTCGAATTGCATGAACTGGCGGAAGAGGCCCGGTCCCGGCTTTTCGTTGCGCCAGACCGGCCCGGTCTGATAGCGGCGGAAGGGCTTGGGCAGCCCGTCGTAATTCTGCGCGACATAGCGGGCGAGCGGCGCAGTCAGGTCGTAGCGAAGCGACAGCCACTGCTCGTCCTCGTCCTGAAACGAGAACACGCCTTCATTCGGGCGGTCCTGATCGGGCAGGAACTTGCCGAGCGCGTCCGTATATTCGAAGGCGGGCGTGTCGAGCGGCTCGAAGCCGTAGCTCTCGTAAACCCGCCGGATCGTGGCGAGCATCCGTTCGACGCCCCGGATTTCGTCAGCCTCGATATCGCGCATACCCTTGGGCAGGCGCGGCTTCGGGCGCTGTTCCCGCTTCTTGCCGCTCATCGTCATTCCTTCGGACGCCCGGCGCAGCCCCGGTGAAGCGGCTGCGCGCCGCAGCCGTCCCGGTGAACGCCGGCCGCCATGTGATGGATATGGCAATACGTCCGCCGGAACGCGAAATCCCGCTGGCCGCCGCCATTTATGCGGCATTCCTAGACGATCGAGGGAGGGCGGGCAAGAACAGAGGAGAGATATGCGCGCTGCAGAAGTGACGGCAGCGCGCCTTGCGGGGTGCAGTTCAGCCTGCGCTCTTTCTCGTCCATCCGCGCCGGGGGCTACCCCCCTTGGCGCATGGCGGAGAGATCGGGATGCGCTAACGCTTCTTGTATAGCGGCGTCTGAAGCCGGGCGAGGCGGTCCTTCAGAATGAGTTTCTGCCGCTTGAGTTCGACTATTTTCAACGGATCGACGGAGGGGTGGGTTTCTTCTTCCCGGATCAGCTTGTCCAGGTGGCGGTGCTTTGCTGAAAGTTCTTCAACATGCGCGTCCAACGCCATGATATACCTCCTGTTTTATTGACACTTCCGATCCCCGTGCTCCATGAGGCCGCATGGGGGTAATCATGATGCCAGAGGTTCGGCGGAATGTCTAACCCGCCGGATCGAGAATCGCAGCGGTTGATTGCGCAGTCGCTAACAACGTCCCGGCACGCATCACACGGGCGCGCTTTTGCACATATGATGAAATTGTGGGCGCTAATTCGCCTGTGACGTGCAAGCTCTTGTAACGGCAGGGAAATATAGCGAGTTCATTATGGAAAATGCTGGCCGGCCTGAATGGCGGGCGCTTGCCGTACGTGATTGCTGCATTTATGCATCAGTTAAGAAAAAATTCAACATAACTCAGGGTGATTTGTGCATAACCAATAGTGCCCGTGGTTGCGCGGCATTGCGGAAAAAGGCCGGCTGCGCGGCCGGCCTTTTCCTGTTTACCCTCGGCGCTGTCAGCGCAGATAGGGGCAGAGCCGTTTTTCGCCGCCATAGGTCGTATAGAGGCCTGTATCCCATTCGAAGGATACAAAGCGCCGGTCGCAGCGCTCCATCGCCGTGCGGGCGGAACTTTCGTTCATGCCGCGCTCGATCAGGGCGCCGATCACGCCGAGCGCGATAAAGGCGCCCGGATTGATGTCGTTGTTGTACCGGCGCTCGTGACGGCGCCAGTGACGCCTGCGTTCGGAGCGGCCCCAGCGGCGGTCGTTGTGGCGCGCTTCATGCAGATGGTCAGCCGCGGCTGCGGTTTTACCAATATTGGCGAAATCGTTTGTCATCGCCTGGCTGGAAGACATTGGGGCGCTTGCAGTAAATGCAAGAAATACCCCCATCAATCCTGCGACTCCGATCGTTTTTCCAAGGTTCATGTGGGTTTCTCCTTTTGTTGAAAGCTCAGCCTTCGTGCGGGCTGGCCTTTCAGTCGTGGGAGAAACAGTGAAACCGGCAGGCAGGTTCCCGAAAATATTGTCGCAGAATTTATGCGGCGAAGCGCGACGGCTTCAGGCGCCGGCCTTTGCCTTCGATCGCCGCGGCGCTTTTTTCTCCGGCTTCCCGGCGTCCAGCCCCAACCGCCCCGCGATCAGCTTGCGGGTTTCCTCTATCCCGTAAAGCTCGACGAACGAACCGAAGCGAGGCCCCTGGCTCTGCCCCAGCAGCACTTCGTAAAGCGCCTGGAACCATGCGCGCAGCGGTTCGAACCCGGCCTCCTTGCCGATCTCGTAGACGACCGCCTGGATCGCCTCGCCATCCGCATCCGCGGGCAGTTCCGCCAGCCGCTCGTAAAGCGCATGTATAGCCGCGCGCTCCTGATCCGTCGGCTCGCGGAACTGCTTCGCCGGCTTCACGAAATCATGGAAATAGGCGATCGCATAGCCGGCCAGCCGGTCGAGCGCATCATGCGTTTCCGCCGACACCCCCGGCGCATAGCGGTTGATAAAGCCCCACAGCACGGCCTTATCCTCGGCGTTCGACGCGCTGACGAGGTTCAGGAGCAGATTATAGCTGATCGGCACGGTCTCATCCGGCGGATGCCCGGTATGAATGTGCCACACCGGATTGCTCAGCCGCTTCGCCTCGTCCTCCTCGCCGTAATTGCCGAGGAAGGTGAAATACTCGTCCACATTCTTCGGGATCACGTCGAAATAGA
>CAYOUE010000107.1:0-11351 GCA_964407075.1 uncultured Hyphomicrobiaceae bacterium
CCCATCGAGACGGTCGGGAACTGCCAGTAATCCGGCATCAGCCAGGGATGCGGGTAGGAACTCAGCCCCTTGCCGTCGACCTCGGACCGGAAATTTTCGAGCTGCTCGGCCGTGATCCGGCCCTCCATGAAGGAGCGCGCATACATCCCGGGCACGGCATGGCCCTGGAAGAAGACCAGATCGCCGCCGTGATTTTCGCTCCGCGCGTGCCAGAAATGATTGAGGCCGACATCATAGAGCGCCGCAGCCGAGGCGAAGCTGGCGATGTGGCCGCCATATTCGGTGGAGACCTTGTTGCGGCGCACGACCGTGGCCATCGCGTTCCAGCGATTGATCGCCCGGATGCGCCATTCCATCGCCAGATCGCCGGGAAAATCCGGCTGCTGGTCCGGCGGAATGGTGTTCTGATAACCCGTCGTCGTTCCGAACGGCACGTTCGCGCCGGACTCGCGCGCCTTGCGGATGGCGCTGTCGAGCAGGTAGTGCGCGCGCTCCGCACCATGCCGTTCGAGGACATCCTCCATCGCGTCCAGCCATTCCTGCGTCTCGACAGGATCGGTGTCTTGAGCTTCGTAGTTCATATCCTCACCTTTTTACGTGCGCAGGGGCGGCGCGCTCTGGGGGCGGGTTCGCAAACGCACCTCTTTAGATCATTATTCGCCACAGCGGGCCAGATGCAAAAGCTGTCAGTCGAATGGATGTTCCGGGGTTCGTTAATCGCCTCTATGATAGACGGTCGATTGCTGTTGTAAATGCATGGAAGGGCATGGAAAGGCTGCGGAAATGCAGGCCAGACCATGTTGCGGCGCAAAGCGTTTTTGCAGCGCAGCGCCGCTGACGCCATGAACCGCATTTCAGGAGGCGCCGATGACGTCTACGCCGCTCAGCGAAAGAACCGTGACATTGCCGTCCGGCGAGGCGGTTCCGGCCTTCGGGATAGGAACATGGCGGATGGGCGAGTCCCGGCGCCGGCGCAAGGACGAAGCGGCCCTGATCCGTCATGCGCTCGATCTCGGCGTGCGCCTGATCGACACCGCCGAGATGTATGGCGAGGGCGGCGCGGAAGAGGCGGTCGGCGAGGCGATCGCGGGGCGGCGCGAGGGGCTGTTCATCGTCACCAAGGTCTATCCGCAAAATGCCTCGCGCAAGGGCGTGCTCGCCGCCTGCGAACGCAGCCTGAAGCGGCTCGGCACGGACCGGATCGACCTCTATCTACTGCACTGGCCGGGCAGCGTGCCGATCGCCGAGACGCTCGAAGCGTTCATGACGCTGAAGGATGCCGGCAAGATCCGCCATTACGGCGTCAGCAATTTCGATGCGGACGATCTGGACGAGGCCTGGAACGCGCCGGGCGGGCAGGGAATCGCCGCGAACCAGCTTCTCTACAATCTCAGCCGTCGGGGTATCGAGCACGACACGCTTCCCTGGATGCGGGCGCGGGGCGTACCGGTGATGGCCTACTCGCCGCTCGAACAGGCGAGGCTTCTGGCTTCGCGCGAATTGCGCGGCTTTGCCGAGCGCTGCGGGATGACGCCTGCGCAGGCCGCCTTGCGCTGGCTGCTGGCGATGGACGACGTCATCGTGATCCCGAAGACCGCACGCGCGGACCGCCTGGCGGAGAACATCGCCGCGCTGGATGCGCCGCTGACGCCGGACCAGATCGCCGAACTGGACCGTCTCTTCCCCCCGCCCGCAGGGCCGGGGCCGCTGGAGATGCTATAAGGGCAGGCCCGCTTACACAGCAAAACCCTCGCGCTGCAATCGCACGATCATGAGGTCGAGACTGGACAGGAAATTGGAGCGGTCGCGCCGGTCGAACGGCTTGGGACCGCCCGTTATCTGCCCGGCCGAGCGCAATTCGTCCATCAGGTTGCGCGTCGCGAGCGCCATGCCGATCGACGCTTCCTCCAGGATGCGTCCGTTCGGAGCGATCACGCCCGCGCCCGCCTTGACGCAGCGATGGGCGAGCGGAATGTCGGCGGTCACGACGATGGAACCGCGCGATGCACGTTCCGCGATCCAGTCATCCGCGGCGTCCGGACCGCTGCTGACGATGACGCGTTCTATGAACGCCTCGCGCGGGGCCGCGATGTGGCTGTTGCTGACCAGATAGACCTTGACGCCATAGCGCTCGGCGACGCGGTAGGTCTCGGCTTTCACCGGACAGGCATCGGCATCGATATAGATCGTGATCGGCGTTGCGGGTTCATTCAATGGCTTTGGACCGTGATGACGAATGAGCGGGTGGCTCGGGTTAAGTGGAGCGTAACGCGGGAATTATGGCTGGAACACCATGTAGTTCGCAGCGCTCCGCTTGTCACGGCCCATGAGCCGGGATCCGGGTTGCTTGCTGTCAGGGTTGATAATGCAGAAGTGAGTTGAAACTTGCCGGAGTCAGTTGGAACTTTTTGCTCGAAATGATTCGATGAACAATCAAGTATTTTCTTGTTGCAATGCACTGAATTCACAGTGCCATGTAATATGCGAAATATCACCTTTTGCGTAACGGAATGCGCATGATATAGTCTTCGCATCGGTCGGGCATACTGTAGATAGCGTTTTCGTCCCGCGTCGCCCGCTAAATATCACTCCATTATAGGACGAATATCATGGCAGGACTTGCTGCATTGTATCGGACACGCGTACCGCTGCCCTATCACCCTTACCGTGTCAACTACGAGATCAAGCAGGGCAACAGCTACACTGCACTATATAAGTATCTGGAAAAGAAGAAAGCACTTTTACGACAGGATGACTCCGCTTATCTGCTCTTGGACTGGCAATCTATTGAGCAATTGGACGTCGATCTGCGGAACTGCGTTGGATGGAATGACCGCATCTGTATCCAACATCTTGAGCAGCAAATTACAATGCTTGCAAAGAACATGGACGAAGTTCTTGATTGGCTGGATCTTTATGTTAACAGCCCATATGCTGCAACTAATCGCGGATATTTCGGAGCGAATGCGCTTTTGCCCTTCGGTATGGGGCTGTGAAGGCCCAATGCGGCAGGTACAATCCTCGGCGGCATCTGTAAGCCACGCCGCTGATCTTGTCTACTTCAGTAAATACGTAAGGTGAGTGGCGGCGTAATAGTCGCGCTGACCTTCTCGATTGAGCGCCGACGTAACTGCTCATTCAGCGTCGCTATGATGTTCTGCCTTCAGCGAAGCTCTATCCGAGCTACTTGCTTAAAATAATTTCTGACATTGTCAGGTGTGCTTATGTGTTCATAACCGATAACATTGAATTACTGCTCAAAACTCAAAGGAAAAACGCAATGCCCATTGGGATTGGCATCGGGATGGTCGTTTCCTCAGGCGTTCCGCCCGGCATCGACGACCAGCTGGCTAAATCTGCAGACATAGTGTCCCTGTCTCTTTCTGGTTTGATTATTCCAGAGAAAAATGTCGCTGAAGGTCAGGTAATTTGCTCCACATCAGGCATTTGGGTGGAACTGATCCGGAGTCTTAGCTCGAATTGGGAGCAGGCTTTCAGTATCACCCCTGAAAAATGGGAGGAGATCGTCGCTGGCGGTTTAAAACGTTGGGGATATGACGAGGTGATTCTTACCCCGCGTTCTGGCGATCACGGACGTGATGTGATCGCAATAAAGCGCGGCTTTGGTTCGGTAAAGATTTTGGGGTCCGTCAAGGCAAACAAACCGGGGCATCTTGTAAGCTATGATGACATCCGCGCCCTGCAAGGCGTTGTCTCGCTGGACACAGCTGCTTCTAAGGGTTTGCTTGCAACGACTTCAGATTTTCCGCCACGACTTAGTAACGACCCTTTCTTAGCCAGCGCGATTCCTACCCGGCTGGAATTGATGAATGGTAAGGCGCTGCAGGCATGGCTTGCTGAATTGGCCGGCAAGTAACCCGGGTAAAGTGAAACGTAACCCGGGAACGATCGCTGGAACACCCCGGATTTCGCTGCGCTCCATCCGTGCTACAGGCATCAACGTCTGGAGCATGATCGGCTTGATCGGAAACAGCCGCAGCTAAATCCCCGCGGGGGCGGGGATCCAGAGTTCCGGCGAGATGGACCCCCGTTTTCACGGGGATTTCTATCTTTCCCCGGCTTGCATCTCAACGTCCTCCGAAACATCCAATATCGCACCCATCGCATAGGACGACGCATCGCTCAGCAACCAGAGGATCGCTTCGCCGACATCCTCGGCGGTGCCGGAGCGCGCCCGAGCGGGGTGGTCGCGCCGAGGCGTGCGGCGCGTTCCGGATCGCCGCCCGAGGCTATAAGGGCAGGCCGCTTTCCGGTTTCGGCGCCGGCGCGGGAGCGTTCGCCGCGCGGGCCGTGCGCACGGCGATCAGCGCGAAGACGATGCTGACGGCGGCCGAGTAGCCCGCCAGCCAAAGCCCCTGGATCGGGAACGGGACGCCCGCGTCGATCGCCATGCCGGTCAGGCCCGGGCCGATGGCCGTCGAGAACACCATGCCGGCATGGGCCATCGACCGGATGGCGCCGATATTGCGTGTTCCGTAGATTTCCGCCCAAAGCGCCGAGTTGAGCGTGGCGGCGGAGCCTGCTGTCAGCCCGAAAAGGATCATGAGCGCGGGAACGGCCTGCGGGCCGGAGGCAAGCCACAGGACGAGCAGCCCAGCCGCCATCGGCAACTGGTAGAACGGCAGGCACGCGCGCGCGCTGAAGCGGTCGAGCGCCGCGCCGGAGGCGAAGGCGGCGGCGACCGAACTGATCGCGAAGACCCAGTACTGCGCCGGCAGCGTCTCGAATGCCCAGCCCTTCGTTTCGGCGATGTGCGCCGGCAGAAAAAAAACCACCGTCAGGATGAAGCTGGGCGCGAGAATCCCGGGGATCATGATCCAGAACAGCGGCTGGCGCACGACTTCGCCGCGCGTCCAGTGACGGCCGTCGAGGCCGGCCCCGCCATTGCCCGCGGCGTCCGCGGCGCTTGGCGTACGGTCTCTGGACAGGAGAAGCCACAGGGCGGGGACGAAGACGAGGGCCAGCGCCAGCCCGGCGAGCGCCCATGTCTCCCGCCATCCCAGCGCCGCGATCAGCGCAATTGCGGCGAGCGGGGCGAGCGCCTCGCCCGCGGGATAGCCGAACGAGGCCACGGCCAGCGCGCGGCCGCGCGAGGCGACGAACCAGCGCGCCATGACCGTCTGCGACAGATGGCTGAGCATACCCTGTCCGAACAGGCGCAAGCCGAATATGGCGGCAGCCAGTATCGGCCACGACCCTGCGCCCGCCATGAGCGCGCAGACCGAGGCCAGCCCGAGCAGGACCCCGAGCGCCAGCAGGCGGGGATGAACCGTGTCCGCCGTCCGCCCGAGAGGGATGAGGCAGGCGGCGCTCGCAAGCGTGGCGGTCATGTAGATCGCGCCGAACTGGCCGTGGCTGAGGCCGAACTCCTGCCGCAGCGGCTCGGAGAACAGCGCGATGAAGAACGTCTGTCCGAAGCTGGAGGCGAGCGCCAGAAAGAAACCGGCCGCGAGGAACCGGGCATTGTCGCGGAGGAACGGAACGATGGGCATCGCAAGCTCCTACGCCAGATATGCGAGGCTCTCAATATAAATCAGGCGCGGATTTGCAGCAGACATGGTGCGAGGCCTGTTTGCCTTGATATCGCGCTTGCGGAACGGGACAAACCGCGCGAACTCCCGAACATGGCAAGGATCGGGATCGCGCCGGTGATCGGCATCGGCGAAAGCGGGCTCGGAGATCATTGCAGACCGGGACACGACCGGCGCGAGAGGCAAGAGCGGCGCAGTCCGGCCTTTGCGAGGCCACGCCTTTCGCTCCACTAGGGCCGCGCGCGGCGGATCGTCGTCAGGCACAGATTGGTTTCGCTGCTCTGCACGCCGTCGATCAGGCGGATTCTGTCCAGCACCTTGTCCAGCTTCTCCAGCGATTCCGCGCCGATCTCGACCATCAGATCCCAGCGGCCGTTGGTCGTATGGATCGCCTGCACCTCCGGCAGGCCGTTGAGCGCGCCGATGATCCGGTTCGCGCCCTTGCCTTCGATCCCGATCATCATCACTCCGCGCACGGGCATGTCTTCCAGATCGGAGCGTAGAACCACCGTGAAGCCTGCGATTTCGCCGGATGCCTCCAGCCGGTCCAGCCGGGCGCGAACGGTCGCCCGGGTGGTTCCGAGCGAGGCCGCCAGCTCCGAGACCGAGGCCCGTCCGTTGCGGCGCAAATAGGATAGCAGTTGATGGTCAAGATTATCCATTGTGAACGATATGTTCGTACATAATGAGCAATTCTATATCAAAACCGCGCAATTTTGCGAGTTCACACTGCCGCTCAATCCTCATTTAATGAAATCATGTCATCGTGACGATGGAGCGGCAGATGAAAAGGATCGCCCTTCTTGGCATACCGGAGGATGCGGGCAGCGCGCGCTCAGGGTGCAGAATGGGACCGGACGCGATGCGTATAGCGGGCCTGCGGGAGACGTTGAGCGAGCTGGGGCACGACGCCGCCGATCATGGCGACCTGGCGATCGCTGTGCCTGAGGCGCGGCTTCACCCGAACAGGGCGCTCCGCAATCTTTCGGCCTGCGCTGCCTGGGTGGCGGCTATCGAACCGGCCGCATATGAGCTGAGCGCGGACGGAACGATCCCGGTCTTCATCGGCGGCGATCATCTCATCTCCGCCGGGACGGTGCCGGGCCTGGCGCGGCGCGCCCGCGACGACGGGGCGGAGCAGTTCGTGCTGTGGCTCGACGCCCATTCGGATTTTCACACGCTGGAGACGACGCAAAGCGGCAATCTGCATGGCGTGCCGGTCGCCTATTTCACCGGGCAGCCGGGCTTCGAGGGATGGTTCCCGCGCCTTGCCGCGCCGATCGGGGCGGAGAATATCTGCATGATGGGCCTGCGGTCGGTCGATGAAGCGGAGCGCGAATTTCTTGACAGCAGGCGGCTCAGCGTTACCGACATGAGAGCGATCGACGAGCATGGCGTGGCTGCGCCCCTGCGCGCGTTCCTTAACCGTGTCAGGGAGGCCGGCGGCCGGCTTCATGTCAGTCTCGACGCCGATTTCCTCGATCCCGGCATCGCGCCGGCAGTCGGCACGACGGTCCCGGGCGGAGCTACGTTCCGCGAGGCGCATCTCGTCATGGAGCTGCTCTACGACAGCGGCCTCGTGACTTCGCTCGACATCGCCGAGTTGAACCCCTTTCTCGATCTTCGCGGGCAGACCGCGCTTCTGATCGCCGACCTGGTCGCCAGCCTGTTCGGCAAGCGCGTTCTCGACCGCCCCACAAGGAGCGCCTGAGCCATGAATTTACGGCCTGGACAGACCAAGAATCTGGTTCCGTTCGTCAGCGTCGATCACATGATGAAACTGGTCAACAGGATCGGCGTGGAGCGCTTCCTGACCGAACTGGCGGGATTCATTGAAGAGGATTTCCGGCGCTGGCCGCTGTTCGACAAGACCGCGCGCGTGGCCTCGCATTCGCGCGACGGCGTGATCGAACTCATGCCGACCAGCGACGGCGAGGCTTATGCGTTCAAATATGTGAACTGCCATCCGAAGAATGTCAGGGACGGCCTGCAGACCGTGGCGGCGTTCGGCGTGCTTTCGGACGTCGAGACCGGCTATCCGGCGCTGCTGACCGAAATGACGATACTGACGGCGCTACGCACCGGCGCGATGTCGGCGCTAGCTGCGCGCTATCTCGCGCCGAAGGACGCCTCTGTGACGGCGATCATCGGCAATGGCGCGCAGTCGGAATTTCAGGCGCTGGCCTTCAAGGCGCTTCTCGGCGTTCGCACGGTCAGGCTTTATGACATCGACCCGTCAGCGACGGAGAAATGCGTCGCCAATCTGAAGGCCAGCGGCATTTCGGCCACCGGCTGCGCCAGCGCGGAAGAGGCCGTCGAAGGCGCGCAGATCATCACGACCGTGACGGCCGACAAGCAGTTCGCCACGATCCTGACCGACAACATGGTCGGCGCAGGCGTCCATATCAACGCGGTCGGCGGCGACTGCCCCGGCAAGACCGAGTTGCACCGCGACATTCTTATGCGCTCTGATATTTTTGTCGAATACCCCCCGCAGACGCGCGCAGAGGGCGAAATACAGCAGCTCGAACCGGATCATCCGGTGACGGAGCTCTGGCGGGTCATGACGGGCGAAGCCGCGGGCCGCGTCTCGCCTTCGCAGGTGACGCTGTTCGACTCGGTCGGCTTCGCGATCGAGGACTTTTCGGCGCTGCGCTACGTCAAGAGCCTGCTCGCCGCGTCGCCCTATTACGAAAATCTCGACATGCTCGCCGACCCTGACGAGCCGCGCGACCTGTTCGGAATGCTGCTCAGGGCCAAGGCGGCGGAACTGGCTGCTTAGCCTGAAACCCGTCTCAAGCGGCAGCGCCATCCGCCATTTCGGCCATGATCCGCATACGTCCCTGCAAATGCGCAAGTTCCCGCGGGCAGTTGCCGTTATAGGCCCAGTCCAGCAACTCCACCGTGTGAATGACGGGCGGCGCGTCAGGGCCGGAGAGCTGGGTGATGCAGCCGATATTGCCGGTTGCTACGCAATCCGGGCGGGTGGAGGCGATGTTGCCCAGCTTGCGTTCCCGCAACTCGCCCGCAAGTTCGGCCTGGAAAATGTTGTAGGTACCCGCCGA
This sequence comes from uncultured Hyphomicrobiaceae bacterium, assembly GCA_964407075.1. Taxonomy (GTDB): domain Bacteria; phylum Pseudomonadota; class Alphaproteobacteria; order Rhizobiales; family Rhodomicrobiaceae; genus JAHQVI01. The sequence continues at coordinate 8,618 of CAYOUE010000107.1, forward strand.
GCCGCAGCAGATATGGCCTTCCGCGATTTCGGCGACGGTGAACCCGGCGCCGCGCAGAAGGCTACGCGGTTGCTCCGCGATACGCTGGCCGTGCTGCATGGAGCAGGCCGAATGATAGGCGACGCGGATGTCCGACCAGCCGCGCGGGGCGCTCAGATTGAGCGTGTCGTTGAGATATTCGGTGATGTCGCAGGTCATGGCGCTGATCCGCGCGGCGCGATCCGCATAGTCCGGATCGTGGGCGAGCATGTGGCCGTAATCCTTCACGGTCGTGCCGCAGCCCGATGCGGTCATGAGGATGGCGTCAAGCGGCTCATCCGCCATCGCCGCCTCCCACGCCTCGATGTTTCGCCTGGCGAATTCGCGTCCCTCATCCTCGCGGCCCATATGGTGCACGAGCGCGCCGCAGCAGCCTTCATTCTTCGCAAGCACGACCTCGACGCCCTGCGACGTCAGCAAGCTGATCGCGGCGTCGTTGATCTGCGGGCGCAGGACCGGCTGCGCGCATCCGGTGAGCAGCGCGATGCGGGCCTTGCGCCGGCCCTTGGCGGGAATGACGCCGGGCGCGCCGTATTTCGCCCGCCTGGGCAGGCCGACAGGAGCAAGCCCGATCATGGTGGCGAGTTCCTTCAGTCCCATGACGCGGAAGATGGGACGCAAAGGCTTTGCCAGTCCCGCACCGAGTAGAGACATGCGGAAACGCTGAGGGTAGGGCAGTACGTTCTGCAAGAGGCGGCGCATCAGACGGTCCTTTGCAGGGCGCTTCGCCGTCTCCTCGATGCGCGCGCGCGCCAGGTCGACGAGGTGCATGTAATCGACGCCGGACGGGCAGGTTGTCATGCAGGACAGGCAGGACAGGCAGCGGTCGACATGGAAGCGCACTTCATCTGTCGCCGGACGGTCGTTTTCCAGCATGTCCTTGATGAGGTAGATGCGGCCGCGCGGACTGTCGCGTTCGTCCCCGAGCAGCACATAGGTCGGGCAAGTCGCAGTGCAGAACCCGCAATGAACGCAGCTGCGCAGGATGTCGTTGGCTTCGCGGATGGACGGATCGGCGAGCTGTTCAGGCGTGAAATGCGTCTCCATGAGGTCTCCCTGGAGGGATGCGTGCGTTGCATTCGGGCTTGGCCGCAGGCCGGGCCGGATTGTGACGTTGACCGGCCGTTGCGGCCGCGGCGCGCCATCCGCGGCGCACGCTAGATCCCTGCATAGATCCGGCCGGGATTGAGGATGCGGTCCGGGTCGAAAGCATTTTTCAGTCTACGGATCAATTCGAGTTTCGCCTCCGGCAGCGGCTGGAACACATCGACCGAGGCGCGGGCGGACTGGCTTGCGCGGACCAGCATCGCGTCGGCTTCGAACTCGGCGAAGATCCGCCGGATCACGGTGGCGCCGCCATCGGTCGCAGGCGGCAGTTCCAGCCATATCAGCCCGCCGGACCATTCATAGGCGGCATGGCAGTCCAGATGATTGCGCAGCGTGCTGACGAGAGCCGCGGCGCGATGCGGAGCCGTGGTGATGCGCCAGAGCGGCGCGTCGGCGCCGGCAAGGAATCTCATGTTGCGGATGTCGCTCCAGAAAGCCTTCGAACGCGCTTCGTCAAGCTGATAGATCTCGCCGCAGGGTTTGAGCCTTTCCCGCAGAGCGTCGATCCTTCGCGCCAGCGCGTCGCGGAAATTCTCAAGTCGAAGGACTGTCAGCGGAACGCCGAGCTGGGCGATGTCCGGATTCGACAGGCGCGGCGCGAATTCGGCGGGCAGATAGACCGTGGCCGAGACTTCGAACGGCAGTTTCATCGCCTCGCACATCGCGTTCACTGCGGCTTCGTCCGGAAGGTTGAGGATCACGAGCGAACCGCTCTCGGGCGCCTTCGGCATGACCTTCATCGTGACTTCGGTGAAGGCGGCGAGCGTCCCCCAAGATCCGGCGAGGCCCCGGCTGAGATCGTAGCCGGTGACGTTCTTCATCACGCGGCCGCCGGATTTGATGATCTCGCCCAGCCCGTTCACGGCGCGGATACCGATAAGATGATCGCGGGCGCTCCCCCGCAGTATGCGGCGCGGGCCGGAGCTGTTGGTGGCGAAGACGCCCCCGACCGTCACCGGCGGTGGCGCACTTGCGCCGGGCTTCGGCGGGATCAGCCTGTCCCATCTGGACGGCTCGAAGGCGAGTTCCTGCCCGTGTTCGTCAAGAAGCGTCTCGATTTCGCCGAGCGGCGTTCCGGCGCGCGCCGAAAGCACCAGTTCGGCCGGCTCGTAAAGCGTCACGCCGCTCATGTCGCGCATGGAGATGCGCGCGGCCGTCTGCATCGGGCGCCCTATCGCCTTCTTGGTGCGGTTTCCGCAAATCTCGACTGGGAAGCCCTGCTCCCGCGCCTGAACGATCAGGCCGGACAGTTCTTCCTCATCGGCGGGAAAATAGGTTTCGTTAGCGTACACCGGACAGATAGGCCTCCTGCGCCGCCAGGGGGAAAACCTTGCCGGGATTGAGCAGCCAGTCCGGATCGAACACGCTTTTCACCCGCATCTGCTGCATGAGGTCGGTCATGTTGAACTGTGTGCTCATGAGCTCCCGCTTCTCGATGCCGACGCCGTGTTCGCCGGTGAGGCATCCGCCCAGTTCGACGCATAGCGCAAGAACTTCCTCGCCGCAAAGCTCGGCGCGCATTTTCTCCGCTTCGTCATTCGCATTGTAAAGGATGAGCGGATGCAGGTTGCCATCTCCTGCGTGAAAA
>CAYOUE010000108.1:0-11110 GCA_964407075.1 uncultured Hyphomicrobiaceae bacterium
TGGGAAAGCGTCGTGCACTGCCGGAAGCCGGTTGTCGCGGCTGTGCGCGGCGTGGCGCTTGGCGGGGGCTGCGAACTGGCCCTGATGTGCGATTTCGTCATTGCGGGCGAGAGCGCGCGTTTCGGCCAGCCGGAAATCAAGCTTGGCGTGATCCCTGGCGCGGGCGGCACGCAGCGGCTCGCCCGTTCGATTGGCAAGGCCAAGACGATGGATCTGTGCCTGACCGCGCGGCTGATGGACGCTCAGGAAGCCGAACGCTGCGGGCTCGTGAGCCGCATCGTGCCCGATGGCGAGGTGCTGAACGAGGCTATCAAGGCGGCAGAGACGATCGCGGAATTTTCCCTGCCTTCGGTCATGGCCGCCAAGGAAGCGGTCAACCGGGCCTTCGAAACGCCGCTTGCCGAAGGCGTGCGCTTCGAGCGCCGGCTGTTCCACGCGCTTTTCGCCACCGAAGATCAGAAGGAAGGCATGGCGGCGTTCATCGCCAAGCGCAAACCGGATTTCAAGCATCGTTAGCGAACGCATGGCGCAGCCCGCGCAGGATCGGACAACATGGATGAGACTCGCCGGCCGCTGAGTGCGCTTGCATACGAACTGGCCCTCGCCCGTGTGCGTGCAGGACGGGAGCCGGACGAGCTTTGCCTGTTCACGACGCAATGTTTCAGCCAGGGGCCTGAAGACGGCGTCATAGCCGAGATCTTCAGACGGATCGGCACGGGCGGCCGCTATTTTGTCGAGATCGGCGCGGGAGACGGTCGCGAGAACACCACGCGGCTGCTCTTGACGCTCGGCTGGTCCGGCATCTGGGTCGAAGGCGGGGCAAAAAACTGCGCAGCGATCCGTCGGGATTTCGCCGCTCCGCTCGCCTCGGGCCGGCTCAGGCTCATCGAGGCGAGAGTCACCGCAGAGAACATTGCGCCGCTGCTGCTGGAGGCAGGCGCGCCACGCGCCTTCGACTTTCTGACTGTCGATCTCGACATGAACACCTATCATATCTGGAAGGCGCTGACAGAGTTCGCCCCGCGTGCAGCCTGTATCGAATATAACGCCTCGATTCCGCCGTCATACGAGTTCGCCGTTCCCTACGACCCGGATGCGGTGTGGGATGGCTCGAACTGGTACGGAGCGGGTCTGAAATCGCTTGAACTGCTCGGCGCTGAGAAGGGGATGCGGCTCGTCGGATGCGATTTCTATGGCGTGAATGCCTTTTTCGTCTCGGCAGGCGAGGATCTGGGCGGATTTGCGCAACCCTTCACGGCGGAGAAGCATTATCTGCCGCCGAGTTATCTGGCGCCGTTCCGGCAGGGTCATTGGCCCGCAAGCCCGCGGCTGAGCGTTACGGAATGAGCGGCCGGACACAGGGGAAGGCTGCGATTGCAGGCTGCAAGGAGCCGTCACATGTCGATCGCTGCTGAAGACGCTTCGCCTGCGCCGCCATCTGGACCCGCGCCTGCAGCGCCAGTTCGCAAGCGGCCGGGAATCATCGGCTTCCTTCGCGCGCGATGGCAGGGAGAAACGCCGCTCGCCACGCTGTTCTGGCGTGACATGCTGTCGATCGGCACATCGGTCAACATCGTCGCAGCCTGCCTCGGCATCGCGCTGATGGTCAACGACGCGCCGCCCGCCATCTCCCTCGCCGTGTATTTCTCCGTCATGCCGTGGAACCTGTTTCTGTTCCTTGCCGTCTGGCGCAAGGCGGAGAATGAATCCCCGCCATTGGCTCTGGGCGCACGGATATGCGCGTCCTTGTGGCTCGCCCTGACCTTCGCGGTGTAACGGACGCGCCTGGAAGGGATGACCTTCTTTCAGGCGCGTCCGCAGCGCTAGAGCGCGCTCATGTAGAGTTCGGCGGCCATGATGAGGAAAAGGACGAAGCACATCGCGCCGAGCACAATAAGGCCGCCTCTGTAGTCCGTGAAGGGACCGATTTCTGGTTCGCCTGATTTCTGCGCCGGCTCTCCGGTGCTGGCGGATTTCAACGGGTTGGACATTGCACTGCTCTTGATAAGGGGAATCCCATGCCGGACTGCGCGCGGAACTCGTGTATCCCGGCCGCCGGCGGACTTGCCTGCCGGGCTTGCGGCCCGGCCTTATTCAGACGGAAAGAAGCGGATTCATGCGGGGGGGAGCGCGCGCGCTTGCGATGGCGTGAGCTGCAGCGCCCGGTGCGGACCGCGAGGCGCAGGCGTGAGCTGAGTGCGTCTTCGCCTGCGCATCAAGACCGGGGCGTTTGCCATTCAGCGGATCTGGCGCGGCTTCGGGCCCGCCGTTTCCTGCGCCTGTGCGCGTTCTTTTCTGGATGCGTAATTCCGCGTCGAGCGCGCTGCGCGTGGCGCTTCGAGGCGGCGGCTCCGGCTTTTCCTGGAGCAGCCTGATCTGGAACGGCTCATATACAGGCGATGCGGCGTGAGTGCTGGACCCGCATGACAGGGCGAGCCACGGCAGGCAGATGAGCAGGAATAGCCGCAAGGCCTTGGCTTTCAAAAAGTGTGCGCAGACATTATAGCCATTTCCGTGGCCTGCGAACGGCAAATTTTTCGATAGCTGGAGATTTCCGGGACGGTTTCAAGCCTGCCTGAGACCGGAGCGCGACTTCGGCTTGCGTTCCGGCTCCGGAAGGCCTCGAAAACATCGCGCCCGGCAGGGGAGGTCCTTGCGGCGTAGATCGAGTTCCACCCCGGCGGCCTGAGCCTCAGACCCGGTAATAGTCCCGATACCACGCCACGAAACGCTCAACGCCCTCCTCGACGGGCGTTGCGGGCGAAAAACCGGCGTGGCGGATCAGATCGCCGACATCGGCATGGGTGGCCGGCACGTCGCCCGGCTGCATCGGCAGGTAGTTCTTTTCGGCAGTCCGTCCCGTGGCTTTCTCTATGGCTGCGATGAAGTCCATCAGTTCAACAGGCTCTCTATTGCCGATATTGTAGATCCGGTACGGCGCGCGCGAGGACGCCGGGTCGGGCGCGTGCGCATTCCAGCCCGGATCGCTCTCCGGGATGAGATCGCAGATGCGCACCACGCCTTCGACGATGTCGTCGATATAGGTGAAGTCACGCGCGTGCCTGCCGTGATTGTAGACGTCGATCGGCTCGCCCGCCAGAATCCTGCGGGTGAAGGTAAAGAGCGCCATGTCCGGGCGTCCCCAAGGTCCGTAAACGGTGAAGAACCGGAGGCCTGTCACAGGGAGACCGTAGAGATGCGCATAGCTGTGCGCCATCATCTCGTTCGCTTTCTTGGTCGCGCCGTAAAGGCTGAGCGGATGATCCGCGGCATCATGCTCGCTGAACGGCATCTTCGTGTTGGCGCCGTATACCGAGGAGGACGAGGCGTAGACGAGATGCTTCACCCCCGCATTGCGGCAGCCTTCGAGAACATGCAGGAAGCCGGTCAGGTTCGATGCGATGTAATCGTGAGGATGGGCGATCGAATGCCGCACGCCCGCCTGCGCAGCCAGATGAATGACTCGGTCGGGTCTTTCGGTTTCGAACAGCGCCTCCATGGCTGCGCGGTCGGCCAGATCGGCCTTGACGAAATGAAATCCGTTGCGCGTCTCGATCTGGCGCAGCCGCGCCCTTTTCAGTTCGGGATCGTAATATTCGTTAAGATTGTCGAGGCCGACGACCTCGTGACCAACATCGAGTAGCTTCCTTGCGGTAAAATAGCCGATAAATCCGGCCACGCCGGTCACGAGTATTTTCATGTTTCCCCTGGATGAAATTGCACATTTCTCTTGATGCCGGGCCGCCGGATGCGCTCTTTCGTTGACGTATCAGGAGGCGGGTATTATACACGCAGCACAGTTTTTGGCCGGCAACGGGCGCAGCGGGTATCCGCGCGGCCCGGATAGTCTGGCCATTATCATCTCAGTTCCGATTCAAGGTTACATATCAAATGGCAAATACAAAATCCGCCAAAAAGGCGGTTCGCGTGATCGAACGCCGCACAGCGGTCAACAAAAACCGGCGCAGCCGTATGCGCACATTCGTGCGCAAGGTGGAGGAAGCGATCGCCAGCGGCGACAAAACGGCCGCCGAGAGCGCCCTGCGCGCAGCGCAGCCCGAGATCATGAGAAGCGCTCAGAAAGGCGTGATTCACAAGAACACGGCGTCGCGCCGCATCTCCCGTCTTTCAGCCAGAATCCGCGCTCTGTCTGCCTGAGGACTTCTCGCTCTGGCGTCTCTTTACGACTGTTGTATGAATGCCACGCCCGGTTTTTGCCGGGCATTTCTTTTTTTAAATCTTGATTTTCAGATTGAGTGTTGAATCAATGCGTTAACGATTTGTTAAGAATTTTCAATCAAAAGTTGAGTGATTGAATTTTCTGCAATCAAGTAAAAAATTGGTCTAAGAGAGCACATTCGTGTTGACCCGGATGCCTCTCGCACTCTCTTCGAGGATTCGCAGAAAGTTCATATAAAACAAGTATTTGAGTAGAGGCATTTGAGTCGCATGGTGTGCCGCGCGTCCCACTTCACTTCCTCCGCGACCGCTGTCGGCGGCGCTCCTTCCCCGCCTCCAGATTGCAACCCCAGGGCAATGGGTGTATATTTCCGGTCATCCGAACGGGGGGTTTTTTTCCTCCTGATTTACTTCCTTGTATTGCGTACCGCCATTCAGACCGTTTGCGAGATGGCACTTGCAAGCGCGCCCGGATGATTTTGTAGAAAGTTTTGTGGTTTACTAAGGAGGCCGTTTTTCGCAGTATATTCGCTTCTCTTTCTGTGCGGCGTGGGAAGCCCTGAATCTGCGAATTCCGGTCTGCGAGCAGGAGGTTTTTATGTTCAGCGGGTTAGAGCGACAGCAGGCGGCTGCTAGCCGCAGACGAAGCGTCGCATGGGCCTGGGTGAAAGCCCGGAGCACGGATCACGGCCGCACGCCGCAGCGCGCATCGTCAAGTTTGACGCAGACGATTCTTTCTTCCTCAACAGGGTGCGACCGAGGCCAGGTCGAAAACTGGCGCGACCGTCTGGCCGAGATTGCCTGCCAGAAGCTCGCCCGCAAGCTCTGCGAGCAATTCTATAATTTCTCCATCTTCGAATCCTGGCGCAGCCGGCCGGCGGAAGCCGTCGCGGCGAGCAGGATGCTTAGCCCGGCGCTTCCGGCCTATTGCTGTGAGGGATCACAGGCAAAGGCGGACAGTCCCGGGGCCGAGCGTGATGAGCGTGCGCGGATCCTGACGGCTGTTCTGCCGCCGCAATCCGGCCAGCGCGGAGCTGTGCTCATCTCGTTGAGGCCGAAAGCGGCTTAGCGCCGCTCCAGCAGACTTTCCTGGCATCTTTTAAGCAGCTGTCCGCCCAAGAGGCAGCATGTATGGCTTTCTGCGCTTTTTCCAGCGCGGAGGCATGAAAGCGGGGTATTGCAGTGACGACTCTAGATATCGGCAATGATGTCATCGAAGACAAATGGCGCCGGATCCAGGCCCGGCTGCGGGCCGAGCTCGGCGAGGACGTGTTCACGAGCTGGTTCGGGCGCATGGAACTCGAAACCGTCAGCGACGGTGGCGTTCAGGTTTCAGTGCCGACCAAATTCCTGCGCAACTGGCTGCAGTCCCATTATGCAGACCGGCTGCTGAACTGCTGCAAGGCGGAACTGCCAGGTGTCGGACACGTTGATTTCCGCGTGCGCCAGCCTCATGACGCCGCTCTTGCCGAGCGTCGCCGTCACGATCTGGCGCCCGTGAAATCCGCTGCGCCGAAGCCGGCGGAAACCGCACGCGCCGAAGAAGCCGCGCTGCGCGACGGCCGTACAGGCTGGGAAGGGTTCGAAGGTTCGCCGCTGGAGGCGCGTTTCACCTTCTCCTCCTTCATCGTCGGTGCGTCCAACCGGCTCGCGCACGCCGCGGCCCTGCAGGTCACGGAAGCGGTCGCCGATCAGCCCCTGCGCTACAACCCGCTCTACATTCACGCGAAGGTCGGGCTCGGCAAAACCCATCTTCTGCAGGCCATCGCCTGGGAGGTCAAGCAGCGCAAGCCGAAGGCCAAGCTGCTTTATCTCACCGCCGAGCGGTTCATGTACAGCTTCGCCGAAGCGCTGCAGGCGCGCGACGCAGTCGCTTTCAAGGACAAGATCCGCGCCATCGACATCCTTCTGATCGACGACATCGAGTTCCTTCAGGGGCGCACTTTCCAGCAGGAATTCTGCCACACGCTGAACTCTCTGATCGACGGCGGCAAGCAGGTCGTCGTGGCGGCGGATTGTCCGCCGATGCAACTCGAAAGCTTCGACGCGCGGATGCGCTCGCGGCTGTCCGGAGGACTCGTCGCCGAAGTTGCGCCGATGGATTACGACCTGCGCTACAAGATCCTGAAACGCCGCGCTGCGGAAAAGGCCGAAAAGGACCGGGGCTTCGGCGTTCCCGAGCCGGTGATCGAATTCCTGACATCGCAGCTGACCGAGAGCGGACGCGAACTCGAAGGCGCGATCACGCGCATTCACGCCGCTTATCAACTCACCGCCCATCCGATCACCGTCGAAAGCGCGGAGCAGATCATCGGCGATCTGATCCGAGGCAAGGAGCCGCGGCGTGTCAAGATCGACGACATTCTGCGCGTGGTGATGAAACATTTCGGCGTGAACCGCGGCGATCTGCTCTCCAGCCGACGCAACCGCTCGATCGTGCGCCCGCGTCAGATCGGCATGTATCTCGCCAAATCGCTGACGTCGCGGTCGCTGCCTGAAATCGGCCGCCGATTCGGAGGGCGGGACCATACGACGGTTCTTCATGCGATCCGCAAGGTTGAATCGCTGCTGCAGGACGATCCTTCCCTGAAGGAAGAGGTCGAGGTGCTGAAGCGCCTTCTGAAGGAATGACAGGTTTGAGAGGGTGAATGGTCCGGCCAGAAGCCGGAGCGGGACGGAATTGCCCGGCTGTGCCGGGCCTTCCGTCCGCAGCCGGGCGGCGAAGCGGCGTGGGAGCGGGACAGGGCAGCGTGGTGCTGGCCTTGCGCTGCGTGGTAATATCGGCGGACTTATTCTGAACGCGCCGCCGTTGCAATGACCGGCCGGTCCGGGCGCCTGATATGAAATCGAGGGGATACGCAATGCGTCTTATCATCGAAAAGGCAGCGCTCGCCAAGGCGCTCCAGCATGTCACGAGCGTCGTCGAGCGCCGGAACACTATTCCCATCCTCGCCAACGTGTCTCTGCGCGCCGAAGGCGACGCCCTCCATCTCAAGGCCACCGATCTCGACATCGAGGTTACGGAGACGGCAGCGGCCGAGACCCTTGCCCCGGGCGGAACAACCGTGCCCGCGCACACGCTGCACGACATCATTCGCAAGCTCCCCGAGGGCGCGCAGATCGAACTGGCGGGCAAGGCCGATGAAGGCCGGCTCGCCATCACGTCCGGATCTTCGCGCTTTCTTCTCGCGTGTCTTCCCGCCGACGATTTTCCCGAACTCGGACTGGACGGCATGTCTCACCGCTTCACCCTCCACGCCCGCGATCTGGCCCGCCTCATCGAGAAAACCCGTTTCGCCATCTCCACCGACGAGACCCGCTATTATCTCAACGGGATCTATTTCGAAGCCATGGAAGGCGAGGACGGGGCCCATCTGCGCGCTGTCGCCACGGACGGCCACAGGCTCGCCCGCATGGACGCTTCCCTGCCGGACGGCGCGGCCGGAATGCCGGGCATCATTCTCCCCCGCAAGACCGTGCAAGAACTCGCAAAATTGCTTGCGGACCACGCTGACGAGGTGGCGGTGGAACTTTCAGCGAACAAGATCCGCTTCACAGCGGGCGACATCGTGCTCACATCCAAGCTGATCGACGGCACTTTTCCCGATTACCAACGCGTCATCCCCCAGGCCAACGACAAGATCATGCATATCGACGCCGCGGGTTTCATCAGCGCCGTGGACCGCGTTTCGACGCTGTCCAGCGAAAAGGGCCGCGCGGTGAAACTCAATATTTCCGCAGGCAAGCTGGTTCTTTCGGTCAACAACCCCGAATCCGGCTCGGCGACCGAGGAAATGAGCCTGGACTATGACGGCGAAGCTCTGGAAATCGGCTTCAATGCTCGCTATCTAATAGATATAGCGTCGCAATTCGAAGGCGAGCGCGTTATGTTCAAGATGTCTGATCCGAGCGCGCCGACTCTGCTCCAGGACGAAAGCGACGCCTCCGCTCTGTACGTGCTGATGCCGATGCGCGTCTAAGGCTGCCCTTGGCGAACAGCAGGCCGGCCTCCGCCCTTTTTCCATTAGGTCCGGGCAGGCGGGGACAGGGCGGTTCCCGACCCGTTTCGATCACGGCGAGATGCCGCGCGGGCGGCGCTTCGGATCTCGGACAATGAAGGGATTGGCGATAATGGGGCAAGGCGCTCCGCGCGAAAATACCGGGCGCGCCGCTCACGCGCGGGAGGCTGAACCGGGCCTGCGTGCGGCCACGGAGACCCGGCGTGTTCATCTGGCGCGGATCAACCTCTCAGATTTCCGCAATTACCGCTATTGCGCGCTTCAGCCGGGCGACGCCAGCATAGTGCTGACCGGACGCAACGGCTCCGGCAAGACCAATATTCTTGAAGCGATTTCAATGCTTTCGCCGGGGCGCGGCCTGCGCGGGACGGCTTTCGCCGATCTTGCGCGGCTTGGCGGCGGCGGCGGATGGGCCGTCTCGGCCAGGCTCTCGCTGGATGGCGCGGAGATTGCGCTCGGCACGGGCCAGACCGCCGGCCAGGCGGGCGGATCGCGGATCGTGCGCGTCGATGGCGCGCAGGCCGGCGGAGCAGGCGTTCTCGGCGATTATCTGCAGATCCTGTGGCTGATACCGGCGATGGACGGGCTGTTCACCGGCCCGGCTTCGGAGCGACGCCGCTTTCTCGACCGGATGGCGGCGGCTTTCGACAGCCTGCACCGTTCCCGCCTCAACCAGTTCGAGCGCGCCATGCGCCAGCGCAACAGGCTGCTGGAGCTGGAGACCGGCGAGCGCTCCACGCGCATGTTCGAGGCGATCGAGGCCCAGATGGCCGAGACCGGGACGGCGATTGCCGCTGCGCGCGCCGAAGCGGCCGGACGCCTCGCGCACCACGCCGCCGGCGGAGGCGGCATGACGGCTAATGACGCGTTTCCGCACGCGCAGCTTGCGCTTCAGGGGGCGCTCGAAGAGGCGATCGCCGGCGGCGCGCCTGCCGTGGACGTCGAAGACGCCTACGCCGCCGAACTCGCCGGGACCCGTGGCCGCGACAGGGCGGCGGGCCGCACGCTGGCCGGCCCGCACCGCAGCGATCTGGCCGTCCGGCACGGGCCGAAGGACATGCCCGCCCAGCTCTGCTCGACCGGCGAGCAGAAAGCCCTGCTGATCGGTCTGGTGCTCGCGCAGGCGAAAGCGGTTAAAGATGCGCGGGGCGGACTTGCGCCGATCCTGCTTTTGGACGAAATTGCAGCTCACCTGGACGATTTGAGACGCCAAGCGCTCTTTGAAGAGATCGAGGCGCTCGGGGCGCAGGCCTGGTTGACCGGCGTCGAGCCGGAGGTCTTTGCGCCTTTGCGCGGCAGGGCGCGGTTTTTCAGCATCGCGGATGGTGAAATCGAAAGACGTAACGATGACGGATGGCCGTCGCCCCTGCCGCTGACGGCTGGATAGAGGAATGTAGGTTTTCATGGACGCAGCTCCCGCCCGACGCACGGATAACGGCCAGCACTATGGCGCGGACTCGATCAAGGTTCTCAAGGGCCTAGATGCGGTTCGCAAGCGTCCGGGCATGTATATCGGCGACACGGATGACGGCTCCGGCCTGCATCACATGGTCTATGAGGTGGTCGATAACGCCGTCGACGAGTCGCTGGCCGGCTATTGCGATCGGGTCCTTATCACGCTTAATGCGGAAGGGTCCGTAACGGTCGACGATAACGGACGCGGCATTCCGACCGAAATGCACGAGGAAGGGGTCTCCGCCGCGGAGGTCATCATGACCCAGCTTCACGCCGGCGGCAAATTCGACCAGAACGCCTACAAGGTCTCTGGCGGGCTGCACGGCGTCGGCGTCTCCGTGGTCAACGCGCTGTCCTCGCGGCTCGATCTGACGATCTGGCGCGGCGGCAAGGAGCACGAGATCAGCTTCGAGCATGGCGTTGCGACCGGGCCGTTGCGCGTGACCGGGGATGCGGACCGGACCGGGACCAGGGTCACGTTCATGCCGTCCACAGGGACGTTCAGCAACATCGAGTTCAGCTACGCCACGCTGGAGCATCGTCTGCGCGAACTGGCGTTCCTCAATTCCGGCGTCCGCATCGTGCTTCAGGACCTGCGCGGCACCGAGCCGAAGACCGAGGAGATGTATTACGAAGGCGGGCTGGAGGTGTTCGTGCGCTATCTGGACCGCGCCAAGACGCCGCTGCTCGACAACCCCATCACCTTTAAGGCGGAACGCCTGATGACGGGCGCTCCGGTCACGGCGGCAACCCCACCGGATGAGCCGCGTATCACGGTTGAGGCGGCGCTCTGGTGGAACAGCAGCTATCACGAGACGGTGCTCTGCTTCACCAACAACATCCCTCAGCGCGACGGCGGAACCCATATGGCCGGCTTTCGCGCGGCGCTCACCCGGACGGTCAACACCTACGCCGCCGAATCCGGCATCGCGAAGAAGGAAAAGGTGCAGCTCACCGGCGACGACGCCCGCGAGGGGCTGACCTGCGTTTTGTCCGTGAAGGTCCCTGATCCTAAATTCTCGAGCCAAACCAAGGACAAGCTCGTTTCCTCCGAAGTCCGACCGGTCGTCGAGAGCACGATGACCGAGGCGCTCAGCGCCTGGTTCGAGGAGCATCCCAGCGAAGCCAAGTCGATCGTCCAGAAGATCGCCGAAGCGGCGCTTGCCCGCGAGGCGGCCCGGAAGGCGCGCGAGCTGACCCGGCGCAAGGGCGCGCTCGACGTCGCAAACCTCCCCGGCAAGCTCGCTGACTGCCAGGAGCGCGATCCGGCCAAATCGGAGCTGTTCATCGTCGAGGGCGACAGCGCCGGCGGCTCGGCCAAACAGGGCCGCGACCGCGGATTTCAGGCGGTGCTACCGCTGCGTGGCAAGATCCTGAATGTGGAGCGCGCGCGCTTCGACAAGATGCTGTCCAGCCAGGAGATCGGCACGCTCATCACCGCGCTGGGCACCGGCATC
>CAYOUE010000109.1:0-549 GCA_964407075.1 uncultured Hyphomicrobiaceae bacterium
CTGATGATCCTGCTCGGCGTGGGGGTCGCGACGATCCTGTGGGCCAATCTCTCCAACAAATTCGTCTGGGTCGTTCTGGCGGTGACGCTGTCCTTCGGGCTGATCGGCTTTTACGACGATTTCCTGAAGGTGACGAAGCGCACGACCGACGGCTTTTCCAGCAAGCTGCGGCTGGGTCTGGAGTTGCTGATCGCCGGGATCGCCGCCTATTGCATCTCGATCTTCACCACGCCGCAGCTGGCCACCTCGCTGTCATTGCCGTTCTTCAAGGACGTGCTGATCGACCTGGGGCCGTTCTTCATCCTGTTCAGCGTCCTGGTCATTGCGGGCGCGGGCAACGCCGTGAACTTCACCGACGGCCTCGACGGGCTGGCGATCGTGCCGGTGATGATCGCGGCAGGCGCCTTCGGACTGATCGCCTATCTGGTCGGCAACGCCGTGTTCGCGGATTATCTGCAGGTCAATTTCGTGCCCGGCGCAGGCGAGCTAGCCGTGATCTGCGGCGCGCTCGTCGGGGCGGGCCTCGGCTTTCTGTGGTTCAACGCCCCG
>CAYOUE010000109.1:559-10964 GCA_964407075.1 uncultured Hyphomicrobiaceae bacterium
CGATCGCGGTGGCGACGAAGCACGAGATCGTGCTGGCGATCGTCGGCGGGCTGTTCGTGCTGGAGACGCTTTCGGTCATCGTGCAGGTGGTGTCCTACAAGATGACCGGCAAGCGCGTGTTCCGTATGGCGCCCCTGCATCACCATTTCGAGCAGAAAGGCTGGAGCGAGGCGACCATCGTGGTGCGCTTCTGGATCATTTCGGTCGTGCTGGCGCTGATCGGCCTCTCGACGCTGAAGCTGAGGTGAGGCGCCGATGATACCTGTCACGATCTTTGCGGGCCGGAAAGTCGCAGTGTTCGGCATCGGGCTGTCGGGGCTTGCTTCCGCCAGAGCGCTTGCCGCAGGCGGCGCGCAGCCGGTCTTGTGGGACGACGCCGAAAAGGGGCGCGATGCGGCTCGCGAAGCGGGATTCGAGACCACGGATCTGAAGGAGGCGGATTGGAGCGGGTTCGCGGCGCTCGTCCTTTCGCCGGGCGTGCCGCTCACACATCCCGAGCCGCACTGGACCGTGAAGCAGGCGCGCGCAGCAGGCGTCGAAGTCATAGGCGACACCGAACTCTTCTGCCGCCAGCACCGCGCCGAGGGCAGCCGGGCGAAGATCGTCGCCATTACCGGCACCAACGGCAAGTCGACGACCACGGCGCTCACCGCCCATCTGATCGCCGCCTCGGGGCGGCGCGTCGCGATGGGCGGCAATATCGGCGCGGCGATCCTCGATCTGGAGCCGTTTGCCGACGATCTGACCTATGTTCTGGAATATTCCTCCTATCAGATCGACCTGACACCCGGCCTTGCCGCCGACGCCGCCTGCCTCCTGAACGTCACCCCCGATCATCTCGACCGCCACGGCACGCTCGAAAACTACGCCGCGGTCAAGGCGCGGATCTTCGCCGGCCTTGGCGCGGACGGCGCCGCGGTCATCGGCGTTGACGACGCGCCCAGCGTGCGCATCGCCGACAGGATCGCGGCGCGGCGGCCCGTGCGCCGGATTTCCGTGCTGAATCCGCTCGAAAACGGTGTGTTTCTGCGCGGAAGCGATCTTGTCGAGGCCGATAACGGTAAGGAGGCCCCGCCCGTCAGCCTCGCCGGGATCGGCTCGCTGCGCGGCGAGCACAATGCGCAGAACGCCGCCGCGGCCCTCGCGCTGTGCCGCGCCGTGGGGCTGACCCGCGAGGAGATCGCCGCTGGCCTGAAGACGTTTCCCGGCCTCGCGCACCGCATGGAGCAGGTGGGCCGGATCGGCCGCGTGCTGTTCGTCAACGACTCCAAGGCGACCAATGCGGACGCCGCCGCCAAGGCGCTCGCCAGCTTCGACGCGATCTACTGGATCGCGGGCGGCCTCGCCAAGGACGGCGGCCTCTCGGGCCTCGAAAGCCATTTCCCCAGAATAAGGCGCGCCTATTTCATCGGACAGGCGGCGGAGGACTTTGCCCTCGCCGTCGGCGGCAGGCTGCCGCACGCCATCAGCGGCACGCTGGACGCCGCGCTGCGCGAAGCCGCCCGCGACGCCGCCGCCGCGCAGGACGCCGAGCCGGTCGTGCTGCTGTCGCCGGCCTGCGCCTCTTTCGACCAGTTTCCGAATTTCATGGCGCGCGGCAACGCCTTCCGTGACGCCGTCGCCGCGCTCGGCGCCGAGCGGAACGGGCCTGAAGCCGCATGAGGCTGACGCGCACCGATCGCAGCCTGACCGCCGAATGGTGGTTCACCATCGACCGGTCCATGCTCGGCGCGCTGATGGCGCTGATGGCCATAGGCGCTCTTGTCGCGCTGGCCGCCAGTCCGGCGGCGGCGCAGAAGATCGGCCAGGAACCGTTCTATTTCCTGAAGCGCCATCTCCTGTTTCTCGGCCCGGCCTTCGTGCTGATGATCGGCGCCTCGATGCTGACGCCCGCGCAGATCCGCCGCGCCGGGCTGATCCTGTTCGCAGGCGGCCTGGCGCTCATGGCGCTGGCGCTCCTGCAGGGCGTCGAGAAGAACGGCGCGGTCCGCTGGCTTATCGTCTGGGGAGTCTCGCTGCAGCCATCCGAATTCGCCAAGGCCGGCTTCATCATCCTGTCGGCGTGGCTGCTGGCCGAGGCGGCGCGCCGGCCCGACATGCCCGCCCTGCCCCTGGCGCTCGCCCTGCTCGTCATTTTCACCGCCGCTCTGGTCGCGCAGCCCGATTTCGGGCAGGCGGTTCTCACCGTCCTGGTCTGGACCGGCATGTTCTTTCTCGCCGGCTATTCGCTGGCCTGGATCGGACTTGCGGCGCTTCTCGGCGCGGCGGCCTTCGCGGCGGCCTATCTGACGCTGCCCCATGTGCAGAGCCGAATCGACCGCTTCCTCTATCCCGGCGGCGACACGCATCAGGCCGATATCGCGATCGCGGCCTTCCGCGAAGGCGGCTGGTTCGGGCGCGGCCCGGGCGAGGGCATAATTACGCCCAAATTACCCGATGCCTATACGGATTACATATTTGCTGTCATTGCTGAAGAATTCGGGCTTGTTTTCTGTATTCTGCTCGCAGGTCTGTATGCGTTCATCGTCTGGCGCGGATTTCGCGCCGCGTCCCGGTCCCGCGATCCGTTCGTTCGCTTCGCATTATCCGGGCTTATGATGCTGTTCGGTTTTCAAACGCTGATTAATATGGCAGTTAACGTCGATATGGCGCCAGCGAAAGGCATGACGCTGCCATTTCTGTCCTATGGCGGATCTTCGCTGACGTCGATGGCCTTGGCCGCTGGCCTGGCGCTCGGGCTCGCCCGGCGGCGGGCCGAACCCGTTCCCGTCCGCCGGCCGCAGGTCCGTCAGACGGCGGAAGGGTATTCCTCAAGGGGGATCTGAACGTGACAGCTTCGTCTATCGCCTTGACCGCAGGCGGAACAGGCGGCCATCTCTTCCCGGCTCACGCGCTGGCTGGCGAACTCATGCGCCGAGGCTATGAGGTCGATCTGATTACGGATCAGCGCGCCTCCTATCTGGGCTCCGAATTTCCCGGCAGGAGCGTTCACCGCGTTCCCTCCGCGACATTCCGGGGCAAATCCCCCATCGAAGCCATCAGGATGGTGGCCACCAACTCCAACGGCTTCAAGATGGCCTACGACATCATGGGCGAGACCAAGCCGAAAGCGATGGTCGGTTTCGGCGGCTATCCGACCATACCGCCCATGCTCGCGGCCCTTGCCCGCGGCGTGCCGAGCATGATCCACGAGCAGAATTCGGTCATGGGCCGCGCGAACCGCTTCCTGGCGCCGATGGTCAAGGCTGTCGCGCTGACCTTCGAAGACACCAAGTTCCTCGAAGGCAAGGTCATGGAAAAAAGTTACATGACGGGCACCCCCTTGCGCGATGCCGTGCTCGAACAGCGCGGCGGCATCTATCAGCCCGCCCAGCCCGGCCAGCCCCTCAACCTGCTCTGCTTCGGCGGCAGCCAGGGTGCGAAATTCTTCTCCGACATCATGCCGGTCACGCTGCAGCTTCTCCCGCAGGAGCTTCGCGACCGGCTCATGGTCGTGCAGCAGTGCCGCGAGGAGGATATCGACGCCGTCTTCGACGCTTATGAAGTCGCCGGCGTCGCCGCCGAACTGGCGACCTTCTTCGACGATCTTCCCTACCGGATGGGCGGCGCGCATCTCGTCATGTGCCGCGCAGGGGCAACAACGGTCGCGGAACTCGCCGCGCTGGGGCGTCCGGCGGTGCTCGTGCCCTTGCCGCATTCGGTGGATAACGATCAATTCGAAAATGCGACGCGATTCGAGAAGGCCGGCGCAGGATGGTGCTTCGAGCAGCACATCATCACCCCGGAACGGCTGGCCGGAACATTGCGGCGGCTCTTCGAGGACCCGGCGACGCTCGCCCGGGCCGCTTCCCGCTCCAAATCGCTCGCGCAATTCGACGCGGTGGCGCGGCTGGCCGATCTTGTGGTGACGCTTGCGGAGGCGCCGGAAACATTCGCGGCGCAGGCCGAAGCGGAGGGGCAGGCAGGATGAACGATCTGAGGGAACTGGAGCCGATCCATATCGTCGGCATAGGGGGTATTGGAATGAGCGCGATCGCGGAGGTGCTGCACCACCGCGGCGTAAATGTGGGTGGCAGCGACCAGAAGGACGGAGTCAATACGCGCCGCCTCGCTTCGCGGGGCATTCCGGTAAGAATCGGGCAGAAAGCGGAGCATATCGAAGGCGCGGCGCTGGTCGTGCTCTCCTCCGCCGTCAAGCCCGGCAATCCGGAGCTTGAGGCGGCGAAGGCTGCAGGCGTGCCTGTCTGGAGCCGGGCGCAGATGCTCGCGCGGCTCATGGAGGATTACCGGACGGTCAGCGTCACAGGCACGCACGGCAAGACCACCACGACCTCGATGATCGCCTGGATCTTCGAGCGCGCCGGCCTCGACCCGACCGTCATCACCGGCGGGATCATCAATGACTGGGGCACGAACGCGCGCATCGGCAAGGGCGAGTGGTTCATCGTCGAGGCGGACGAATCCGACGAGACCTTCGTGAAGCTGCCGACCCATATCGGCGTCGTGACCAATATCGACCCGGAGCATCTGGATTATTACGGCTCCATCGAGGCGATGCACGACGCCTATCGCCGCTTCTTCCAGGGCATAGGGCCGGGCGGCATTGTCGTCGCCGGAATCGATCATCCGGTTGTGCGCGATTTCGCCCGGCGTTATTCGCCCGCAAACGGCGCGCGCGTGATCGGATATGGCGAGGCCGCTGATGCCGATGTCAGGCTGACTGCGATGGAGGCGAATGACGCCGGCGCCGGGCAGCATGTCCGCGCGGCGCTGAGTGCTGGGGTTCGGGGCGGCGCGCGTGCTCTGGACGGCCTCACGCTCGCAGCGCCGGGCCGCTACAACGCACTGAATGCGATGGCGGCGATCGCTGTCGCGACGGAAGCCGGGATCGCCGACGCCGTCATCGCCGAGGCGTTAGCAAGTTTTTCCGGCGTCAAGCGCCGCTTCACGCAAACCGGCGTCTGGAACGGCGTCGCCATCTACGACGATTACGCCCACCATCCGCTCGAAATCGCCGCCGTGCTCGGGGCAGCGCGTTCCGCAGCCAAAGGCCGCGTGATCGCCATTGTCCAGCCGCACCGCTATTCGCGCCTCAGGGAGCTTTTCGAGGAGTTCGGCGGCTGTTTCTCCGCCAGCGACATTGTGATCGTCACCCCGGTCTATTCCGCGGGAGAGGAGCCGAACGGCTATGACAGCGACCGGCTGATCGAGGCCCTGCGCGCGCGCGGCCATCCCCACGCGGTCGCAGCCGGGGGAGGCGAGGAACTGGCGCATCTGGTCGCCTCGCTGGCGAAACCGGGCGATCTGGTGATCGGTCTCGGCGCGGGCACGATCTCGGAATGGGCGAACGCCCTGCCGGGTCAGCTCGCCGCGCTTTCGCCCAAACTCGACGCGGCGGAATAGCGGCTGTCGCGAATGTGCCGAAGCGGATTCCTTGATGCCGACATGCCAGCGATGAGAGCAAACCGACACAGCCCCCTCACCCGGAACGCGACAGCGTTCCGGGTGAGGGGGAACAGCATCCTCGGTCATTCAGATTTGACCCGGCGCGGAAAGGCGCGGCAATGACCTTCCCGGACCTCACAGCCGAATTGCAGAGCGTCCTGCCCGGACTTAGGGGCAGGCTTGAGGCGAACCGGCCCATGGCGGAGATCACGTGGTTCCGCGTCGGCGGCCCGGCGCAGGTGCTGTTCAGCCCGGCCGATGAAGCCGATCTGGCCTATTTCTATGAAAGCCTCAGCGGCGTGGGAATCGACCTGCCGGTCACGATCGTCGGCGTCGGCTCCAACCTGCTCGTGCGCGATGGCGGCATTCCCGGCATCGTTGTCCGCCTCGGCGGGCGCGGATTCGGCAGGATCGAGCCTGAGGAGGGCAGCCGCATCCGCGTCGGTACCGCTGTTCCCGACATGCGCTTCGCGGCGGAAGCGGCAAAGGCGGGCATTGCGGGCCTGTCCTTCTATCGCGGCATTCCCGGCGCCATCGGCGGCGCGCTGCGCATGAACGCCGGCGCGCACGGGACGGAGACGAAAGACGTGCTCATCGAAGCCCGCGCCGTGGACCGCGCTGGGAAGATCCACACGCTTGGCGTCGCCAATCTCGGCTATGCGTACCGCCATTGCGGCGCGTCCGAAGATCTGATCTTCACCGAAGCGCTCTATCAGGGCGAGCCGGGCGATCCCGCGGAGATCGAAGCCGCGAACCGCGAGGTCGCCGACTACCGCGAGGAGCACCAGCCGACCAAGGCGCGCACCGGCGGGTCGACATTCAAAAATCCGCCCGGCATGAGCGCCTGGAAGCTGATCGACGCGGCGGGCCTGCGCGGCTTCCGCGTCGGCGGCGCGCATGTCTCGGAAAAACACTGCAATTTCCTCATCAATGACGGCGAAGCGAGCGCGGAGGACATCGAGACGCTCGGCGAGACGATCCGCGCCCGCGTCAAGGCGCACAGCGGCATCGAACTGGAATGGGAAATCAAGCGGCTCGGCGTTCCTGCTCAGGGCCGCCCGATGGTGGCGGCGGCATGACCCGCAAATTCGATCACGTCGCGATGCTGATGGGCGGGACATCCGCCGAACGCGAGGTCTCGCTCAATTCCGGCAGGCAATGCGCCGATGCTCTTGAAGGCGAAGGCTACAAGGTCACGCGGATCGACGTCGACAGCGACCTGCCCGCGCGGCTCATGGAGCTGAAACCCGACGTCTGTTTCAATGCGCTGCACGGCAAGGGCGGTGAGGACGGCTGCGTTCAGGGCATTCTGGAAACGCTGAAGATCCCTTACACCCATTCCGGCGTTCTCGCCTCCGCTCTCGCCATGAACAAGCCCAAGGCCAAGATCGTGCTGGCCGAAGCGGGCGTGCCCGTCGCCGAGGACATGGTGGTGCCGCGCCTCGAAGCGGCAAAAGCGCATGTCATGCCGCCGCCCTACGTCATCAAGCCCGCCGACGAAGGCTCCAGCGTCGGTGTGTTCATCGTCCGCGAGGATCACGCTCACCCGCCGCAGGCGCTTACATCGTCCGAATGGCATTTCGCCGATGAGGTGATGGTCGAACGCTATATCGGCGGGCGCGAACTCACCTGCGCGGTCATGGGCGGGCGCGCCCTCGGCGTGACCGAGATCCTTCCCGCCGAGGGGCTCGCCTTTTACGATTATGACGCAAAATATGCACCAGGAGGCTCCAGACACGTCTGTCCAGCCGAAATTTCACCGAATATTTACGAATTGGTCATGACTCTTTCCTTAAGGGCTCATGATGCGCTTGGATGCCGGGGGGTCAGCCGCGCCGACTTCAGGTTCGACGACCGGCCGGAAGGAACGGGCGAACTGATCTGTCTTGAGGTCAACACCCAGCCGGGGATGACCGCGACCTCGCTCGTACCGGAACTTGCAAGCCACAGTGGCCTGACATTCGGTGAACTCGTACGCTGGATTGTGGAGGACGCTTCTTGCAATCGTTGATTAATCCTTCGACTGCTGGCACAACTCAAAAATACACGTATTCCGCGAATGGCCCTGCCCAAACCGCAGGTCATGATGCCAGGCACGAGCGGACAGGCTGGCGACGCCGCCCGCTGATGCGTTGGACGGAACGAAACAGACTTGCGGCGTCCAGAGCGGGGTTGGCCGCATGTTTATTGTTTTACGGGGTTACGGCGGCTTACGGCGTCGTTGCGGGCGGTCATTGGGACACGCTGCGGCAATCCGCCGGCTCCGCCGCCAACAGGATTGCGGTTTCGGCCGGTTTTGAAATGAAAAGCGTTCGGATCAGCGGGGCGCGCCATATGCAGGAAGCCGAAATCATGGCGGCGATAGGCCACTATGACGGTCTCTCGGTCTTCGCATTCGATACGGACCGGGCGCGCGAAAGTCTTGAGGCCGAAGGCTGGATCGAGCGCGCCGAAATCGTGCGGGAGCTGCCTTCGACAGTCGCGGTCAAACTGAGTGAACGCAAGCCGTTCGCGCTCTGGCTGGACGGCGGCAAGCTGGCGGCCATCGACAGCGAAGGCAGAACGCTCGGGCTTACGAACCCAGCCGCTTTCCCGGCGCTTCCGCTGTTTTCCGGGCCGAGCGCGCCCGCTCAGGCCAGGGAGATCGTTGCGGCGCTGGGGCCGTATCCGGAGCTGTCGGCCCTGATCGCCCGGATCGACAGGATCGCGGGACGGCGCTGGGACATCGTGCTGGAAAGCGGAATGCGGGCGAAGCTGCCTGCTTCGGACTTCGAGGATACGATCGCCGGGCTTGCGCGCGTCGCGGCGCGTAATCCGGCCGCGTTCTACGAAATCTCCGAAATGGATTTCCGTTCGCCCGCACAGTTTACATTGAGGCTCAAAAACGATTCGGAAGAAGCGCGGCAAGCGTTCATGTCACGGCTTACAGGCGCGGCGGAGAACCGTGACAGCGCATTCTAGGCCGCTCGATCGTTGCAGCGCAGGCGCGCGTTGAGGCAAAGCGGATCTGCGGCTCGAAGCCGGAGACTCCGCCAGCGGGGGCAAGGCTTGCGGACCAAGGCTCGCAGATTGTCAAGCATGGAGCGAACCGTCGTCGTCCTCGACGCGGGCACGCGCAAGATGTGCTGCCTGATCGCCCGGCTGCTGCCGGTCCCGCCCTGGCAGAATGCGCTGGCGCTGCCCTCGCGCATCCGCGTGACCGGCTATGGCTATCAGCTTTCGCGCGGGGTTCATGCGGGCTGCGTTTCCGACATGGAGGCTGCCGAGCGTACCGTGCGCAGCGTCGTCGCCAGCGCCGAACGCTCCGCCGACGTGACCGTGAATGAGGTCTACGTCACAACTTCGCTCGGTCCGCTGCTGAGCAGGAATTTCACCGCTGGCGTCGATCTGCCGTCCGGCACCGTCACCCCACGCGACATGGACCGCGTCATCCACGCCGCACATGAATACGCCGCGCGTGACGGACAGATTCTGATGCAGGCCGAGCCGGTCGGATACACGCTGGGTTATGAAAGCGGCATCGCCGATCCCATCGGCATGATCGGCGACCGGCTGAAAGTGGATGTCCACGCCGTTTCGGCGGACGCGCTGCCGCTGAAGAACCTTCGGCACTGCATAGAGCGCAGCCATCTCTCGGTTGCGGGCGTGGCAGCCGCCGCCTATGCGGGCGGGCGGGCCGTACTGACCGACGCCGAGCAGCTTGCAGGCGCGACATGCATCGACATGGGCGCTGGCGCGACCGGCGCGGCGATTTTCTCCGGCGGCAGCTTCATCTACGCGGACAGCGTGGGGCTCGGAGGCAACCGGATCACTGCGGACATCGCCGAAAGCCTTTCTCTTCCGCCGGTTGAAGCCGAGCGCATAAAAATATCTCATGGCTCGATTTTTTCCGGCATGGAAGCCGCTACGGCGCATCAGGCTGTGGGCAACAGGGGCCGGGCAGGGTCGGCGCCGTTCTCCGGCCACAGTTCGCTGTCCGGGATTTCCGAAATCGTTCGAATCCGGTTAGAAGAAGTTTTCGCCTTATTGCGCGACCGGATGCGCGATCAGGGCGTAATCGGCATGACCGGCCGGAAAATCGTGCTGACGGGCGGCGCAAGCGAGATGGCCGGCGCGGCGGAAATCGCGGGAAAAGTCTTCGGCAAGGAGGCCCGGCTCGGCCGGCCGCGCGCGGTTTCGGGGCTGCCCGGACAGGACGCCGGCGCGGCGATGGCGGCTCCGGTGGGCCTGCTCATTCACCTGCTGGACGGCGATCTGAGTCTGGAGGCGGACGCTGTTCCGGCTCTCGCCGGCGCAGAGCAGAGTTATCTGGCGCGTATCGGGCAATGGTTGCGGGAGAGTTTCTAGATTTGACGGCCGGGAACCCGGCAGGGGCGATCGGCGCCCGGAAGGTGCGGACAACAAGTTGACGAGGCTGCTATGAGCATCAATCTGAAACTGCCGGCGCTCGCAGAATTGCGGCCGCGCATAACCGTCGTCGGCGTCGGCGGCGCGGGCGGTAACGCGCTCAACAACATGATCCAGTACGGCCTCGAAGGCGTGGAGTTCATCGCCGCGAACACTGACGCGCAGGCTCTGTCCATGTCGGCGGCGGGCTGCCGCGTGCAGATGGGCGTGAACATCACCGAGGGTCTCGGCGCGGGATCGCGGCCTGAGATCGGCGCGGCGGCGGCCGAAGAGGCGCTGGAGGAGATCCGCTCGCTGATCGAGGGCACGCATATGCTCTTCATCACGGCGGGCATGGGCGGCGGCACCGGCACGGGCGCGGCGCCGGTCATCGCAAGGCTGGCCAAGGAAATGGGCATCCTCACCGTCGGCGTCGTTACCAAGCCGTTCGAGTTCGAAGGCCAGCGCCGGATGCGGATCGCCAATGAGGGCGTCAATCAGCTCGCCGAGCATGTCGATACGCTGATCGTGATCCCGAACCAGAACCTGTTCCGCATCGCCAACGAGAAGACCA
>CAYOUE010000110.1:0-10861 GCA_964407075.1 uncultured Hyphomicrobiaceae bacterium
TGCACAGAGCCGCATCATCGGCGTCTTTTCTTCAGCCGCGCCCTCGCGGTCTGCTTCGGCGTGCCTTTTTTCCGCGACAGCTTCAGGTCGTAGCGGCCCTCGCTGAGGAGCTTGAAGCGCAGCGCGCCGGCGAGCGGGTGCGCCTCGACGAGCTGCACCTCGACCGTGTCGCCAAGGCGGAAGGTCTCGCCTGTGCGCTCCCCTGTCATGGCGTGGGCGGCCTCGTTGTAGAAATAGAAGTCCTGCCCGATGGTCGATGCCGGGATGAAGCCGTCCGCGCCGGTCTCGGCGAGCTTCACGAAAAGGCCGGAGCGCGTGACGCCGGATATGCGTCCCGTGAACTGCGCACCGATCCGCCCGGCAAGATGGATGGCGATCAGCCGGTCGACCGTCTCGCGCTCGGCGGACATCGCCCGGCGTTCGGCGCGCGAGATATGCTCCGCCGTCTCGTCGAGCGCGGCGATCTCGGCGTCGGTCAGCCCACCCGGCCCGAGCTTCAGCGCGCGGATCAGCCCGCGATGCACGATCAGGTCGGCGTAACGGCGGATTGGCGAGGTGAAATGCGCATAGCGCCGCAGATTGAGGCCGAAATGGCCGAGATTGCGCGCGCTGTATTCGGCCTGCGCCTGGGAGCGCAGGATGACCTCGTTGACCAGCTCGTTGAACTCGGTGTCGCCGACCCGGGCGAGGATGCGGTTGAACTGCTCCGGCTTGATGAGGCCGGATTTCGGCATGTCGATGCGGATCGTCGCGAGAAATTCGGCCAGCGCGTTGAGCTTTTCCTCCGAGGGGGCGTCGTGGATGCGGTAGAGCAGGGGAGACTTCGCCGCCTCTAGCGTCTCCGCGGCCGATACGTTGGCCTGGATCATGAACTCCTCGATCAGCCGATGGGCGTCGAGCCGTTCCGGCGTGACCAGCCGGGCGACGCGGCCCATGTCGTCGAGGATGATCTTGCGTTCGGGCAGGTCGAGGTCGAGCGGGCCGCGCTTGTCGCGCGCCTCGCCAAGCGCGCGGTAGGCGGCCCAGAGCGGCTTCAGCACCTGATCGAGCAGCGGCGCGGCGCGTTCGCCCGGGTTGCCGTCGATCGCCGCCTGCGCTTCCTGGTAGGTCAGTTTCGCCGCCGAGCGCATGAGGCCGCGCGTGAAGCGGTGGCCCTTCTTGTGTCCGTGCCTGTCGAACACCATGCGCACCGCGAGGCAGGCGCGGTCTTCGCCTTCCTTCAGCGAGCACAGATCGTTCGAGAGCGCCTCGGGCAGCATGGGCACGACCTGGTCGGGGAAATAGACCGAATTGCCGCGCTTGAGCGCCTCCCTGTCGATCGCGCCGCCGGGGCGGACATAATGGGCGACGTCGGCGATGGCGACGATCACGACGAAGCCGCCCTTGTTCGCCGGGTCGTCGTCGGGCGCGGCCCAGACGGCGTCGTCATGGTCCTTGGCGTCGGCGGGATCGATGGTGATGAGCGGGATCTTGCGCAGATCCTCGCGGCCGCGGGCGGTCGGCTTTTTCAGCGTGGCGAGTTCGGCGTCGATGTCGGGCGGGAAGCGGTTGGGCAGGCCGTGATTCTCGATCGCGATCATCGATATCGCGCGCTCGCCTTCCGGATGGCCGAGTTTCTCGACGATCCTGGCGCGCGAGGCAAGGCCGCCGCGCCCGTCCTTCGTGATCTCGAAGCGGACCAACTCGCCGTCGCCCGCCCCTTCGGTTTCGCCCGGCGGGATGCTCCATGCGCGAAGCTGCTTCTTGTCGATCGGCTCGATCACGCCGCCCTTGTCGCCGGTCTTGCGGAAAATGCCGAGCTGGCGCGCGCGCTCGCGCGGCAGGATGCGGATCGGCGTGGCGGCGTAGTCGTAGCCGTCAAGCTCGGGCGCTGGTTCGATCCGCGACAGGACGTGGTCGCCAACGCCGGGTGCGCGGCCCGCCTTCGCCGTCATCAGCACGCGCGGCGGCGGTCCCTCGATGGCTTCTTCCCAGTCGAGGGGAACGGCGTAAAGCTCGCCGGACTCGTCGGTTCCTGCGACTTCCAGCACCATGACCGGGCGCAGCTCGGCGCGGCGGCGCAGGCGCTTGCGCTTTTTCGTGATAAGCCCGTCCTCGGCAAGGTCGCGCAGCATGTTCTTCAGCGCGATGCGCTGCTCGCCCTTCAGGTTGAAGGCGCGGGCGATCTCGCGCTTGCCGGTTTTTGCAGGCGAGGACCGGATGAAATTCAGGATCTCGTCCCTGCTTGGAAGCTCCGCGGGGCCGGTTTTGCGGCTGCTGCGGGGCTTCTGCGCGGCGCGCAGTTTTCCGTCCCCGCTCAAGCCGACGTTCCGGGCGCAGCCGCGTTGCGCTTCGCGCCGCCGCGCGATCCGGCGGCACTTGCCCCGCCCTTGGCTTTGGCCGTCGCAGTCTTGCCCTTCGATCGGGCGCCCGCCCCACCGCCATTCGCTTTTGCGGCGGTTTTCGGCTTCGCCGTCTTTTTCGTCCCCTTGCCGTTGGCCGCGGCGCGCGCGGCGATCAGGGCAACGGCTTCCTCAAGCGTGATCTTTTCGGGATCGCCGCCCCTGGGGATCGTGGCGTTGATCTTGCCGTGCTTGACGTAGGGTCCGTAGCGGCCGGAGAGCACCTGGATCTCGCCGCCGAGTTCGGGATGTTCCCCGAGCGTCTTCAGCGGCGCAGCGCTTGCGCGGCCACGGCCCTTTTTCGGCTCGGCAAGCAGGCTGACGGCGCGGTTCAGGCCGACGGTGAACACTTCCTCCGGCCCGTCCAGATTGGCGTATTTCCTGTCATGCTCGACGAACGGTCCATAGCGGCCGAAGCCGGCCACGATCGGCTTGCCCGTCTCCGGATGCTTGCCGACCTCGCGGGGGAGGGCGAGGAGTTTCAGCGCCAGTTCCAGCGTGAGTTCGGCGTCGAGGCCGCGCGGAATCGAGGCGCGCTTGGGCTTCTCGCCTTTCTCCTGCGCCTCGCCGAGCTGGAAATAGGGACCGAACCGGCCGGTCTTCAGATAGACGGTGTCACCCGTTTCGGGATCGACGCCCAGTTCCCGATCGTTCGCGACCGCAGCGGCTTCCCCGTTTTCCGGGGCGCTGTCGGAAAACTGCCGGGTGTAGCGGCATTCGGGGTAATTCGTGCAGCCCACGAAAGCGCCGAACTTGCCGATCTTGAGGCCGAGCCGGCCATTGCCGCAGGCCGGGCAGACCCTCGGATCGCTGCCGTCGGCGTTGGGCGGGAAGACATAGGGCCCGAGGATCTCGTTGAGCGCATCAAGAACTTCGGAGACGCGCAGTTCCTTCGTCTCGCTGACGGCGGCGGTGAAGTCGCGCCAGAAATCGCGCAGAACATCCTTCCAGGCGAGCTTGCCGTCGGAGATCAGGTCGAGCTTTTCCTCAAGATCCGCCGTGAAGTCGTATTCCACATAGCGCTTGAAGAAGCTTTCCAGAAAGGCGGTGACGAGCCGTCCCTTATCTTCGGGGATCAGGCGCTTCTTCTCATAGCGGACATATTCGCGGTCGCGCAGCACGTTGAGCGTCGAGGCATATGTGGAAGGGCGGCCAATGCCGAGCTCCTCCAGCTTCTTGATGAGCGTCGCTTCCGTGTAGCGGGGCGGCGGCTCGGTATGGTGCTGCTCCGCATGGACGGCGCGCCGTTTCAGGGCCTCGCCTTCGCTGAGCTTGGGCAGGCGCGCGTCGTCCTCGTTCTCGCTGTCGTCCTTGCCTTCCTCATAGAGCTTGAGGAAGCCGTCGAACAGCACGACCGAGCCGGTGGTGCGCAGGCCGTAGTTCTCGTCGGCTCTGGCGGCTTCGATGTCGATGGTGGTCCGCTCCAGCTCGGCGCTCGCCATCTGGCTGGCCACGGCGCGTTGCCAGATCAGCTTGTATAGGCCCGCCTCGTCCGGCTTGAGTGCACGGGCAAGGCTTTGCGGGAGGCGGGCGAAGCTGGTCGGCCGGATCGCCTCGTGGGCTTCCTGCGCGTTCTTGGCCTTGGTCTTGTAGTCGCGGGGGCTGCGCGGCAGGTAACGCTCGCCATATTCGCCGCCGATGACCTGCCGGCATTGCGCGATCGCCTCGGGCACGATCTGTACGCCGTCCGTTCTCATGTAGGTGATGAGGCCCACCGTCTCGCCGCCGATGTCCACGCCCTCATAGAGCCGCTGGGCGGCCTGCATGGTCTGACGCGCGGAGAAGCCCAGCTTGCGCGAGGCTTCCTGCTGGAGCGTCGAGGTGGTGAAGGGCGGAGCGGGATGGCGCTTGTAGCCGCTGACGTCGATGGATTTGACGGCGAAGTCGCACGCCTCCAGCGCCGATTTCAACCTGAGCGCCTCGGTCTCGTTGGGAATGTCGAACTTGTCGAGCTTTCTGCCCAGCACGCTTACGAGGCGGGACTCGAACTCCTGGTTCCCGCTGGCCGAGAGCAGCGCCGCGAGTGTCCAGTACTCCCTCGATACGAAGCTCTGGATCTCGGTTTCGCGGGCGCAGACGAGCCTGAGCGCCACGGACTGCACGCGGCCGGCCGATCTGGCGCCGGGCAGCTTGCGCCAGAGCACCGGCGACAGGGTGAAGCCGACCAGATAGTCGAGCGCGCGCCGGGCCAGATAGGCGTCGACAAGCGGGGTGTCGATCTCGCGCGGATGCGCGATGGCCTCGCGGATCGCATCCTTCGTGACGGCGTTGAAGGCCACGCGTTCGATCTTGACGCCCTTGAGCGCGCGCTTTTCCTGGAGAATTTGCAGCAGGTGCCAGGAGATCGCCTCGCCTTCGCGGTCGGGGTCGGTTGCAAGGATCAGCCGGTCCGCGCCTTTGACAGCCTGGGCGATTTCCCTGACGGTTCTGGTGGAGTCGGGGCTGACCGACCAGGCCATGGCGAAGTCGTTGTCCGGCTCGACAGATCCGTCCTTGGGCGGCAGGTCGCGGACATGGCCGAAGGACGCAATGACCTTGTAGTCCTTGCCCAGATATTTGTTGATGGTCTTTGCTTTCGCCGCCGACTCAACGATGACGATATTCATACGTATTTCCGTGCTTCATGTTTGCTGTGACGAAATTTGTCTTGAGACGGGCGGCAAAGACGAGATCCACAAACATCCTGGAGTGAATGAACTTCACCAGAAGGCGCCCCGAACAGGCCCATAGTTAGGGCAAAAGACCCACAGCGTGTCAAATGGAGATTTATAAGGGTTGAAACGTGTTGCGCATTGCAACCAAAAGGGGTATTCGCTCTGTTGTACAAGTTTAGAACGATAAAAGAACAAGGTCATTAACGCTCGATGCCTCCACACTATAAAAAGGACAAATCAATGATTAACGTCCAGGAAACCACAAAATCCGAGGGAACATTGCTTGTGAAAACTGGCGATGAAGACACGTCGTTAAGCCATGTTGAGCATATAAACGATTTGAGCCCGAGAGAGGTCGCGGAATATTCCGCAGATTTGCTCGCCCAGATACGCGATATGTCTGGCAGGTCCGGATTGACTTTCCTCTCCTACCTAGTTCAAGTTGCTCTCGAAGAGGCGAAAATTCAAGCCGGAAAGAAAAGCGGACAATAAGCGCCGCGTAGGCTGAAGGGCCGTTTGTCGCCCGCCTGGAGGGGCGGCGCGCCTGCGCTCAGCCGCTTCGGGTTCCCATTGCAGGGAGCGGCGTCGGCTGCTGCGCATGAACCATCTGAATGGGTCAGTGCCCGGCCGGATTGCGCGCTGCCTCGTCGTCAGTTTTCCCGGGCAGCGTGGTCGGGGGCCTGAGCGACACGCACTGGTCCGCCTGCCTGTCGATCCGTCCCGACAGATGGAGTTGCAGCAGGATGATGGACAGGGTGCGGGGTGCGAGGCCGGTTTGCTGCAGAAGAAGATCCGGATGCACCGGCGTATAGCTCAGCGCTTTCAGCACCGTCTCCTGCGTGTCGCCCGATGGCGGCGGAAGGCGCGGCGGCTCCGCATAGTCCGAGACCTCGTTGCGGAAGCTGCCGTGCGGGCGCATGGCGGGCGTCCGGGAGTCCGGCCAAAGCTCCGCAACGATGTCGGCGGCGCAGGTCGCCATATGCGCGCCGTTTCTGATGAGGCCGTTCGTGCCGGCCGCTCGCGGGTCGAGCGGATGGCCCGGCGCGGCGAAAACCTCCCGGCCCTGTTCCGCCGCAAGCCTTGCGGTAATGAGCGAGCCGGACTTTTCCGCCGCCTCGATCACGGCGACTCCAGACGAGACGCCGGAGATGATTCGGTTGCGCCGCGGGAAATCCTGGCCACGAGGCGCCGAGCCGGGCGGATTTTCGCAGAGCAGCAGCCCCTGCTCCGCGATGGCTTCGTGCAGTGCGGCGTTTTCCGGTGGATAAATCATGTCTACGCCGCCTGCAATGACGGCGACCGTGCCCGTCGCGAGCGAGGCTCCGTGGGCGGCCGTATCGATTCCGCGCGCCAGTCCGGAGACGATGACGATTCCTTCACGTCCGAGATCGCGCGCAAGGTCGCAGGCGAAGCGGCGGCCGATCGCGGAAGCGTCGCGCGAGCCCACGATGGCGACGGCGCGCGCCGCTGCGAGCGCCGTATCGCCGCGTGCGTAAATCAGCGGAGGCGGCGCCGGGATCTGGCGGAGCAGCGGCGGATAGCCCGGCTCGGGAAAGGCGAGAATCGCCGCCCCCAGCCGGCTGGCGGCGTCCCATTCCCTCTCCGCCTCGTCGCGCGAGGCAATCCCCTGGCGGCCTTGCTGTGCGGAGCGGCGGCGCAGGCCGGGAAGCGCGTCGAGCGCGGTGCTGGCTGCGCCGAAATGTGCGATCAGTTCATGGAACGTCGCAGGGCCGACGCCCTCGCTGCGGATCAGCCTGATCCATGCGATCTTTTCATTATAGCTCAGGCCCGCTGCAGCGCCGTCATCGGCCACCGCCCCGAACAGATCCGTCTGACGTTCCGCCAATCTTGCTTTCCTTCCCCTGAAGCAACCGCGAGATGTTCTCATGGTGCCGGAGAAAGATCAGGCTTGTCAGCACCGTGAAAAGCCCTATGGCGGGTCCGCCGTTCAGAACGCCAAGCATCATCGGCGTTGCGAATGCGGCGGTCAGCGCCGACAGCGAGGAATAGCGGCTCAGATAGGCGACACCGAGCCAGACCGCGGCGAAAGCCGCTGCTGCAGGCAGGGACACGCCGGCCAGAACGCCGAGATAGGTGGCGACCCCCTTGCCGCCCCTGAACCGCAGCCAGACCGGGAACAGATGGCCGAGGAACGCGCCCAGCCCCGCAGCGAGGCTCAACTCCGGTCCCCAGGGGGCAGCGGTCAGAACGGCGGCGAAGCCCTTGG
The DNA here is from genome assembly GCA_964407075.1 of uncultured Hyphomicrobiaceae bacterium. Lineage (GTDB taxonomy): Bacteria > Pseudomonadota > Alphaproteobacteria > Rhizobiales > Rhodomicrobiaceae > JAHQVI01. The sequence goes on from CAYOUE010000110.1 coordinate 7,263, forward strand.
CGAAATCTCCGAAAAGGGTGAGGGCGGCGAGGCCCTTCCGGCCCGTGCGCAGGACATTGGTCGCCCCGATATTTCCGGATCCGATACTGCGGATGTCGCCAAGCCCGGCAAGGCGGGTGACGATCAGTCCGAACGGGATCGAGCCGAGCAGATAGCCGCCCACAAGCGCGGCAGCAAGCGCGGTTCCGTCCACTGCGCTCAAATCCGGGATCATGCCTTCGCGCCCTCCTGCGGCCTGCCCGCCATCCGTGCGTCTGCGAGGTCATGGACCATATGGCCGCCGACAAAGCATTTGATCGCGCGCCCCTGCAGGACGGTCTCGTCGAAGGGCGAATTTTTCGATTTCGAGGCAAGGCTCGCCGCATCGACCCGCCAGGGCGTTTCGAGATCGACGAGCGCCAGATCTGCCGGTGCGCCGCTCTCGAGCCGCCCGCCTGGCAGACCCAGAAGTTCGGCCGGACGGCATGTCATTGCCGCAAGCAGCGGCCCAAGTCCTATCGCGCCGTTATGATAGAGCTGCAGCGCTGCGGGCAGCAGCGTTTCGACGCCGAGCGCGCCGTCGGCTGCTTCCGCGAAGGGGCGGCGCTTGTCGTCGACATCCTGGGGATCGTGAGCGGACACAATGACGTCGATATGCCCGTCGCGCACCCCCTCGACCATCGCCTGGCGGTCGCTCTCGGGGCGCAGGGGCGGCCTGATCTTGAAATAGGTGCGGTAGGGGCCGACATCGTGCTCGTTCAGCGTGAGATGGTTGATCGTCACGCCGCAGGTGACGGACAGCCGCCGCGCGCGCGCTGCGAGAATGCTTTCAAGCGACGCACTGCAGGAAATATTGGCGGCGTGATAGCGGCCGCCGGTCAGCGCGGCGAGACGCAGATCGCGTTCGATGACGATGGTTTCGGCTTCCGCGCACGCGCCCGGCAGTCCGAGGCTGGAGGACACCTCGCCCTCGTTCATCACGCCTGCCGCCGCCAGGTCCGGATCTTCGGCGAAATGCACGATCAGCGCGTCGAAATCCTTGGCGTAGCAAAGAATGTTGCGCATGAGCCGGGCGTTCGCCACGGTGCGCGTGCCGTCGGTGAAGGCCAGCGCGCCCGCCTCCCGCAGCAGACCGATCTCGGTCATTTCCTCGCCCGCAAGCCCCTTCGTCATAGCCGCCATCGGGTGCACGTTGACGATGGCGGTGTCGCGGGCGCGGCGTTCGATGAAGTCGACCAGCGAGACGTCGTCTATCGCGGGCTTGGTGTTCGGCATACAGATGATCGTCGTCACGCCGCCGGCCGCCGCCGCGCGGCTCGCAGTCGCAAGCGTTTCGCGGTGCTCCTCGCCCGGCTCGCCGGTCACGACCTGCATGTCGATCAGGCCCGGGATCAGCAGATGGCCGGCGCAATCGACAGTCTCCACGCCGGCAGCCGCCTCGCCGAGACGGACATGCGGGCCGATATCGGCGATAACCCCGTCCTCGATCAGAAGTCCGCCGGTTTCGTCGCGCCCTGTCTTCGGGCAGAACAGCCGTGCGTTGACAAGGCGCCTGGGGCCGGGAGAGCTGGCGAAGACGGTGGTGGCGATCATGCGTCGTTTCCCTAATCCGGCAGGTTCTGCGCGAGCACCTGCAGCACCGCCATACGAACGGCCACGCCCATTTCAACCTGCTCGCGTATCAGGCTGCGCGGACTGTCGGCGACCGAAGACGATATTTCGACGCCGCGGTTGATCGGACCGGGATGCATGATGAGCGCGTCGGGCTTTGCATATCTCAGCTTCTGCATGTCGAGGCCGAAGAAATGGAAGAACTCGCGCGTCGAGGGCGCGCTGGATTTCGCCATGCGCTCCTTCTGGATCCGGAGCATCATGACCACGTCTGCGCCGTCTATGGCCTCGGTCAGCCTGGTGTGGACTTCTACGCCCATGCGGGCCGGCGCGGGCGGCAGCATGGTGGAAGGCGCGGCGACGCGGACATGCGCGCCGAGCGCGTTGAGCAACAGAATGTTCGAGCGCGCGACGCGGCTGTGCAGGATGTCTCCGCAGATCGCCACGGTCAGCCCATCGATGCGCCCCTTGTGGCGGCGGATGGTCAGCGCGTCGAGAAGCGCCTGGGTCGGATGTTCGTGCTCGCCGTCGCCCGCATTGATGACGGCGCAGTCCACCTTCTGCGACAGGAGCTCAACCGCGCCGGCCGCATGATGCCGCACCACGATGATGTCCGGACGCATGGCGTTCAGGGTCATCGCCGTATCGAGCAGCGTTTCGCCCTTTTCGATGGAGGAGGCGCGGATCGCCATGTTCATGACGTCGGCGCTGAGACGCTTCCCGGCGAGTTCGAAAGAGCTTTGCGTCCGGGTCGAGGCTTCGAAGAAAAGATTGATCTGGGTGCGGCCGCGCAGCACATCGCGCTTCTGGATGCTTGTGCGATTATAATCGGCCTCGGCGTCCGCGAGGTCCAAAAGCCCCGTTATTTCCGCAGGCTTCAATCCCTTGATGCCAAGCAGATGCTTATGTGGGAAATTGACGGTTTGTGCCTCTGGCGCATTTTTCATTAAACGCCTTTATAAGGACAGCACTTTTTCCCGGCAAGCGGCATCGCTGCGCTTGCATGTGATTTTGAGCGGCAATCAGCCGGAGCGCCGGCGAAGGAACGATTGGGATGGCGGGCAACTTGAGTGAAAAGACTAGCGGATCCGGCGCTTCGGCACCGGAAGCTGTCAGCGCGGCGGTTCTGGTGATCGGAGACGAAATTCTCTCGGGCCGGACCAAGGACAGGAATATCGGCACGATCGCGGATCATCTCACCGGGATCGGGATTGATCTTCGCGAAGTCAGAATCGTGCCGGATGAGGAGGACGAGATCGTTGCCGCCCTTGACGCTCTGCGCGCGCGCTACGATTACGTCTTCACGACTGGCGGCATCGGCCCGACACATGACGACATCACAGCCGACGCCGTGGCCAAGGCTTTCGGCGTCGGCATAGACATCGACCCCCGCGCCGTGGCGGTCATGAGAAAGCGCTACGCCGAGGACGAATTGACGCCGGCCCGTCTCCGGATGACCCGGATTCCGGATGGCGCCGAACTGGTGGACAATCCGGTTTCGCAGGCGCCCGGCTTTTTCATCGGCAATGTGATCGTGATGGCGGGCGTGCCGAAGATCATGGAGGCGATGCTGCATGGCGTCACGCCGAAACTTCGCACCGGCGCGAAAATGCTGTCCGTCAGCATTCACGTTTCCTCGCCCGAGGGCGTCGTCGCGCCCATCCTGTCGGACGCTCAGGCGGAATTTCCGGATGTGAAGATGGGCAGCTATCCCTATATGCGCGATGGCAGGCTCGGGGTCTATCTGGTCCTTCGCTCCGCCAGCACGGTGCGGCTTTCCGAGGCGGCGGCAGGTCTTGAAATGCGTCTCGACGGCGCCGGCATCGCACATGAACGCGGCGAGCCGGAGGCGTGAAGGAGCCTCGATCGGGCAGAGGCATTTTGCGCCTCATGCCGCTTGCTTGCGGCGTCAGGCGCATGTTATGTCATTTCGGCTTGCGGTTGAAGCCGCCAGCGGACGCGTAGCTCAGCGGTAGAGCACTACGTTGACATCGTAGGGGTCACTGGTT
>CAYOUE010000111.1:0-10827 GCA_964407075.1 uncultured Hyphomicrobiaceae bacterium
GGGCGCATAACCGCCTGATGGCGCGGCCCGAGCAGCGGCGCATCCTGATGATGATCTCGGACGGCGCGCCGGTCGACGATTCCACGCTGTCGGTCAATTCCGGCTCCTATCTGGAGAAGCATCTGCGCCAGGTGATCCATGAGATCGAGACACGCTCGCCGGTCGAGTTGATCGCGATCGGCATCGGCCACGACGTGACACGCTATTACAACCGCGCTTTGACGATTACGGACGCCGAGGAACTGGGCGGGGCGATGACCGAGAAGCTGGCCGAGCTTTTCGACGAGCAGGCGGCAGACGCGCAACCGATGCGGGGGAGCAGACGCCGCCGGATGCATTGAGCCGCCGGGCTGGGTCATATGCGGCTCCAATCCGGAGGTATGCGATGATTTTCGAGTTCTGGATGCTTCTGGCCGCATCGCTGCTTGGGCTTGTCCACCTCAGCGCGGCTTCATTCGCCTTCAAGGCGCAGGTCGGCAACGCCTATACTGTCGGACCGCGCGACGAAGAACTGAAGCCTGCGGGTATCGCTGCGCGTCTCTACCGCGCCCAGGCGAACTTTCTCGAAACCTTCCCCCTATTCGCGGCCTGCATTTTTCTGGTCTACGCGGCGGACGCATCGGGCGGGCCAAGCCAATGGGGCAGCGGCCTCTATCTGGCGGGACGCACGGCCTATCTGCCGCTTTACGCTGCGGGCGTGCCGTGGCTGCGCACATTCAGCTGGAACCTCGCGACGCTCGGCCTCGTGATGACCGGAGCGGCGGCCGCGCTCAGCGCTTTCTGATCCCGCCCTTGCGGTTAGGCCGGTCACAGCGGCGTGAGAAAGCCGGCGGGCCCGCGCTTCAAAACGTGACCTGCCTTTGATTGGCCTTCCCGCCGGATCTGCTTCAATTTGTCTCTTGTGATTTGCCGCCGCTTACGCCAACGCGCTGCGCGGCCGGACCTCAACCGGAGACCCCACATGACCACAGCATCCGCATCCATATCTTCAGCGTCAGGCGCGCCCGCGCTTTCGCTTCGCACCTTCGTCACCATGATCCTTGCAGGCTGCGTCGCCACGATTGCCTTCGACCTGTTCGGCCAGGCGATCTCGCCTATGCTCGGCTTCGCGAGCCTTGCGCCCGTACCGCTGGCAACCCAGACCTGGGGCGTGATCTTCGGCCAGCCCTACGGGCCGGGGGGCCACCTGCTGCATTACATCGCCGGCGTCATCGCCTATCCGGTCGGCTGGATGTTCATCTGGCGCCCGATCGTCGGCAGCGTCTTGCCCGGCTTGCCCTGGTTGATTTCCGCCATTCTGTACGGTGTCGGCCTTTGGGTTTTCGCGCTCTACTTCATGGCGCATCTCGTGGCCGGCAATCCCGCCTTTCTGAATTTCACCGGCATCACCTGGGTCGCTCTCGCCGGACACGTTCTGTTCGCCATCGTCGCCACAATCGTGGTGCGTGAGCGGGAGAAGGGCGCGCGCTGAACTGCGGCGCGCCTGCCTCACCGAAAGGCAATCAGACGTTCGAGCGTCAGCACCGTCGAACGATCCGCCCGGCCGTTCACCAGCGCCGGGCGGAAATGCCTTTGAAACGCCCTGACAACGGCTTCCGTCGTATCGCAATAGACGCCGCTGCGGGGACATCCGTAGCCATAGGCCGCGAGTGCGGCCTGCAGGTCCGAGACGGCCGTGCCGCCATCGCCTGCGCCAAGGCCCGGATCGCCTCCCACGGGCGCAGGCTCCACCCAGTGTCCTACGCCGGCGCGCGCGAGCCGCGCCCAGTCGAATTTCTCGCCCGGATCGGCCTTGCGGCGCGGTGCGGTGTCGGAATGCGCCAGCACGTTGCGCGCAGGTATCGGATGGCGCGAAAGAATGTCGAGCGCCAGAGCCTCGACGGCGCGCATCTGCGCCTCGGGAAAGTCGGGATAGCCCGCCTCGTGCCCCGGATTGTGGATCTCCACGCCGATTGAGGCGGAATTGATGTCGGTCTCGCCCGCCCAGAAGCCTTCGCCCGCGTGCCAGGCGCGCATCGCCTCGGGGACCATCTGGGTGATCCGTCCCGCCTCGTCGACGAGATAATGACAGGAAACGCGAGACTGGGGCGCGCATAGCCAGTTCACTGCCGCTTCGGCGCTCGCCATGCCGGTGTAATGCATGAGAAGCATCGAAGGCCGTTTGCCTTCCTTGCGCGGCTCCATGTTCGCTGCAGGCCGCCAGTCCGCTTCAAGCGTGGTGTCTGTCGTCATCCACCCACATCCTGAATGTCCTGATACGGACGGTCAATGCAGCCGCCGTTCCTTCCGGATTTCGTCATAAGCCTGATTGATGGCTGCGATTTTCTTGTTGGCGATGTCGATCATCTCCTGGGGAAGCCCGCGCGACATCAGCTTGTCGGGATGGTTTTCAACGACCAGCCTGCGGTAACGGCTGCGCAGCTCTTCATTCGGAATGTCGGGCGAAACGCCGAGCACCTGATAGGGGCTTTTGCGCTCAGCCGCGCAGTGGCGCGCCATGAGATGAGCGAACTCGCTCTCGCCAATGCCGAAATGCGCGGCAACAGTGCGCAGATATTCTCGCTCGCTGGGGTGGACGACCTGATCTGCCTGCGCGATGTGAATCAGTCCTTCGAGTATGTTCCGAAGCATCTCCGGATCGTCGCCGAAAAGGCGCGCAAGCTGTTTTGCGTAGGATTCGAAGCCGGCCGTATCCTGCTTGGCGAGGTTGAATATGCGCGCGACATTCTCACGTTCGGAGTCCGGGACGCGGAAGACTTCCTTGAAGGCGCGCACCTCGTTCTTGGACACATGGCCGTCGGCCTTGGCCATTTTCGCCCCGAGCGCGATGACGCCGATGGTGAAGGCGAGCTGCTTGTCGACCTCGCTCGGCTCGCTTTCGCGGTCCACGACAAGATGCCCGGCCAGTCCACCAAGCAGCGCGCCCAGCGGACCGCCAAGCGCAAGGCCGGCCGCCGCGCCGGCCAATTTGCCCCATATCGACATGCTCTAAGCCTAAGGCAAGGTTCAAGAAAGTTCTGGCAAAGACGCCGGAGTCCTTTTAGATCGCTGAGTCCTTTTCGAACGCAAGCATGATTTACCGATTGGCCATGCAGCGCAAGCTAGAAGAAACTCGGCCGGCAGACGCGCAAACGCGGCCATTTGTCCCGCTGGGACTGCTTGCGGGCCTGACCGGCGTGTTCATATTCGGCCTCACGCTGCCGATGACGCACTTCGCGCTCGAAGGTTTTGACGCCTTTACGGTCGGGATCGGGCGGGCGGTTCCGGCGGCGATGCTTGCGGGAGCCGTGCTCTGGCTGAACCGGGTTCCGTTTCCGCCGCGCAGATACTGGCGGAACCTCTGCCTGACCGCGGCGGGGATCATCTTCGGCTTCCCGATCTGCGTAACCGCCGCCATGCAGTCCGCACCGGCCGCGCATGGAGGCGTGATCCTCGCAATGCTGCCTCTCGCCTCGGCAATGGCGGCTGTGGTCATCGCAGGCGAAAGACCTTCTGCCGGCTTCTGGCTGGCCGGCGTTGCGGGCTCCGCGCTCGTCGCCGCCTACGCGATGATCGAGGCGGGGGGATATGCGCCCTCGGCGGCTGACTTTCTCCTGATCGGCGCGGTCGCGTCCGCAGGGATCGGCTATGCTTATAGCGGGATGCTCTCCCGCGATCTCGGCGGCTGGCAGACGATTTCATGGGCGCTTGTGTTCAGCCTGCCCGCCGCACTCCCGCTGACGCTGGTCTTGACCGAATTACCGGAATCGCCGCCGCCGCTGACGGCCTGGATCGGCCTCGTCTATGTCGCGCTGATGAGCCAGTATGTCGGCTTCTTTTTCTGGAACCGCGGCATGGCGCTTGCGGGCGTGGCGAGAACCGGGCAGCTTCAGTTGCTGCAGCCATTCGTGACGCTGCCGGCCTCAGCTCTGCTGCTCGGGGAGACGGTCGGCTGGCGTCATGCGGGCTTTGCGCTGGCGGTCGTCGCGGTGGTCGCGGCCGGCCGGCGTCTCAGGGTTGGAAATCGAGGAACCGATGACGGATAGCTTCAAGCGCAAACCGCCCGCGCGCCGCGGCGAGTACCGCCATTTCCACGCGATCACGACACGCTGGGAGGACAACGACGTCTACGGCCATATCAACAACGTCGTTTATTATTCCTATGTCGATACGGCCGTGAACCGCTACCTGATCGAGAACGGTTTCCTCGACACCGGTCAGGGCGATGTGATCGGGCTGGCGGTGGAGAACGGATGCCGGTTCCTCAAGCCGATGGCGTTTCCCGATCCTGTCACGGTCGGCTTTCGCGTCGCCCGCATCGGCAACAGCTCGGTGCGCTATGAGGCCGCCTTGTTCTCGGGCGACGACGAGGAAGCCTCCGCCGAAGCCTATTACGTCCATGTCTATGTGGATCGCGGCACCATGCGCCCGACGCACTTGCCGGAGAAGCTGCGAACGATTCTGGAGCCTCTTCGCGTCGATGGCGAAGATTAGAGCATCGGACGGGAAAGCATGGCCTCGCGGGACTGAACACGAAGGCGGGACTGCGTAGCGGTTACCTGTCCCGGCCTTGAGCCGTGATCGGATAGATCCGACGCTTGAACAAACACATGGAGCGCCGCGCCTTGTTCCGGGTGACGGTTCAGCACACTACGAGCGGTTTCTCGCCGCGCGTCAGCCTTCCTGCGCAGCCGCCAGTTCCCGATTGCGCGCTTCCGAGCGCTGCAGCGCCGGCCGCGCCGCCAGACGGCCAGCATAGCTGACGAATTCCTGGCGTTCGGGAAAGACGCCGAACATCATCGCATAGCGAACCGCCGAGCCGACGACGACGTCGGCGGCGCTGAAGCGGTCGCCGAGCAGATATTCGTTCTGCGAGACCGCATTCGCCACGACCTCGACCACCGTATCGAAATTGCCATAGCCCACCGTGCTCGCCGGTACGGGCGGAAATTTGAAGGCTTTTGCTGTTATTGCGGGCTCGATGCAGCTCGGGGAGTAAAACATCCAGCGCAGATAGGCGCCGCGGGCGGGGTCGCCGATCGCGGGAGCCAGCCCGGCTTCAGGAAATTCGTCCGCGAGATAGCAGCAGATCGCCGCAGCTTCGGTAACGACCGTGTCCCCATGCTTGATCGCAGGGACCTTGCCCATCGGGTTCATCGCGAGATAGGCGGGCGTCTTGTGCTCCCCCTTTTTCAGGTTCAGCACTTCGGTGCGGTATGGCGCGCCCAGTTCCTCCAGCATCCAGTCCACGGTGCCGGCCCGGCTCTGCGGGGCGTAGTAGAAAACGAGTTCCTTCTCCGGCATGTCTAATCTCCAGCCAGGAATGAATAACCGGCCGCCTGACGACGGCCGGTCCGCTCACGATAGTCTGCTTCAGGACATGCTTGGCGTCGCAGGATTTACTGCTGGCCGGTTCCCTGCTCCTGCTGCTGCTTCAGGATCGCTTCGTCGCGGGCCTTCTTGGCGGCAAGGATCTGGCGCTCACGGATGGACATCATGAGCCGCTGGCGCGCTTCCTTGTATTTTGCGTTGTCCACGGGATCGCCATCCATCGTTTTGGTGAAGCCGGCTAACGGCACGTCGGGAAAGGCGACGGCCTGGCCCGCGAGGTTGATGGCGGCGACGACGAGCTTCTGGCCGCTCTGCATCTGCTGAACGATTTCATCGGTGGCTTCGGTTTCGGCCGTACATCCCGCAATGTGGCACAGGGTGTATTTCAGCGGAATGGGGTTATTTTCATCGACCTTCATCTGCAGGCCGGGCGGAATGGCCATGCCGAGCGGAACCATGACCATGAGGGCCTTCTTGTCCTGTCCTTCGACCTGGCGGATTGCGGCGGAAACGACAACCTGACCCGAGCGTCCGTCGATATGCTCGTGATGGGTGAGGCAGACACTGAGTTTCTGTTCGGGATTGGTGATGTCGGGCGCCTGCTCGCAGAGCTTGACCCACGCGCTGTCATCCTGAGCGGCGGCGGGCGCTGCGGCAAAAGCCGCGCCCATCGCGAGCGCGAAGGCCGCAAGGCCGGCGCGAGCGCCTGCGCCGGTCATACCTGAAATTTTCATTGCAACCATGTCCTTGACCTTTCAGTTTCCACGCGGACGTTGAGCCATGCTCCGGTTGAGGCGGACACAAACGGCGGACGGTCCCCGATGCCTCTTCATGAACGCCGCCGCCGGACCATGCCGAGCCAGCGCGTCACTTCTGCCTGAGGTTTATCGTCAGGCGTCCAAACACCCAAATGCGGCATTCCCATGACATCCGCCCGATCATCGCGAAATTCGCCCACAACCGGAGCGCCGGATGATGCCGGGCGCGCCTCCCGGTTCGTACAGGGTTTCTTATCACGACCGGCGTTGAAATCGATTGCAAACAGGCATCAGTATGAGAGTTTTTCCGCCCCGAAAATATGATATGCCGGGGTCCGAAGACGTTCTGGCGCCGCGGCCCGAAAGGATCAGCACAGATGACGAGCGCTCCCTTCCGCATTCTTCTGCCCGCTCTTGCATGTTTCGCCGCGATCGCAACCGCCGGCGCCGCCCGCGCCGAACCGGCGCACGGGATCTCGATGCACGGCCAAGTGAAATATCCGTCAGGGTTTGCGCATTTCGAATATGTCAACCCCGGCGCGCCGAAGGGCGGCCGCCTCACGAGAGGACTCCAGGGCAGTTTCGACAGCCTGAACCCGCTGATCGTCAAGGGTAATCCGGTCTGGGCCGTAAGGGGCTACGTCTATGAAAGCCTTCTGACGCGTTCCTATGATGAGGCCTTCTCGCTTTACGGACTGCTCGCGGAGACCGTGGAAACGCCGGAAGACCGTTCGTGGGTTACGTTCACGCTGCGGCCCGAGGCGCGCTTTTCGGATGGACAGCCCGTCACGGCGGACGACGTGATCTTTTCGATGGAGTTGCTGCGCGAGAGGGGACGGCCCAACCACCGCAGCTATTACGCGAAAGTCGCCAAAGCCGAAAAGCTTGGCGAGCGCGCCGTGAAGATTACCTTCGAAGGTGCCGACCGCGAGATGCCGCTCATCATGGGGCTGATGCCGGTGCTGCCGAAGCATCTGATCGACCCGGAAAGTTTCGAGCAGACCTCGCTTGCGCCGCCCGTGGGCAGCGGCCCCTATATCGTCAGCGCCGTCGATCCGGGCGCGAGCGTCACGTTTACGCGGAACCCGGATTACTGGGGCTCCGAGCTGGCGGTCAATCGCGGCAGCTATAATTTCGACGAGATCCGCCACGATTATTACCGCGACGAGAACGGCCGCTTCGAAGCCTTCAAGAAGGGACTGTTCGACATCAACGGGGAGTCCGATCCGGGACGCTGGGCGCGCGACTACGACTTCCCCGCCATCCGCGACGGGCGCGTCGTGAAGAAGAGTTTCGAGACCGGACTGCCCTCGGGAATGACCGGTCTCGTCTTCAACACGCGCCGGGCGCATTTCGGCGATCGGAGGGTGCGCGAAGCGCTGACTCTGCTTTTCGATTTCGAATGGATCAACGCCAACCTCCACCACGGCCTCTACGCCCGCACGCAGAGCTATTTTCACGGTTCGGAGCTGTCGTCTTTCGGCAGGCCCGCCGATGACCGCGAAATGGCCCTGCTTGCGCCGTTCATGGACGAGGTGAGCGAGGCGGCGATGGCCGGAACGCTGAAGCAGCCTGAGACTGACGGCAGCGGGCGGGACCGCGCCAACCGTCGCAAGGCGCTCGAGCTGCTGGGCGAAGCCGGATTTGAACTGAAGGACGGCAAGCTGATCCACATCCGGAGCGCTAACCCGTTTCGCTTCGAGATGCTTGCCCTTTCCCGCGAACAGGAGCGGCTTTTTCTCAACTTCCAGCGTTCGCTGCGCCTTGCCGGCATAGAAGCCTCGATCCGCCAGGTCGATTCCGCGCAATATCAGGCGCGGCTGACCGGCTTCGATTTCGACATGATCCAGTATGGCTGGCCGGTTTCGCTCTCGCCCGGCAACGAACAGATCTTCCGCTGGTCGTCCACCGTCGCCGATCAGGAGGGCAGTTTCAATTTCGCAGGTGTGAAGAGCGAGGCGGTCGATGCGATGATCGCTGCGCTTCTGGAAGCCACGGAGCGGGAGGATTTCGTCTCGGCCGTCCGCGCGCTCGACAGGGTGCTGCTGAGCGGAACCTATGTCGTTCCGCTTTTCCATCTGCCCGAGCAGTGGGTGGCGTACTGGAGCCGTCTGCGGCACCCGGAGGTGACGTCGCTGAACGGCTATCTCGTCGATACATGGTGGGAGGCGGCGCAGGACGATCAGCGGGCCGAAGCCAGATAGGCCGTGAATCCTTGCGCCGCCTTGCATCCCTGCCGCCATGTCCCGAACGCTGCCGGCAGGGATCTGGCGTCAAGCCGCGCCGCCAGGGGGTGAGGCGGCGCAGCGTCCGGAAATGTCCCGAACAAGGCGGTTCCGGGACAACAGGTGCGGGAAAGAAGTCGGATGAAATCGGAGGGATGGGTCAGAGACGACAGGGTTTCGAGTGCGACGTGCACTGCCAGTTGATTCCTTTCTTCTTGCACGTGTAGGTCTTGCCGGATGACAGGGCCCAGCTTGCCCAGGCGACGCCGTATTTGGACGCGACCACCGCATTCCATCCGATCCGTGCTTTCGCCCTCGCCCCGAGATTGGTGACGGAGGTGCCGGCCGTGGCGCTTATCACGTTGGGCTTGCAGGTCTTGGCGTAGGCCGGCGCCGCTGAGCCGGCCATGGCCGCGGCCATTAGGACGGGGATGAATGAATAGCCAAGGGTGCGTCCGATTGCGGAAGTCAGTTTGAGTTTGTAAGACATGGTGTTCTCCAGAATGTTCATGCGAACACTCTGTCGCGGCCGCCGCGGATATGGTTCAATTGCATCAAGAAAAATCTCGGCAGGAACGCGGATCGCCGCCCATGCGGATAGCAGGCCGGCGAGCGATTTTCCCCGCCGGTTCAAACCTGCGCTTTCGTTCAGTCTTCACTAGGGATAATATCCCGCACTGACTGAGAATGGGCCGTTTGCGCCAGCAGTAGGAAGCGCGGCCCGGCAAGCTATCTGCCGCCAACGCACACGAACGGGGACGAACCGATGCGCATGACGCCGCCGACCAAGATGACGCTCTTCATTTCCATGCTGCTAGCCGCCGTATCCGTGGTCGGCCAATTCGCCAGCATGGTGACGAACTACATCCCGATCAGCATGTTCTGGGTCGCCATCGTGGCCTATATCGTGCTCCTGCTCGGCGTGCTCGTCCGCGGGTTCTAGAGCTTGTTGTACAAGCCGGTCGGAGCGCGGCGCATGGTGACGCAATGACGGCTGACAGCTACAGCATCGGCTATTCGATTCCGAACCATGAGGATTACGGCCTTGTCAGGCTCGGGCCTGCGCTGGATGAAGCGGAGGCCCTGAAAGTCGATTGCGTCGAGTTGCCGCTTTACGCCATTGATCTCATTGCCGCCGGCCGCGTGATGCCGGAAAGGCTGAAGCGGGTCAAGGAGATTGCCTCCGGGCGGGCGCTCTTCTACACGGCGCACGGTCCCTTGCGCCTCAACCTCATGGATCAACCCGACCTGCTGCCGATGCACAAGGATGTGCTCAAGGCCATGCTGGAAGCCGCAGCGGAACTCGGCGCACGACATTTCGTCGCCCATTGCGGCGGCCATCCTCACGCTGCAGCCGATACGGCGCCCCGCTACGCCCGGCAGCGGGACATTCTTGCGCAAATGGGCGACATCGCCGCCCAAGGCGGGATGGTCATCGCGGTCGAGAACCTGTTCGGAGGCGGATCGGAGATCACCTTGCAACCATCGCGTCTGGCAAGGGAGATCGAGGCGATCGGCCATCCCGCTATTGCCGCGTGCCTCGATGTCTCGCACGCCTATCTGCAGTCGAAACGGATCGACGCCGATTTCCTCGATGAAGTCGCCGCGCTCGCGCGCCATGCGCGTCATGTGCACATCCACGACTCATACGGCGTGCTTGCGGAGATCCATATGAGTCATCGCGCGGAGCGGCTGGCCTACGGGCTGGGCGATCTGCATCTGCCTGCGGGGAAGGGTTCGATTCCGTGGGACGGGGTTTTTCGACGCTGCCGCTTCCCGGCCGGAACGGTCTTCATCCATGAACTTGCGCCGCCTTACTGGCCGGATCTGCCCGAAGCGATCGCTTCGATGCGCGCCATGGCTGCAAAGGCTGTGTTCGTGACGTGACGGAAAGAGCGGGCTGCGCGGGCGGCTTGGCCGATCGCGCCTTCCCGGATCCCGCCCTAATTCTGGGCGGGTCCCTCGTTCGAGACGGACACCTGCTCTATCACGAGCTTGTCCTGGCGTTTGGCCGCGTCGTTTTCGACGCTGAACGCGAAAAGTCCCAGAAACATCGCCATGCCTGCGATGCAAGCGACAAGTATTCCATACATCGAGATTGCCCTCTGAATGCGTGCCGATCCGAGCGATAGGGTATGACGACAAGATTTATGAATCGCTGAAATCGCCCCCGGCCCTGCTTAGGGTGATTGGCCCTCTGCTGCAAGCATCGCGAAAGCAGATTGTATGCGAAATTTCCTGAGGTTGTCTTATCGGCAACGCTCCGTGTTGGCCGGATGCCGCGCAAACACGGAAATGAAATTTGAGCGTGAACTGCTAGCTGTGCGATCATCTCCTTGAACGAGAGAAGGTCAGCTACATGAATGTGAAGGATGCGGTTGCGCATGGCGGCGCCTGCGCGACGCCTGCAAAAAAATTCTCCAATCCCGACATTACCGCCAAGGGCGAACCCCGGGCGAGCGTCAGCCTGAAACGGCTCGAAACGCTCTGGATCAACACCGGCACGCTCTGCAACATCGAATGCGCCAACTGCT
>CAYOUE010000112.1:0-10811 GCA_964407075.1 uncultured Hyphomicrobiaceae bacterium
AATCTGCGCGACGTGACCATGTTCCCGATGAACCAGCGCGCCGAAGACCTCTTGATGGGCGCGCCAAGCGAAGTCTCGGCGAAGCAGCTGCAGGAGTTGCATATCCGGCTCAGCCTGCCGAAAACGTAGAAATACGAATTGACCGATAGCTCTCATCAATGATAGCTATTACTCATGATTAAGGCAGAACAGATCAGGGCCGCCCGCGCGCTGCTCCGCATCGAGCAGGACGAACTCGCGCGCCGTGCCGGCGTCTCCGTGACGACCATCCGGCGGCTGGAGGCGGCGGACGGCGAGCGGCTGGTCGCGCGGGAGACCGTCGCTAACGTGGTCAAGGCATTAAAGGAGGCGGGGGTGGACTTCATTCATCAGGGCGTGAGCCTGACAACAACGCCGCGCGACAAGCAGGCCCAGATGGCCCGGCTGCGCGCTATCGCAGAACGCGCGGCCGGACAGTCCGGCGGCTGGCTGACCGACGCCGATCTTTACGGCGATGACGGTCTGCCGAAATAGCGCGGGGCCCTGTGATCGTCATCGACACATCGGCACTGATCGCGATCTTCCGGCTTGAGACTGAAGCGGAGAGTTTTCTCAAGGCGATCGTCGAAGCGGAAGAGCGAATTTTCTCGGCGCTCAGCCTTCTCGAAGCGTCCATGGTCATGAGCAGGCGCGGCGCCGCGGAGACCGTGTTCGAGCCGCTCGACGACTTTCTTGTCGAGGCGGGCGTGAAGATCGCTCCCTTCGACGCCGATCAGGCGAGGCTCGCGCGCGAGGCCTTTCTGCGCTTCGGCAAAGGCCGCCATCCCGCAGGGCTGAACTTCGGCGATTGCGCGGCATATGCGCTGGCGAGATCGCGCGGCGCGCCATTGCTCTACAAGGGTAGCGATTTTTCCCGCACCGATATTGACGCAGCAGCGTCTTGCACCGGCGCATGAATTACCGCCACGCCTATCACGCCGGCAATCACGGCGACGTTCTCAAGCACATCGCGCTGACGCGGCTGCTCTTCGCGCTGGCGAAGAAGGACAAGCCCTTCCGCGTGATCGACGCTTATGCCGGCGCCGGACTCTATCAGCTCGACGGCGTGGAAGCGGGGAAGACGCGCGAATGGGCAGGCGGCGTCGGCAAGCTGGAAGCGCCATTTGCGCCGGAGGTTGAGGCGCTGCTCGTGCCTTATAGGCAGATCCTGATCGATCTGAATCAGGGCAGCCGCGAACGGCTTTATCCCGGTTCACCCGAAATCGCTTTGCGGATGATGCGGCCGGGGGACCGGCTGGTGGCCAACGAACTGCACCCGGACGACCACGCCCTGCTGGCGGCCAATTACAGCCGGGAGAGGCGCGTGACGGTCACGCAGCTCGACGCCGCGTCCTGCGTGAAGGCCAATCTGCCGCCAACGGAACGGCGCGGCCTGATCCTGATCGATCCGCCCTACGAACAGCCCGGCGAGGCGGAGAAAGCGGCGAAAATGCTCGCCGAAGGCTTGAAGCGCTTTTCGACCGGGATATTCATGCTCTGGTATCCGGTCAAGGCGAAAGGCGAAGAAGCATTTCTGGCCGAAGCCGCCAGGACGCTCGCCGTTTCCGGCACTTTGAAAGCGGAACTGTATATCCGCGAACCCTTCAGACAAGGCGGCCTTGCAGGCTCCGGCCTCATTATCGTCAATACGCCGTGGAAGCTGGATGAGGAACTCTCCCTGATCCTGCCCGCACTTGGCGAAAGGCTCGGCATCGGCGAATGGGGACGCGGCGCCGTCGAATGGCTCGTCCCTGCCAAATAGCTGCGGCGACTGTGCGCTTAGACACGAAGGCCAAAAGCGTTATGCTCGGCCCGCACGAACAATCTGGCATCCGGCTCACCCGATGATCGCTGAAATTCTCGTAACCTCGGCCGCCCTCACGCTCATCATAGCGGCGCGCTATCTGGTCTTTTCCGGCCTCGCCTACTGGCTGCTCTGGCGGCGCGGCGGCGAGAAACTGCGCGCCAAGCGGCTGAACCGCGACCGGCCGATGCGCCGCGTCATCCGCCAAGAAATCCGGCTGTCGCTGCTGTCCTCGGCATTCTATGCCGCGCCCGCCTCCGTCGCTCTGGTCTGCTGGCTGCATGGCGGCACCGCGATCTACGACGACTGGACCCTCTATGGCGGCGTTCCCTATCTGCTGCTGAGCGCCTTTATCTATCTCGCCGTGCAGGACACGCATTATTACTGGATGCACCGCCTGATGCATCACCCGAAGCTGTTTTCATGGACTCATGCCGGACATCACCGCTCCCGCCAGCCGACGCCCTTCGCATCCTTCGCCTTCGACCCGGCGGAAGCGGCACTCGTCGCCTGGCTGCTGCCCGCGATGACCTTCGTGATCCCCGTGCATATCGGCGTCGTTGCCACACTGCTGCTGCTGATGACCGTGACCGCCGTGCTCAACCATTCCGGCTGGGAAATCCTGCCGGAGCGGTTCGTGAACGGACCGGTCGGCCGGCATCTGATCTCGGCTACCCATCACAGCCTTCATCACCAGCGCTATTCGAAGAATTACGGGTTGTATTTCCGCTTCTGGGATCGGCTTATGGGCACCGACGTCATGCCGGAATCGGGCACATCGCCTAATGCGGCCCGCACTGCCGCGAAAGCATGACCGCCCCGGCGGCGGATAAGCTCAGAGCCGCCCGCCGAAGGTGTCGCACGCCTCGTAACGCCCGCTCTCGAACCCGCGGCGGAACCAGGTGACGCGCTGCTCCGACGAGCCATGCGTGAAAGCATCGGGCACGACATACCCCTGCGTGCGCCTCTGTATACGATCGTCGCCGATCGCCGCAGCCGCGTGAAGCGCTTCCTCGATGTCGCCTGGATCGAGAATTTTCAACTCGCTTTGCGCATAATTCGCCCACAGCCCTGCGAAACAGTCGGCCTGCAGTTCCATGCGCACCTGGATGGCGTTTCCCTCCCGCGCACCCGACTGCGCCTTGGCCTGCATGACCTTTTGCGTAATGCCGAGCAGCGTCTGGACATGATGGCCGATTTCATGCGCGATCACATAGGCCTGCGCGAAATCTCCCGGCGCGCCGAAGCGGTTGTGCAGATCGTCGAAAAAGGACAGGTCGATATACACCTTCTGGTCGAGCGGACAGTAGAACGGCCCCATCTGCGCAAGGCCCGCGCCGCAGGCGGAGCCTGTTTGTCCCCGGAACAGCACGAGCGCCGGCTCGGCGTAGCTGCGTCCACTCGCGGCGAACGTCTCCGACCAGAAGTTTTCAGTGGTGCGCAGCACGACAGCGACGAAATCGCCTTTCTCGCGGTCTTCCGCGCTGAGCGGGGCCTCCTGGACCTGGCGTTCCCCAACCGTCGCGGGGCCTCCGCCTTCGAGCAGGACTCGCGGGTCGACGCCGAGCATCAGCATGACCACGACGATTATCAGCAGGCCGATAACGCCTATCCCGCCGCCTCCGCGCGGGGCCGGAAACCGGACGCCGCGTCCCGGCAGACCGCTGCCGCGGTCGCCTCCGCCCGGAAACGGAAAACGCAGGCCGCCGCCCTTGCCGCGTCGATCCTCGACATTCTTGCTTTTATCCCGTCCGCGCCAGCGCATCTTCGTGTCCTCGTGTCCCGGCTACCGCCACTCTACACCGCAGGCTGCTCGACAACCACAAGCGCGTTCGGTTCCGACGGCGCTCTCAAATGGCTTCGCGCCGATTTCGACGCCGCAACCACGCCGGAATTGGCGAACATCTCGTGATTGCGTTCGATGTCGCGTAGATCGTAACGATAGTTCACCATGAGGCCGTGCGCCTCGCGCATCCCTCGCGGGGAGACGTTCCCGAGCCAGTTGATCCGCTCCAGCCTTGCGCCGTTGCCGAGATGAAAGCGCGCGACTGGATCGACCGGGCGGCCGTTCACATTCTTGGCGAGCAGGAAATAATGCGCCGCCGCGGAAAGAAGGACCGGCTGCATCGCCTCGGCCAGCTCCTCGTCGCGGACCCATTCCTCGTCGGCAAGATTGTCCAGGATCGCCAGTTCCGTGGGATCGAGATAGGACAGCAGATTGCAGGCGCGCGCCCGCTCCAGCCAGCTGCTGAAGCCGGGAACCGGGGAGAGCGTCACGAACGTCCTCAGGCTCGGGATTTCGCGGGTGAGATCTTCCACGACGTGCTTGATGAGAAAATTACCGAAAGTTATGCCCCGCAATCCTTCCTGGCAGTTGGAGATCGAATAGAAAACGGCCGTCGTAGGATCGAGCATATCCGTCGCTTCGCGCCGCTCCTCCTCAAGCACTTCGCCGATCGTTCCGGGAATTCGCCGCGTGAGCGCGACCTGCACGAAGATCAACGGCTCGTCCACCAGCGAGGGGTGGAAATAGGCGAAGCAGCGCCTGTCGGCGGGATCGAGTCGCCTGCGCAGATCCTCCCAGCCGCGGATCTCATGCACGGCTTCGTAGTTTATGATCTTTTCCAGTATGTTGGCCGGCGAAGACCAGGTGATGCGCTGGAGCACGAGAAAGCCCCGGTTGAACCAGGAATTGAGCTGGCTGATGAAATCGCGGTCCACGGCCGCAAGGGTCTGATCGCCATCAAGATAGCCGAGCAGATCCTTTCGCATGTTCACGATCTCGCCGGTCGCGCCGGGCGCCAGATTGAGCCGGCGCAGGAACTCCTGGCGGGGCGACTCGATGGCGCGGTTCAGCCGCTTGAGCGTGTCCGGCCCCGGTGCGTTGAGATAGGCGCGCGCCGCTTCGGCAAGCCCCGCGGGGTCCGGCGAAAGTTCGTTGGCGAGGAAATCGAAAAAGGCGCGCCGCCCCGCATCGTCGAGCGTCTTGTATCGGGTCAGTATCTGCAGCGCTATCGCAACGCCTGACGCCTCGCCCCGCCCGGACAGTAACGCTTTGGCAAGACTTTCCACCGATTCATCCTGGGCGAAGCTGATCCCGGACAGATCGAGAAGCTGCCTTCCGCGCTCCGAAATCGCGTTCAGCAATTCTCCGAAAAAGGACGTATTCATGCGCCGCCTCGCAAAATCAGATCAAATTCATTGTTTATCCAATCGAACAGGTGCTTCCAAGTCCAGCAACATTGCAGAGTCCCCATTTTTGGCTGTAAACTTGTCTGACTTGGCTTTATCGATAGGCTTGTTGCCCGCCGAGGCGTCTGCCTGTGCGGCGGCGCTGTCACAATACGATCAGGCTGATTCGGGGCAAATCTCCGACTGAAACGAACTCGTTGAAACAACAATGGCTTGGACCGGGATATGACGTCTTCTCTTGCCGAAAGTCTTAAAGCGAAAATCGAGCACGAGATCCTGATGTTCAATTTCAAGCCCGGCGATCGTCTCGACGAAGTCCGGCTTGCCGACCGCTTCGGAAGCTCTCGTACGCCCGTCCGCGAGGCCCTCAGGCTGCTTGCCGCGGAGGGGCTGGTTCAGATCCGTCCGCATCGTGGTGCGATCGTCGCCGGTCTGAGCGTGACCGAGCTTATCGAAATGTTCGAGATGATGGCGATATACGAAGGCGTCTGCGCGCGGCTCGCTGCGCGGCACGCGACGCCCAAGGACATCGCTGTCATGTACGGCGTGCATGAAGAATGCCGAACCCACGCCGAAGCCGACGACTACGAGAATTACTGCCTCGCCAATGTACGCTTTCACGAGCGGATCTATTTCGCCAGCCGCAACAGCCATCTCATCAAGCAGACGATTTCCACGCGGAACAGGATCGCCGCATACCGGCGTTTCCAGTTGCGCCGCCACAACCGCCTGAGAGAGTCGTTCAACGAGCATGACGACGTACTCGAAGCGATCAAGCGCGGCGATGGAGAGGCCGCCGACCGGCTGATGTATGAGCATATCTCGGTGCAGACAGCGCGGACCGCCTCTCTTATCACCAACTTGCCGCCGGGTTATTTCGCTGAAACGCCTGGCGAAAAAGGACAGGAGAACGGCAAGCACGAAGAGGAAAGCCAGCGCTTCCCGTCCGCGGCGCTCGGTTTCGAGTGACGCAAGGCAAAGCGTTCCGGCAGGCTCAATTTTCAGCGCGCGCCATGATCTTGGCGAAAAAGCGCATGACATGCGGGAATTGCTTCCGCCACAATTCCCAGTCGTGTCCGCCATCCTCGATGCGTAACTCGGCCTTGAGCCCTGCGCGGCGCATCGCGGCGTAGAGATCAGCGGCGCCCTCGTAAAATCCGAAATAATCGTCGTCGCCCGCCGTAATCATGACGGCAGGCGGGTCGTCCAGCGCGGCGAGCGCTTCAAGCCGCGAAAACGGACTGAGGCGCCGATAGGCCGCCGGATCGAAAGGACGCCCGAAGGCGCCGAGATACCAGCGTTCGGCTGCGTCTTGCGAAATCACACCGGGAGCTTCGCCGGGAACGCCCGCCTGCTCGTATAGCGCGCCGCTTAGGCTTGCTGCGGCGAGATACCGCCCGGGATGGAAGAATGCGAGTCTGAGCGCGCCGTATCCGCCCATCGAAAGACCGGCGATGACGCGGTCTCGCCTTCCGCCTTTCGCACGATAGGACGCCTCGACATGCGCCGGAAGGTCGCTCACTATAGCGGTTTCGTAATCGCCGGGGCCGCCATATGCGGCACTGTCCGCATACCAGCTTTTCGCAGCGTAAGGCATGACAGCGATCAATGGCGGGACTTCGCCGCCCGCAATCAGCGCATCGAGGGCCGCCGCCGCTTCTCCACGCTCGATCCACTCGCGCTCGTTTGCGCCGTAGCCATGCAGAAGATAGACGACCGGAAAGCGCCGTTCCGGCTCCAGGCCATAAGCGTCGGGCAGGTAGATGCTGTAGCGCATGTCGCCGGCGAGAGCGGCGCTGGCGAAAGCAAGGCCGGTGCGGACTTCTCCCGCCCCGGCAGGAACCAGCCCCAGCAGTACGGACAGAACGGCGAGCGCCGCCGATAGCGCAGAACTCATCCGGAAGGCTTCTCTTTCCTGACTTCCTGCGCGAGCTTTTCCAGCCATCTTTCGATCCGCTTCAGGTTCACGCCGAGATCGCTCCTGCCGATCTGCGAACGCGAATAGATCGCAACGGTGCTTCGGCCGCCTTCGAGATCCAGATACCGCACGGCAACCGTATCGGGAAATCGCATCATCTCGCTTCGCTGAACGTACCGGTCGGAGGGCGGGACGTCCTCCACCGCGACAAGAGTAAGGCGGCGCTCGCTCAGGAGGGCGCGGCGCATCGCCTTGCGCAAGACTGCCGCATCGACAGGGAAAACCGGCGGCATGATGTCGGACTCCGCGGGGCAGAAGCCGGACGGGCAGACCAGCGCGTCGTTGGGCGTCTTGCTGCGCTCCAGTTCCTCGAAACGGACCGGCCCCAGATCGGCCGGGCCGAATACGGTCCAGATGCGTTCGGGACCGGCGAAGCGCAACGCTACCGCCGCGGCCAGCACGACAACCACTGCAACCGCCGCCAGCCAAAGCCAAGGGCTCATGGCGCCATGTCTCCGGTTTCCCCGTTCAGACATCAGATCCCGAAAATATAGCGCTGAAATGGCGCCCGCAAAGCGCTTTCGGCATGGCGATCGAAAGACGCCGGTTCGGCGGTTCCCGGCATATGGCGTCCCTTCCGGCCGAAAGCCACGCCGATATCATTGACTGACTGAAGCGCTCTGCCCCCCATATTCCAGCAGCGTTCGGGTGTTGAGAGGTTGCGCCGGACGCGCATTGCGGGGAAACAGCGAGGCGAGCGCGCGAATCTGCTCGGGCGAGGCTTCACAGGGCGTCTTGAAGACGATCCATCTTATCCCCTCGCTGCAGGGCGGCTCCGTCATGGAACCTGTATACGAGTAAAAGGCGCGATGGTCTTCGCTGTTGGCGAATGGCGGCATCAGGCGGGCGGGATCGAGTGGGAAAACCGACCCGCTTTCAGGAGGCTGAGAGGACGCGGAAACGCTTGCAAGTATAGCGGAAATCGCAGCGTTTTCAGCGCCCTGCCGGATAAAAACGCCTGTGATCGCGATATTGCCGCCCAGCGCGCGGTGCAGGAACTGCATCTCCATTTCGAGGGCGCGGCCGGAGAGCAGATGTTCGCTCGGACGGCGAAAGCGGAATTCCTCCAGCGCGTAGATCTGACCGGAATGCTCCAGAAAACATCCCGGATCGAGCGCGATGCGCAGCCCGGACGGCTCCTGCAACGTCTTCGCCGTGACGGGGCGGTAATCGAGGACGAGCGTTCCCGGCGCGATCAGCTTGCTCGCGTCCACAAGGTCGATCGGGCTTTGGCGGACGCCGAACTGGCAGGCCGCGTAATCGGGCGAAAGCTCGCTCCAATGCTCCGGCCCGGTGACACCCTCATAGGTCCATTGTCCCCGTGCGACGGCAGAAGCCGTATCCGCGGCTCTGCCCGATCCGCTCAGGACGTTCCCCATCAGCGCCGCAAAACCGCCCGCCAGCGTCTTCAAGACCCCGCGCCTCGGAAATGACGAAACCAAAATGTTTCCCTCTCGGATTGCATTCGCGGTTCATCCGGACTTGGACAGACCGCCCGCCGCGCCGCTAATTCCATGATAGCGAACCGCGTTCCGGATTTCTTTGGTTAAATGTGCAGAAAATGACCTGTTACGGCCAGCAAAAAGCGTCTGGCCTCAGGGCCAGCGCCGGATTGGCATGACGAAGCCGCCTGCCGCGTCACTGCGTAAGCGTGCGCCTGACAGCCTCCCGCCAGCCGTCATATTTGCGGTCCGCGGTTTCGCGGCTCATTCGCGGCTCGAAGCGGCGGTCCAGCGCCCACATCCGTGCGAACCCTGCTTCGTCCGGATAAACGCCTGCCTTGCGGCCCGCGAGCCAGGCTACGCCGAGCGCGGTCGTTTCCTGAACTTTCGGCCGGTCCACGGGCGCGCCGAGCAGATCGGCGATGAATTGCAGCGTCCAGTCGCTCGCCGTCATGCCGCCATCGACGCGCAGGACCGTTTCCCCGGCGTCCACGGCGGCGGCAGAAGTCCAGTCGCGGCGCATGGCGTCGAGCAGGTCGCGGGTCTGATAACCGACGGATTCCAGCGCCGCGCGCGCCAGTTCCGCCGGACCTGAGGCGCGGGTCAGCCCGTAGATCGCGCCGCGGCATTCCGCATCCCAGTAAGGCGCGCCAAGCCCGGTGAACGCGGGAACAAGATAGACATCCTGATTCGGGTCGGCCGCCTCGGCAAGCGGCTGCGTCTCGGCGGCATTGCGGATGATCTTCAGCCCGTCGCGCAGCCATTGCACGACCGCGCCCGCGATGAAGATCGACCCTTCCAGCGCATAAGTCATGCGTCCGTCCAGGCGGTAGGCGACTGTCGTCAGCAGCCGGTTCGCGGATGCGACGGGCGTATCGCCTGTATTGAGCAGCGCGAAACATCCGGTGCCGTAGGTCGATTTCAGCATTCCCGGCTCGAAGCAGGCCTGCCCGACCGTCGCCGCCTGCTGGTCGCCCGCGACGCCGAATATATGGACCGGGTTGCGGAACGGCTCGGCGGTCGCGGATCCGAAGTCGGCCGAGCAATCCCTGACCTCCGGCAGTATCGTCATCGGCACGCCGAGCAGCCTGCACAGATCGTCGTCCCAGCGGCCTTCGCGTATGTTGTAAAGCAGCGTGCGCGAGGCGTTGGTCGCATCAGTGACATGCTGCGCCCCGTCCGTGAGCCGCCAGATCAGATAGCTGTCCACCGTTCCGAACAGCAATTCGCCGCGCTCCGCCCTCTCGCGCGCGCCCTCGACATTCTCAAGCAGCCAGGCGAGCTTCGTTCCGGAAAAATAGGGGTCGGCGAGCAGCCCGGTGCGTTCGGTCAGCAGCGCCTCTGCGCCTTCGGCCTTCAGCCTTGCGCAGATCGGCGCGGTCCGCCGGTCCTGCCAGACAATGGCCCTGTGGATCGGCCGGCCGTCCTTGCGGTCCCACACGATCGTGGTCTCACGCTGGTTGGTCAGTCCGATCGCGGCGATGTCGGTCAGCGCCAGCCCCGCGCGCGCAAGGGCTTCGAAACAGGTCGATACGGTCGTCGACCAGAGATCCTCCGGATCGTGTTCGACCCATCCGGAGCGCGGAAGAAACTGCTCGAATTCCTTCTGGGCGATGCTGACAACGCGCATATCCCCGTCGAAGACGATGCTACGCGTCGATGTCGTGCCCTGGTCTATCGCAAGTATGTGCGTCGGCATGATGTCCTCCGGTCGTTCCTTACCCTGTCGTCGCGCCCCTGACGGCTCTTGAAGGCCGCTGCGCGCCTTGTCAGCCTGTCCTGCTCACATTCGCCGGCTGCCCGTCCGGCTCTTTCCGGGCGCGGGCGCACCATTCGTCGAGTATAGCGCGTTCGGCCTCGGTGAGGCGAAGCCCGAGCTTGGAACGGCGCCAGAGGATGTCGTCAGCCGTTCTCGCCCATTCGCGCGCCACGAGCCATTCGGCCTCGCGCTCCGTCAGGTTCCAGCCGAACCGCAGGCCGAGATCATGCACGCTCCTTGCGCCGGCCAGCAGGGTCCTTGCATCGGTGCCGTAGGCGCGGATGAGCCGCCGGGCCCATGAGGCGTCGAGAAAGGGATAGGCGGCGCGCAGCTTGGCGATCAGATCCTCGACGCCGTCATGAGGAAAATCGCCACCCGGCAACGGCGCGCCCGCGGTCCAGGGCGAGGCAGCGCGCGGAAAATACGGGGCGAGCTTCTCCAGCGCGGCCTCCGCCAGCCGCCGGTATGTCGTGATCTTGCCGCCGAACACGTTCAGCAGCGGCGCCACGCCGTTCTGATCCTCGACCTTCAACACATAATCGCGCGTCGCGGCGGTCGCGGAAGATGCGCCGTCGTCGTAAAGCGGCCGGACGCCCGAATAGGTCCAGACCACATCCT
>CAYOUE010000113.1:0-3738 GCA_964407075.1 uncultured Hyphomicrobiaceae bacterium
TGCAAGCCTCCCCGAGCCAGTTCCAGCGGATCGAGCCGGTAGCCGGCTGCTTCACCGAGATAGGCGGCGACCTGCTTGCGGGTCATCGCGGAGCAGCTTCCCGACAGCACGATGGATCCCCTGCCGGGCGCGGGAAGCTCCGACGCTTCGCGATCCGCCGATAGCAGTCCGTCGCGGACATAGAGTTCCGGGAGCGGCATCGCGACGGCGCTGCCGCCGGTCATGAGCGGCATGTCGCGGCAGGCCTCGGCGATAACATACAGATCGTCATTGGCGACCGCATCGACGACGACATGGGCGACGCCTTCCGCCGCAAGCGCCGACAGCCGCCCGCGCAGCGCGTCCGCGCCCCTGGCAACGGCATGACGGTTCGCGAGGCCAACAGGCGCCGTCACCTGCGGCGCGAGCAGGCGCATGAGATTTGAGTCGCGCATCGGCGTAAGCGGATGATCCTTCATCGGACTTTCCGAGAGCGGCTGTTCGCCGACGAACAGATACCCCATGAAGATGCCGCGTCCGTTTTCCGGGAATGCCGGGCAATAGATTGTCTGCTTCGCTCCGAGTTCCGCCATCAGCGCTTCCGACACCGGACCGATATTGCCATCGGCCGTGCTGTCGAAGGTCGAGCAGTATTTCCAGAAAAACCGCTCCGCACCCGCTCCGCGCAGCCATTCCAGCGCCTTGAGGCTTTCAGCCACCGCCTCGGCGGGAGGCACAGTGCGGATCTTCAGCGCAATCACCTCGAACGGGGCCGTCGCGCCGGCGGAAGGCGGCTCGTCGGGTACGCCGATGCGCAGGGATACGCGCGCGCCGCTGCGCGACAGAAGCGCCGCCAGATCGGTTGCGCCGGTAAAATCATCGGCGATGCATCCGAGAAGTGTGGTCATGCTGGCATATCCGGGTCTAAACCTCATGAAGAGTCTATAGTGGGGCTAACGAAGGCAAAAGCGGATTGTGACATGACCGACGAGGAATTCATCGCAGTGGCGGATAAATTCATCAGCCTTGCGAACCGCAAGAACAAGACCGTCAAGGCGACCGACCTGCATCTGATCTTCCTGTACGCAGCGGCGCGCTACAACGCCCATGTCGCCAAGAATGTGCTGAATGTCGAGGAGCATGAGACATTCGTGAACGACATGATGAAAGCGTATCAGGAGATGCTGCGCAACCATCTCGCCGATCCCTCGCTCTGAGGGTCAGGTTCCGCTGTCGAGCGCAAGGCGGCGGCGCAGCGGCACGCGGGGAAGCGGCTCCGCATCGAACTCCGCCTGCGGAGGATCCTCCGGAGCGGCTTCCATATGCGCGGCCTCGATCTCCGGTTGTTCCGCTTCGGTCTGCGAAGGTCCGGCGGGTTCATCCGGAGATGTCCGCGCAGCTTCTTCCTCAGCCTCGGCAGGAGATTCGGCGGAAGCGGTCTTTTCCGGCGGAGCCACGGCGTCAAGATAACCCCGCCCGATCTGCCAGGCAGACTTGTAGGTCTTCATGATGAGGCCTGGCGCTGAATAATCGTCGTCATAATCGTTCAGCCCGTCCAGACAGGCATAGACCGGATTCGAACGCCAGAGCGTGGCGAGGGCCTTGTTGCGCAGCGCCGCCGGCACGCCCGCCTTCAGGAAGACCGACATATCGGTCTTTTCGTTGATCGTCGCCAGATCGACCGCCTCGGCGGCTTCGCGGTTGGCCTGCAATTCCTGCTCAAGCGCTGGATCTTCTGCGGCGGAATCCGGGCCCCGGGTTTCCTGCGGCGTGTCGGCAGAAGCTTCTGAAGCCGCCTGCTCTTTTGCCGCCAGCTTGCGCCGCGACCAGCGCGAGAGAATATTTTCGTCGTCCTGCTTGGCCATCTGTCCGTCTATTGCCGGTTGCGCGGCGTGAAGATCGGCGTCTTGCCGAATTTCTGCTCCTCGACATCGACCTTGTCGCGCTGCCGTTTCTTGAACTCCTCCTCGACATGATGATGCTCGACGAAAGCCTGAACCAGGGCGAGCAGCTCTTCCGGCATGGCGACCTTCTCGATGATGTAGTCGCCGCCATCGCAATAAAGCTGCGCGTGGAAGGGCGAAGCGGTCACGACATGCGGCACGCGGGGAAAATCGGAGTTGCGGTCGGGATTTTCATCCAGAATGACGTAGATTTCGGGCTGATCGAGCGCCAGATTCTGCTTCATCGACTCGGTTTCCTTCCGGTGCAGCATGAGCGGCAGGTTTCCGGCGTGATAGCGCACGAAATCCTCGCCGCGTATCAACTCGCGCCATGATTCTCCCTCAGGCGGATTCAGGAGAACGGCCACGGGCCGCCAGATCCAGCCGCCCCAGCGATGAGTCGATTTCCGCTTTTCGACAATGATCCCGAGCGGAATCGTTAGCTCGCGCTGTTCTGTGATTTCCAATGCGTTCCTCGCCTGTCCAGAGTCGCGGCAAAGCCCCGAGACTGTCTGCGCATACCGGAGGGCCGGTGCATTGCACCGGATGACTAAGTCCTGTACACACACCGGCGCGTATTTTAGAGTTAGAATGAGTATAATTTACCCGGCCCCCAGAGGACAATAAGAATGAACAAGCAGGGCAGCGCCTGTCTGATTTGCGACTGCGAAAAAACGATGCCGCTCAAGGCCGCGGAGCTTTCCAGGGCGCTCGGACGGGAAACCGGGCCGATCCAGACCCAGCTTTGCCGTTCCCAGCTTGAAACTTTCGAGGCCGCGCTGGCGGCGGATCAGGATCTCGTCGTCGCCTGCACGCAGGAAGCGCCGCTTTTCCAGGAGGTTGCGGAGGAGCATGGCAAGGGCGACAGGCTCCGTTACGTGAATATCCGCGAAACGGCGGGCTGGTCGGAGCAGGCTGGCGAGGCCGCGCCGAAGATCGCCGCTCTGCTGAAGGCGGCGGAGTTCCGCGCTGAGGCCGTACCGCTCAAAACCATCGAGTCGGACGGCATGTGTCTCGTCTATGGCGGCGGGCAGGAAGCGCTCGACGCCGCGCAGCTTCTCGCCAAACGCCTGTCCGTCACGATGATCGTTCCGGACCGCACGGATTTCATTCCGCCGATGTCCGCCGAGATCCCGATCTATCGCGGCGAGATCTCGCAGGTTTCCGGGTCATTCGGCTCATTCTCCATAACCGTCGACAATTACGCCCCCCTCATGCCTTCGTCGCGGAGCGAACTGCAGTTCGTCATGCCGCGCGACGGGGCGAAGTCGACATGCAGCCTGATCCTCGACATGTCAGGCCGTCCGCCGCTGGTTTCAGGCCATACGCATCGCGACGGCTACAAGCGCGCCGATCCCGGCGATCCGGCGGGCGTTCTTCGCGCCGTCATCGAGCTTTCGGATATGGTCGGCGCGTTCGAGAAGCCGATCTACGTCGATTACAACCGGAACACCTGCGCGCACGCCCGTTCGCGCAAGACCGGCTGCACCAAATGTCTCGATATCTGCCCGGCCGGCGCCATCATGGAAGCGGGCGACCATGTCAGCATAGACAGCGGCATTTGCGGAGGGTGCGGCTCCTGCTTCGCGGTCTGCCCGACAGGCTCGATCTCCTACAGCTATCCGAGGCGCGAGGATACGATCGCCAGGACACGGCTCATGCTGGGCGCCTACGCCGAAGCGGGAGGCGAAAGCGCGGAAATTCTGCTGCATGACGGGACGTTCGGCGCGGAGATGATCGCAGCAATGGCGCGCTACGGGCGCGGTTTGCCCGCGCGGCTGCTGCCCGAGGTCATGCATTCGGCGACTGCCGTCGG
>CAYOUE010000113.1:3748-10810 GCA_964407075.1 uncultured Hyphomicrobiaceae bacterium
CGGGCATGTCGAGATGGCGTCGATGCTGGCAGGCGGAGCGCAGAGGATCCACGTTCTCGCCAATCCGCGCCGGCCGGAGGAGCTTGCAGGGCTGCAAGCCGAGGCCGCACTCGTGAATGGGCTGCTGGAGCGGCTCGGCTTCGGCGGCGAGGACCGCGTGCGGATCGTGGCCGACATCGACCCGGACGCAGTTGAGGAAGCGCTCTGGGACGGGGGACCCGCCCGCCCGATAGCTGCGAAAGGCTTCACGGCTGTGGGCGGCAAACGCGACATTGCCCGCCTCGCATTTTCAAGCCTGCGGGAAGCGGCGCCGGAAAAGCCGGACATGATCGAACTGCCGCCCGGTTCGCCCTATGGCCGAGTCCTGATAGACCAGGCGGCCTGCACTCTCTGCATGGCCTGCGCGTCGGCCTGCCCGACCGGAGCCATCACGGACACACCCGGCGAGCCGAAGCTGCGCTTCACGGAGAGCGCCTGCGTGCAGTGTTCGATCTGCGTGAAGACATGCCCTGAAAGTGCGCTCTCTCTGGAACCGCGCCTCAATTTCCTGTCTTCGGCGATGCAGCCGATCACGCTCTATGAGGAAGCGCCCTTCGAATGCGTAACCTGCGGCAAGCCGTTCGCGACGAAATCCACGATCGAACGCATCAAGGGACAGCTCGCAGGCAAGCATTACATGTTCGCGGACGAGACCCGCGCCCGGATGATCGAGATGTGCGAGGACTGCCGTCTGGAAGCCATGGCCAACACCGCGGAAGATCCGTTCGGGCTGCGTCCGAGGCCGAAGGTGAGAACGACCGAAGATTACATCAAGGCGCGGCAGAACGGTCTGAAGGCGGACGATTTCCTGATCGACGACTGATCGGACGCGAAACCTGACTATGAGCCAGGGTTCTGCGCTTGACAGAGCTGCTCGGCGCGCTGCCGGAACGAGGCGTACTGCTCGTCGCCGATGACGCCGTCGGCCTTCATGCGGTCGACGTGGCCGACCCTTTCATCGAGGCAGCTCTGCAATGCGGCGTTGACGGATGTCAGCGGCGGCGGCTGCGCGATGAGCGGAATTGCGGGCCTGTCCTCGGCGAACTCTGCGCGGAAGTCGTCCCCCCAGTTGGCATAGAGGATGGCGCCGAGGCCAACTGCGATCGCCAGCGCGATCAGGCGCGCATACATGCTGTCAGCAAAACTTTCCGAAGCGTTCGCAGCCATAACATCCTCCCGGTTCCTGTCCGCTCAGTCCCGTTGCAGCGGGAAATTCGTCAGCAGATTCTGCGGCTTGAATATCAGTTTCCTTGCGCCGTTCATAGCTGTCGCCAAATATACCGGCTTTCCGCGCAGCGAGTCCATAGCATCGGCCGGATCAAGAAACTCCAGCCGGTAGAGCGCCAATATCCTGTAAAGCTCGTCTTCGGTGACATCTTCGCCATTATAGAGCGCGTTCAGGATGCGCGTGGCCTCGGCGTCGCAGCCGATATGCCATGACCAGCGCTCGTCACGGATGGACTGCATCGCCTGCACCCGCGTTTCGATACGCAGAAAATGCCGGACCCATGCCTCGATGACCCGGCCGAGCGCATCGGGGGCGGGCTGGGTGAAGCGGAAGTCGACCGCGAGGTCGAAACGGTCCGAGCGGGCCCAGTAGATCTCCTTGTTGTCATCGGTGAGTACGTCCAGCGTGACGTCGCGCATCTGCGCGCCGGACCCGGCGATAAGCTGGCCGAGGCCGCCCAGACCGCCGTCCTTTGCGCGCATCTCCACGATCTCGCTGTCGGCGAGCATGAGCTGGTCCTCGCCGATCATGACGGATTGCTCGCGGAAAAACAGCTCGGCGGCGCGCAGTTGCATCGGATCGGAGACGTCGGCCAGAATGTTCCGGAGTATCACGTGAACCATCTGGTCCATGAACATCGGCGGTATGGCGATGCCTCCGCCGCCGGAGAACAGCGCAGCATAGGCGGCTTCGAGCGTTCCGTGCGCGGCGAGATGATCGCGGAACCGCAGCATGACGACGTAATTTTCCGCGGCGTCGCGGTCGGCAATCGCCTCGATCTCGGCGGGCTGCACCGGGGCGAACGGATCGCTCATGAGCTTTTCGAACAATGCATGTTCGGCGTCGCAGGACTCGTCGAGCGGATGGATTTCCGGCCGCGTGTAATAGGCCCGCAGATAGTCCGGCGTTACATTGAGCCAACCCTGATCGTTGCGGGTCAGAAGATGAAAGCCGGCCGATTTCCAGAAATCCCGCATCATTCCTCGACGATGTCCCAGATCCGGGTGTGCCGCTTTTCGCCCGGCGGCTCCACGAGGCGGAACTCCTCGCGGATTTCCCCGTCATCACCGAAGAAGCGCCGCATCGCGAAAACCGAGTTGATGGGCGTATCCCGGCACAGGCCGAGCGTGAAGCCGATTTCCTCGCGCGCAGCGTCAAGCGCTTCTTCCACCGAGGGCGCGCCGTACTGCGCAACGAAGTGATCCGCCAGAACAGCTGTCAGCGCTTCGGTTTCGTCAGGAGAGATTTCGGCTACGGAGGCGAAGGTCGAGCGGCCGAAGGAATCCAGCGACAGGAAGCCGCTGCCGAACGCTTGCCCGATCTTGCCTGTCAGGTCTTCTTCACGAAGCCCCGAAAAAACGAATCCGCCGGGTATCGCCCATTCGTCAGGGCTGGCGGCCTGTTCGAATACGCGCGCGTCGGACGGATCGAAGCGGATCGTCTTCAGAAATTTCATGATCCTCCGATCCGGACTGCGCGCAATCTGCCGAGAGCCTCCATGACCCCGTACGCTTTGGTTTCGCCGCCGGACTTGATAAGCGCATTTCCGAATTCGTCGAGGCCGATCAGGTCGCCACGCGCGCTCAGCGGCAGAGCGCCCTCCGCCAGCGGCGTCCTTTCCGAGATCCTGCCCCACCATTGCGCGTGGATCGGTCCGAAGCCGTCTTCCGACCAGTTATGAATATGGCTGACGAGATGCCGCGAGATCGATTCCAGCATCATTGTGCGGTTGAGGTCGCCGCAGCCCTCGTCCCAGAGCGTCGTCACGCTGATGTCGCGCCCCGGTTCGCTGTGCCTGCGCCGCGGCTTCACGGCAAGCGTCAGCGAAAGCACCATCCATTTCGGTACGCCGTTCTCTTCAGCGTCGGAGACTTCCAGATCCGCATAGCCGGCCTTGGCGTCGTTCACCAGTATCACGGAAGGCCAGCGGAAGTTCACGGCCACCTCCGGCGGCGCGAGCGCACCGATGGAGTCGACGGTGGCGGTCATGGCGGCGAACAGAATCTGCTGGCACCGCTCACGATCCGTTTCGGGTTCGAGGACGAGCGCGAAATTCAGGGTGTACGGATCATCCGACCAGACCAGATCCCCGGCCCCGAGCCGCCCGCTCGCCGCCTTCGCCTTCGTCCAGTCCTCAAGTGCGACGCCTGCGGCCAGCTTGTAGCCGGTGAGCAGGGGCGGGAAGGTCGGTAACGGGTTGTGCATATGCGGCCTCAGACGCCGGTCAGGTCGATTTCGCCCTCGACGACATGGTTAAGGCCGGTTCCTTCGGCAGTCAGCACCATGCGGACCTTGAGCGCGCTTTTGCCCTTCACGTCCCCCTCGCGGACGATGCGCTCGATTTCCTGCTGCGACGTGACCCCGACATGCTTCAGGAACTTGCGCAACGACATGTTGAATTGCTCGCTCATGTTTTTCTCCTTGTGATTGTCCGAGCCATTGAAACCCGTGTTGCGGTCAGTTCAGCCGGACATTCGCCGGTGAAGTATACCGATCGGCGGACGACATCTTCTGGCTGTCCCAAAAGGCCCATGCAATCGCGCTTATGATAACCGTCAACGCGATGCCGATGAGAATTGACTTCATTGCGCCTCTCCCGTTGTTCCCCGCCGGTCTGACGCGGCAGTTTCGTCTTGATTGCGGATGGTTGCCGCATCACTCTAACGGTGCGGTCGCACTTTTCAAGAAACTGATAAGAGCGTCGCGCCTTTCGACGCTCTTCAGGCGCTGAATCGGCATTTTCGTGCCGGGAACGACAATGTCCGGACCGTGATCGAAGAGACGCGAGATCGTCTCCTCGTTCCAAATGATATCGGAATTCTCCAGCGCGGACGAATAGTTGTAATCTTCCAGCTCTCCGGCCCGGCGCCCGAAGATCTTGTAAAGCGTGGGACCGGCGCGGTTTCCGTCATCCGGCGTCAGCGTATGGCAGACGCTGCATTTCCGGCGAAACTCCAACTCGCCGGGGTCGTCGCTTTCCTCAAGCTGGAAGCGCCTCGGAAACTCCGACTGGATCGGCTTCGTGTCGCGCGGGGCGATGCGCCAGCGTGCGGCGAAGTCGTCGAGTCCGGTATGATAGATGTAGTTCGTCTCGGGAATGAAATCGAAATCCCAGACCGGGCCGAACGTCACCGGGCTGGCCTCGACCTTTGCGCCCGATGAGCTCAGAAATACCTCGATCACGCCTTCTCCGTCGGCATAGGCCATCAGCGTCCCGTCATGCGAGGCCTCCACGCTCAGGATCGGGCGGTCCCGTTCCGCGAGCGTCATGAGCAGCGCGCCGCTCTCTATGTCGACGACGCCGCACGAACCGTTCAAGGCCCCGAAAATGAACCGGCCGCCGTCGAGCAGAGCGATCGAGTTGATGCCCCATCCGTGCTTGTAGACCGGGCGGATCTGCTCGGCCGATGCGACGTCCCATTCGATGACTGTCCCGTCATAGGACGCGCTGTAAAGCCTCGCTCCGTCCGCAGAGAACGCCACGTCGTTGACGTTGCCCTTATGGCCCCGCAGCGTGGCGATTTCTTCCTGCGCGGTCAGATCGTACAGCTTGACCGTGGCGTCCCAGCGGGCCGCTGCGGCTTTCGTGCCGTCGGGGGAGACGGCGACGCCGTGAACCTTGTAGTTTTCGGCCTCGATACGCTTTACGAGCGCCCCCGCCGCCAGATCCCAGATCGCGAGCGAGCCGTCATCGCTGACCGATACGGCCCTGTCCGTACCCGGCACGAAATCAGCGTCGTTGACCGGCCCGTCATGGCCGAAGAGCCGGTGCGCAATGCGCGCCTCGGCTCCGGTGAGATCCCACAGTATGATCGAATAATCGAAAGACGCCGTCAGCGCGCGTTCGCCGTCGGCGGACAGGACGATGGCCTTGATCGGCCCGCCATGCCCTTTGAGGGTCTCCGGCGGCTCCTGCGCGCCGGATGCGGCCGGCAAAAGGGCGAAACATGCAGCGACAGCCATCGTCGCCAGGCTCCGCGCGTGAAACCGGCGCGCCGCCGCGGACCGCGGGGTTGCGGTTTTATTCCGCAGGCTGAAGTGTGCCGCCATCTGTGGCCGCCCTGCCTTCGGCTTTCTGCCGCGCCTCGACTTCCTCGACCCAGAGCGAGTGATGCTCGCGGGCCCAGTTTTCATCGACTTCGCCGCTGGTCATGGCGTCCACCGCGCCCTCCATTCCGACCGTGCCGATATAGATATGCGCAATGACCACGGCGATCATGAACACCGCCATGACAGTGTGCCAGAGCGCCTGGTACTGCTGCTCCTGAATAGGCGTGAGCGCAGTGGGCAACTCGGTTCCGAAAAGGCCGTTGATCCAGATGAAGGTCTTGGCGAACATCGCCGTCTCGAACGGGTAGAGAAGCGCCCAGCCCGAAAGCGAAATGGAGACGCCGCACAGGATGATGAGCCAGAACAGGATTTTCTGCCCGGCGTTGAACTTGCGCGCCTTGGGGTGTCCGCCGCCGAAGAGCCCGCCGCCACGGAGCAGCCAGACGATGTCATGCCGGTTGGGTATGTTGTGGACCACCCATAGCACGGCGATCATCACCAGCGACGCCATGAAGGCGAACGCCACATAATTATGGATGTATTTGCCGTAAAGCGTAATCGCGGCGAAAGCCTCCTTGCCGAGTAGCGGGATCAGCAGGTCGCGGCCGAACAGGATGTTCAGGCCTGTGAGCGCGAGTATGATGAAACTGGAGGCGAGCAGCCAGTGTCCGGCCCGTTCGATGCCGGTAAAGCGGGTGATCTTCCTGCCGGACTTGCCGTGCTCGATGCGGATACGCCCCCTGA
Source organism: uncultured Hyphomicrobiaceae bacterium (assembly GCA_964407075.1). Taxonomy (GTDB): domain Bacteria; phylum Pseudomonadota; class Alphaproteobacteria; order Rhizobiales; family Rhodomicrobiaceae; genus JAHQVI01. Next base: position 9,810 of record CAYOUE010000113.1, read on the forward strand.
TGGCGAAAAACAGCGCCAGCAGCATCAGGACGCCCAGAATGGACCATGCCGAATACATCGCGAGAGGACCGTCACGGGTGGCCTGCCAGTAATGGCCGTCGGACTGAATCAGCAGACCGCCCTGCGGGTTCTGTCCCGCCACGGTTCCCTGCGCGCCATGCCGGATCTGACGCCAGATTTCAGCGTCCGCCGCCTCGCCGGAGGACGTGTTGCCCGGAACGGCGCCTGCGAGCGGAGCTTCCTGAATGCCCTGGGCAAGTGCCCCGGAGCCGGGAGCCGCAAGGAGAAACGCCGCAGTCAGCGCAAGCGCGAGAGTTGCAATGAGGGTGAAGCGTCTGGCGCCGGTCATCATGGGCTTCTCCACATGCGCGCCTGTGCGGTCGCCGGGCACGCGAACATCTGAAAATACGTCCTGAGACTAAAGCCGAAAGAGACGGCCGGTCGCCCGGCCGTCCTGTTCTCAGCGAAGATCCACCCGGGCGTCAGCCGGAGGTCTTCGAGCCGTAGGCCGTGCCCCAGCCCCAGGCGCCCGCGCCGAAGCCACGCGCCACGACGCGCTCGCGATAGACGTTGGAGATCGTGTCGCCATCGCCGGCGAGCAGCGCCTTGGTCGAGCACATTTCCGCGCAGAGCGGAAGTTTGCCCTCGGCCAGGCGGTTGCGTCCGTATTTCACGAACTCGATCTGGGACATGTCCTCTTCCGGGCCGCCTGCGCAGAAGGTGCACTTATCCATCTTGCCGCGAGAGCCGAAGTTGGACGCCTGCGGGAACTGAGGCGCACCGAACGGGCACGCATAGAAGCAGTATCCGCAGCCGATGCACAGGTCCTTGGAGTGCAGGATGACGCCGTCTTCGGTGTCATAGAAGCAATCCACGGGACAGACGGCCTTGCAGGGCGCGTCCGAGCAATGCATACAGGCGACCGAGATCGAGCGTTCGCCGGGCTTGCCGTCATTGATCGTGACGACGCGGCGGCGGTTGATGCCCCAGGGCACCTCGTG
>CAYOUE010000114.1:0-10806 GCA_964407075.1 uncultured Hyphomicrobiaceae bacterium
GAGGCCCGCCTTCGCGGCTTCATCGCCCCACATGACCTGCACGCTCAGGCCTTTGGAATCGGCATATTCCTTGAGTTTGGCCGAATTCCTGATCTTGGTGTCCCAGATCTTGCCCATCGTCTGCACGACTTCGTCCGGCACGCCTTTGGGAACCCAGATGCCGAACAGGACGTAGGAGGTCGTGGCGTTCGGCAGGCTCTTCTTGATCGAGGGGATCATGCCGATGCCGGGGACTTCGACATCTTCCGGCGTGAAGGAGGCGAGCGCTTTCAGGCGGCCCGCGCGAAGCATTTCGTACTGCTCGGCGACGAGCTGCGTCGTCAGTTCGGCTTCCTTGGCGATGGTCGCCTGAACGGCGGGATTGCCGCCGTCATACGTCACCATCTTGTAGTCGCCGCCCGCTGCGGCTTTCAGCAGTTCGGCCGCCATGCCGCCCGAGGAGTTGATGCCCGCCGTCGCGATCGTCACGGAGGACGGATCGGAGTTCATGGCCGCTTTGACATCCTCAACGGTCTGGAATTCGGAGTCGGGATGAGCGCCGAGAACCATGTAGTTGGCGACGGCCAGGAACAGGTGCCAGTCCTGGATCTTGGCGTCGAGCGCGCCGGTCACGACATAGGTGCCGAGGTCCCACGCTGCGCCTGCGGTCCAGGTATGGCCGTCCTTGTCCGCGTCCCATGCAGCCTTTGTGCCGACCGCGCCAGCGCCGCCATACTGGTTGACGACGACGACGGACTGGCCGAGGGCTTCTTCGAGTTCCCCCTGAAGCACGCGGACGATCTGGTCGGTCGAGCCGCCCGCGCCCCACGGCACGATGATGCGGATCGGTTTTTCCGGCTTCCAGTCGGCTTGCGCCGTGGTCGCGGCCGGAGCCGAAAAAGCCAGCGCAAGCGCAGCGCCGGCAAGCCATGCGCGAAGTTTCATGTCTTCCTCCCTGTTTATAACTAACCAGTTGGTTACATACTGCTGCAAGTCTGTTGCTTGCGTCAAGAGCAAATCCGGTAATCGGACATGCGCCTGATTCTTCAGGTGTTCTGCGATCCGCCGGTCTGTTTCAGATAGTCGATGACGACATTCGTCACATGCTGAAGGCGTTCCCGCCTCGCCGGTTCGCTCAGCAGATCGCGGCGGAAGATCGTGCCGAGCGTTCTGGCGTTGGAAAAATAGAAATAGCACAGTCCGGCTATGGTGATATAGAGCTGCACCGGGTCGGTGTCGGAGCGGAAAACTCCGGATTTCATACCCCGCGCCAGCACATAGCCAAGCTGGTCCACGAAAGGCGAATGCAGCTCAAGGATTACGTCGGAAGTCCTGATATGCTCCGCATCGTAGAGGTTTTCATTGTTCAGTAGGCGGATGAATTCCGGGCGCTCGAAGAAATAATTGAAGGTAAAGGCGACGAGCTCGCGAATGGCCTCCTCCGGGTCGCGCCCGTCCATGTCCAGTTCCTGTTCGCGCGAGCGGATTTCCTCATAGGCGCGTTCGAGCACGGCCTGGAACAGCCGCTCCTTGCTTTCGAAATAATGATAGATCATGCGCTTGTTGGCTTCAGCGCGCTCCGCGATCGTATCGACGCGCGCGCCTTCGAGGCCATTGGCGGCGAATTCCGCAAATGCCGCTTGCAGGATCTGCTCGCGGGTCCTGTCCGCATCGCGCTTCAGGCTCATCGTCGTCCGATCGAAATCATGTCCCGGCAGTCTACATAACTATCTAGTTGGTTACAAATGCTGCGACAATCGATTTCTCACATGTGAGGCCGTGTGCCTGCGCGGCTTCGAGTAGCGCACAATCGGCACATTGCCGGGCGTACAGTTTCAGCGCGAGCTTTTCGCCCGGATACTCTTGACAGTCAGATACGGACGGGCGGCCGCGAGCTATATCGCGATGTTCGAACACAATGCGGCGCAATGGCTCGCGGCGCTGGTGTCGAGCTGAATTTGCGGGGCCTCGCCGCCGCGGCGCCCGTCACGGAGATGTTGAATTCCGTGCAGCAGCGTGTATATATCGGAACAAGGGTGCATTCTGGCGGCTTCGGCTGCGGAATGCGCCTGTTCATCAGATGCGGTCCATTCACGCAATTCAGGAGTGATACGTCTGTATTGCTGAAATCGCGCATCGTATGTCGCGTTGTTTAATTACATCAACACCGATATAATTAAACCGTTTTCAGCGGGTCTGCGTTTGACATGGCTGGAGCGCCTTTTAATGTCGGCTCCGGAGCGACTGCCCGCAACAACGCATCGTTACACAACACTCGAAAAGTTCGCATGGCTACGGCTGCGAACGCGCTGATATGACATTTGATAAACTTGGTCTAAGTGAAAAGACTCTGGACGCTGTAAAGGCTGCCGGTTTTACGACTCCCACGCCCATTCAGGAACAAGCCATTCCTTCCGCTGTCGAGGGGCGCGACGTTATCGGCATCGCCCAGACCGGCACCGGCAAGACCGCTTCGTTCATCCTGCCCATGCTGACACGGCTCGAAACGGGCCGGGCGCGCGCCAGGATGCCGCGCACGCTCATTCTGGAGCCGACGCGCGAACTCGCTGCGCAGGTTGCGGAAGGGTTCGCCCAGCTCGGCGTGAACCACAAGCTGAGCGTCGCCCTGCTGATCGGCGGCGTGTCGTTCGACGAGCAGTACCGCGTGCTCGACCGCGGGGCAGACGTGCTGATCGCGACACCCGGCCGACTGCTCGATCATTACGGCCGGGGCAAGCTGCTGATGACCGCCGTGCAGATCCTCGTGATCGACGAGGCCGACCGTATGCTGGACATGGGCTTCATCCCGGACATAGAGAAAATTCTCGGTCTGCTTCCGGCTTCGCGTCAGACGCTGTTCTTCTCCGCGACCATGCCGAAGGAAGTCAAGAAGCTCGCCGACAAGTTCCTGCGCGATCCGGTCCGCATCGAAGTCAGCCCGCAAAATTCCGCAGCCATGACAATCGTCCAGAAACTGAAATTCGTGCCCTCCGAAGCGCCGGCAAAGCGCCAGGCGCTCCGCGATCTGATTGACGCCTCGGGCGTCAAGAACGCCATCATCTTCTGCAACCGCAAGCGCGACGTCGCAATCCTTCACAAATCGCTGGTGAAGCACGGCTACAACGCCGGCGCGCTTCACGGCGACATGGAGCAGTCCGATAGGACCGCGACGCTGAACGCCTTCCGCAACGGCGGCATCAGCCTTCTGGCGGCGAGCGACGTGGCCGCGCGCGGCCTCGACATCCCGGAAGTCAGCCATATCTTCAATTTCGACGTGCCGATCACGCCGGAGGACTACATTCACCGCATCGGCCGCACCGGCCGGGCAGGCCGCGACGGCTATGCGGCGACCCTGGTCACGCCGCGCGACATGGACGCCATCCAGGCGATCGAGAAACTGTGCCAGCAGAAGATCGACTGGCTGGGCGAAGAGCCGGGTGAAGAGGATCTTCAGGCAGGACGCAAGAGCCGGGGCCGGCGTGGGCGCGTCCGGCAGTCCGAGGGCGAGGACAGCAAGCGTGGCAGGCGCGGGGGCGCATCCGTCAAGGAAACCGCTGCATCCGCATCACCTCCCAAAAGCCGGAAGAGCGCCGGGAAGCCGGCCGAAGAGGCGGATGAGCCTGTGGCGAACCGCCCTGTCAGCATGAACGGCTCCTCAGCGTCCGCAGCGCCGGAGAAGCAGCCGCCGCGCAATGCGCCGCGCAAGAACGCCTCACGCAACCGCCGGCAGGAGGAAGCGGCAGTCGTCGGCATGGGCGATCACGTTCCCGCCTTCATGATGATCCCGACCCGCCGCTCGCGCTAAGCCGAGCCGCACGGATTCAGTAATAATAGCAGTCCGCGTGGCTCCAGCTGCTGCTGCGTGCCCAGTAGGGCCGTTCGCAATCGCAAAGGCAGGACTCGCAGGTCTGATGCGCACGGGCGGGCCGCCTGACGTAATAGCGGCGCTCGCTCACAGTGCGTGGCTGTTCGCTGTAGTGGCGCTTGCGCGCGGGCGGCGCGGGCGTCGGCCTCGGCGTTTCCCGGCGCGTCGTGCGGTATAGCGGCCTTTGATTGTCCGAGCTGTCCGCCAAGCGCATAGTCGTTTTCTCGAACGTCTTCGCGTCGCCCTTCGCCAGCGGCGCTTCGCCGCCGCTGACGGTTTCGGGCTGCGCCGTCTGCTGCTGGCCGGCTATTCTGCCGAGCCGGTCGGGAAATGCGACGAACATCACGATGATGAGCACCGCCAGAATGAGCAGCGAAGCGAAAATTTTCTCGAATAGTTGAAGCACGCGCCAACCCTGGACTGCCGAACTGATGGTTCAGGCCCGCCGGCCTTGCCGTCCATTATGAAACGTCCGGCGGGCGGCGTCTTCCCCTTAATTAAAAAAAGATTAAAAAGCGGATGCTTCAGCGCCGATGCGCTCCGGCCTCACGCTCCTGTTGCTGATGAAGTCGGAAATCATCTTCATCTAATTGTCGAGCCGCGTGGCGACGATGTCCAGGCGGATGATGACGACGTCGCCGGGCGTGCGGCCGGCAAGATCACTTTCTGCGCCGACGCCGAAAGCCTGACGGTTGATGGCCAGTTCGCCCGTCACGCGGGCGTCGCCCTGGTCGATGCTGTAGGTCACGGGAAGCGAGACGGGATGCGATATGCCGCGGATCGTCAGATCGCCCTGGAGCGTGTAGCCCGCGCCGTCCGCGCCTGGGGCGAGGCTTCTGGCCCGAAAGCCCGCGGCGGGATAGGTCTGGGTGTCGAACCAGGCCGCGCTGCGCAGCGCGTCGTCGATCTGTGCATTTCCGGTGGTGACCGTATACATATCCACCCTGGCGCGGATGTCGGTCATGTCTGGAAATTCGGGATCGAACCGGATCTCGGCCTCGAACTGTTCGAATGATCCCGCGAGAGAGCCCTCGGGCGAGACGATTTCAAAGCCTATGCGGCTGAGCTGCTTGTTCAGCGCCCATTCGAGGGCGTATGCGCCAGGCGCGTTTGCTGCAAGCGAGGCGCAAAGAAAAAACGTCGTGAGAAAGGTTTTCGGCATCATCGGGAAACGCGGCACGGTTCCATCCCTGGCGTGAAGAAGCCGCATGACTGCTGCGGCAAGATATGAAGGCGCAAGGTGCGCACGGGTCAGGGCGTTGGGTGCACATTTTTCATGGCGTTTTCAAGTCTTTTCCGCCGCAGCCGCGCAAGCTTCCGCGCCGGCGCGGACGGAAGGACACGGGAGAGGGTTGGCTGCGGCGGGATAGCGCGTTTCATAACCGCGCGATACGCGGCGAAAGCGTGCGGATGTTCGGATGGGCAGGCGCCTACCATTCGCCTGTGTTCGGCATGGACGCCCAGGGCTCCTGTGGCGCAAGCGCTTCGCCGGCCTGGAGCAGTTCGATGGAGATGTTGTCGGGGGAGCGGACGAACGCCATGCGGCCGTCGCGGGGCGGGCGGTTGATGGTGACGCCGCCGTCCATGAGCCGCTGGCAGGTTTCGTAGATGTTGTCGACACGATAGGCAAGATGGCCGAAATTTCGTCCCGACGTGTAGACTTCCGGGTCCCAGTTGTAGGTCAGCTCGACCTGCGCGTCCTCGTCACCGGGCGCGGCGAGAAAGATCAATGTGTAGCGGCCCTTTTCGTCCTCCCGCCGGCGCAATTCCTTGAGCCCCAGCTTCTTGCAGTAGAAATCGAGCGACTGATCGATATCGGTGACCCGCACCATGGTGTGAAGATATTTCATGAGCGCCTCCTGGCTGTTTGCATCGGGGCGACTCTATCCATTCGCCCGCGCAAAGAGCAATGAATATTGCAATTCACATCTTTGTTAAATCCACAGTCGCCTGCGCCACCGGTGGATAGATCTGCAGAGACACATTTTGGCCCGATGCAGCCTTAATCATTGTTGGCTTCGGCAGGGCGTGCGCACGAATCCGCTGCAAAGGGTTGTGCGCAGCCTGTTGATTCGCCGCAAATTCGGGTTTGGGGCATCGCCTTCGGGCTATATAAGAAAGCGCCCGGTGCGTAATCTGTGCGTGCATAGCGCGTTTTTTGCACCTGCGTTCGGGGCTTGTTGGAAAAGAAAAAGAAAAGCGGATCAATGACTTGTTTCAGAGCCTCGCGGGCCGGAGTGCATATCCGGCGAAGCCGTCCTCTCCGACTTATCCAGTTGCGCGGAAATTTCGCTGGCAAGCGCGGCGGCGAATGGTATGGTCAAACAACGTATTGCGAGCGCATGGCTTTGGCGGAAGTCTTGCGCGAGCATGTTGCTTCAACGTTTAAGTAAAAGCGGGGGATTCCAAAATGGGGGACAAATTACCTCCAGTTGTCTCTACTTTCGGGGAAACATCCGAACAGGCGGGCGTCGACGTCACTGTCGTCGCCGGCCAGATCAAATGGTTCGACGCGTCGAAGGGATACGGTTTCATCATTCCCGATAATGGAATGCCCGATATTCTGCTTCATGTGACGGTGCTGCGCCGCGACGGCTACCAGACCGCATATGAAGGCGCGCGCATCGTCTGCGAAGTCACCGAACGGGACCGCGGATTGCAGGCTTTCCGCGTGCTTGGTATGGATGAAAGCACGGCTATTCATCCGTCGCAGTTGCCGCAGCGCACCCACGTTACCGTCACGGCGGAAAGCGACTGGGAGCGGGCGATGGTGAAATGGTTCAACCGGATCAAGGGCTTCGGCTTCCTGACCCGCGGCGAGGGGACCGAGGACATCTTCGTCCACATGGAAACGCTTCGACGCTTCGGGTTCGCCGAGCTGCGGCCGGGTCAGATTGTGTATGTGCGTTACGGCCACGGGTCCAAGGGCCTGATGGCCGCCGAGTTGAAGCCCGATGGAGCGTCATCCGCTTTCCCTACGTCGCACTGACCTGAACACCTTCGGGTCAGCAGGAATTCCGGGCAGGGTGGTTGCGGCCGCCCTGCTCGTCCTGTTTTTGAGCACAGCCGCGCACGCGCAGAGATCGGCCGATTTCGAAAAAGCGCCGCTGACCTTTCTGACGGAGTCCGGTCCCGTCACGATCACGGTCGAAGTCGCCGACACTCCGCACAAACGCGGCCTCGGACTGATGTTCCGGCGTTCGCTCGGGGAAGATGAGGGCATGATCTTCCTGCATGAGCGCGACGGCCCCGTCGGCATGTGGATGAAGAACACCTACATCCCGCTCGACATGATTTTCGTTCGCGGGGACGGCGTCATCCACCGGATTGAGAAGGATACGGAACCGTTTTCCGAGCGCACCATCGGCTCGGGCGCGCCGGTACGGGCGGTCATCGAGATGATTGCGGGAAGCGCCGACAGGCTTGGCCTGAAGCCAGGCGACCGTGTCGAGTATCCCGCTTTCGACTGAAAGCGGCGCAAGGTCAGGCCGGCGTCTCCGGCCGCGCCTCCGCCCCCTCTTCGCCCTCCTGCACTTTGCCGAACACGAAGCGGCTGTAGAAATAGCCGATGCCGAGCAGGCTCAGCCCCAGACCAAGGAACGAGAAAACGCGGTAAAGTCCGGTCAGATGTCCCGCATCCAGCAGGAACACCTTCGTCACCGCAGCCAACAGGACCGCAAGCGAGGCGTAACGCAGAAGCTGGCCGCCCCTGAGCGCGCCGTAGAACAGCAGCGCCAGGGCGAAAACGAGCCAGGCCGCCGAGTAGCTGTAGAATTCCGCGTCGCCCGTTACCGGTCCGTCGAGAACGGGACCCTGGTAGAATTTGCGGATCGCAAGTGTCAGCCAGGAAAAGGCCAGCACCAGAATGATCGCCGTCATCGCCCGCGCGATGCGCCCGAACCGCGGCGAGGCGGAGCCGCGCGCAATCTCCTTCGCCGCCAGCCAGCTCCATAGCATCGGAACAAGAAGCGTAAGCGCCAGCGCGTCGAAGGGCAGGGGACCGGCGACTTCGCCGCCATGCCACGCCGGGTTCTTGATCCAGAGATCGAAATAGACGATCCGGAACAGCGCGATCACTGCCAGCAGCACGCCGCATAGAAAGAAGACGCCGCGCCCGGAATGACGCGCGATCAGCAGGCAGGCCACTCCGTAAACGAACAGGACATTGGTGATGACCCCGCGCTCCAGGAAGCTCGCCTGCGCGAAGAGCACGTTTTCGCCGGGGTGGAACAGATGCGCCGTTGCGTAGAAGCCCCATAGCGCGACCAGTGCAACGCCGGCCGCCTCCAGCGTCCGCACGAGCAGGCCGTCCGCCGTCTGCCGGAGCAGATAGGCGGCGATGAAGAAGCACGCGGCCGGCAGCGCAAGCTGGAACGAGGGAAAGTCGACGATGGGCACGCTTTCCTGCACGCGCCATTCGATCTCGAAGACGCTGTAGAGCGATAGCTGGCCGAGCAGCAGGATCTGCGGGATCAGAAGAAATGCGAAGGCCACGCCGAGCAGTCCCGCCACCGGGCGCAGCGTTGCGATTCCGGTGCGGCCAGCAACCCAGGCGACGGCCAGCACTTCCGCAGCGATGGCGGCGGCGAGAAACTCACGGTCGAGTTCGACGAACAGCGCGAGCGCGACAAAGGCGCTCGCGGCCAGCGCATAGAGGGCGAGAATGCGGTCCTTCATGAGCGAGTCGGGGAAACGGCGCGACGCCCAGACCGCTGCTCCGAGAAAGGCGAGAGCGAGTCCCATCGCGAGAACGGCCCATTCATGCTGTACCGCGGCGGCAATTTCCCTGATTTCCTCGACGAGCGGCTCCGACGGCTCGGTCGAAGGCGGAATGTTGATCGCGATCGGCTCGGGAGGCTTAGGCGGCGCAGGCGTGAGCCTGAAGAAACCGATGAGATAATAGCCGAGCGCAGCCGACACGGACAGGCCGGCCCAGAGCAGCGGCGTGGCCGACCCGGCGATCAGCAGGAAGCCGCTCAGGACGTAAAGCCCGCCGAAAAGCGCGAGCGCGGCCATAAGTTCGCCCCGGTCGTCCGGCGTCCATCCGGCAAGCATCGCCGCGCAGACCGCCATCGCAGCCCAGGGTGCAAAGCCGTATAGTGCGGGCGAGAACCAGGCGAGCGCGACCGCGCCGAGGGCGAGAACGGCGAAGAACAGCCAGTCCTGCAGCGCAAAGCCGGAGGAAAAGCCGATCAGGGCCATGATCCCCATTGCGCCCGCCACGCTGAAGACGTTCACGGCGAGCGCGATGCGGCGGAAAGAGACCAGATCGCGCCAGCTGCGGACCTCGGCCATTTCCTCCCCGTAGCGCTCCCGGCTCGCGGCGACGATCGTTCCGGCGACCGCGATCAGGAACAGGCTCAGCCAGATGTTCTCACTGCCCCCCGTGACGCCCATCGCGATCCAGGCCAGGACCCACGCGAAGGCTGCAATGACGGCTGGGATCGCCATGAGCCACCAGCCGCGCCTGCGGATGAGAAGGATCAGCGCCGCGAAGATGAAGAACAGATAGGCGAAGAACAGCATCGCCTGCGGGTTGCCGGACGCCATCAGCGCGGGCGTGAGAAAGCCGCCGAGCATTCCCAGCAGGGCGATGGCGGGGCCGTTGCGCAGGGCCAGAACCACCGAAAATGCGGTGATCGCGGCGATCGAGCCGAAGCCGATGAAGCGAGGCAGCAACTCGTATAGGGTTGTCCCGGCATAAGCGGACACATAGAGCACGGCCAGCCCCGCGCCGGTGAGCGCCTGCGTTATGCGTCCGGCTGCCTCGACGCCAGTGCGGGCGGCGATCCAGCGGGACGCCCCGATCAGCGCGAATCCCAGCAGCGCGCCCAGCAAGACGCGCGTCTGCGGCCCGATCAAGTCGTTTTCGATGGAGTATTTCACCAGGAAGAAGCCCGAAAGGGCAAGCGCGACGCCGCCGATCCAGACCGGGAGAACCGCGCCGAACTGGCGTTCGAGCGTTTCGCGGGAAAAAGCCGCGGCCCAGCGACGCCCCTGCGGCTCCGGCGCGTCCGGTTCCTCGGCGGACGGCGGTTCGGCAGCGGCTTGCACGGCTTCTGAGGGTGAAATATGCGCAAAGGCGCCGTCCGCTGCGGTTTCGTCGCGCTCATTGGGCTCGCCGCCGCGCCGCAACGCCTCGATTTCGCCGCGCAGGGCCGCGATTTCAACGTCGCGCAGCTTGGCATGGCGCTCAAGCCGCGCCGCTCTCACATGCGCCCATGCGCCGATCCCGTAGGGCGCCAGAAGGACGGCCAGGATAAGAAAACCGAAAAATTCCACCTTCCATTCCCCATTCGCCGCTCAGTGGGCCGGCAAGGTCTTCAACGCTCCCGCGCTTCCTTCCGGGACGGCCTCAGCGGCCTGCCCGCCGGTCCATCGGGGGCGCGTCCGCGATAGTCGGCATGGCGCGGCGCCGTTTGGAGCGCCTCCGTAAGCCATTTAGCCTCGCCAAGATGAATATCTCTCTGCGGATAGGGGATGGAAATGCCTTTTTCGCGGAAAGCCTTGAGGATCTCGATGCGCAGATTCGTCCGCACCGAGATCGAGAAGCTGACGTTGGTCAGATAGACATAAAGGACGAAGTTCAGCGCGCTGTCGGCGAAATCGGCGAAAAAGACGAACGGCGCCGGATTGGACAGGACCTGAGGGTTCTGCCGCGCGACCTCCAGAAGCACGTCGCGCACCTGTTCCGGATCGCTGTCGTAATGCACTCCGACCGGGATCGCCATGCGCCCTGTGTTGTTGTGCAGCGTCCAGTTCTTCACGCTTTCCGAAATCAGCACCGAATTGGGCACCACGACACTGGAGCGGTCGAAAGTCTCGATCTCCGTCGAGCGGACGCTGATCTTCTTCACGATGCCCTCGTGCCCGCCGGCGATGATCCAGTCTCCGGCCTTGATCGGGCGCTCCGCCAGCAGGATCAGGCCGGAGACGAAATTGTTGACGATGCTCTGCAGACC
>CAYOUE010000115.1:0-10637 GCA_964407075.1 uncultured Hyphomicrobiaceae bacterium
ACCGACGGCAGCCAGATCTGCCTGAATGGCGGTGCCCATCGGCACCGTGTCCAGCATACCCGAACCCCCTTCGGTAACATAGAAGGTCAGCGTGGCACCTTCGGCGCCGGCTTCGGCGATAAGGGCACGGGCGCGGTCGGGGTCATAGGGGTAGGGCTCCAGCGACTCGTTATATGCCCATGCGAAGGCCGGCGGCGTCGGCCCGCTGGCGACTGCCGTACCCTGGAGGATGTTCTCGACCAGAGCCGTCTTGTTGATTGCATAATTCGGCGTGAGGCAGCCCGTGCCGATCTGCTGGCGATCGTCGATTACATTTAGGACGATAACCCGGATGCAGCGCAGCGCCTGAAGGATGAAATTGAGGCTAAAATTGCCGGTTTGGCCGAGCATCCGAAGCGTTTTCGTAAAGGGCGTGTGCCCTACACTCGGGAAATGGTTGTGCGATCGAATTACGTCGTTATTTACGCCGAGGATCTCCGTGCCGTGACAATCCTACGAATTCTCCATGCGGCGCAGGAATGGCCCCCGGTTCAACGTTAACGCCCCTCAATTCGATGACGCCAACCGATGGCGTATGACGACCGGATCAAGCTCGGAATTCTTCATATTTGGTCACGCTGGCCGCCGGTGAGTGCCGCCTCTAAAGCGGAATCCGACACTTCTTGAAGAAGCTGATCGGAAATACAAAAAGCGGACATTCAGATACAACAGCGCCAGATAGAATGAAGCGCCAAAACCAGCCTCATAGCCAATATGTTTTGATTGAGCAGCAATGGCTGATCCGAGCCGCGAGACAATCATGGCACAACTGGGACAATAACCGCCTCGATGATTCTTAGTCCCGGGCCAACGGTCAAATATTTCGAGTGAAGAGCATATCTTGGCGTCGCCTCAGGTTCCATAGCGGTCCAGCCCTGGCTGCCGGATCGAGATCGCCGCAGGTGATGACCGCGCCGGGTCTGACCGCGCGGATTAGACGTGCTCCCGCAGCGAGATAATAAGGGACGGCGGCATCATCTGTGAGCGTCGTTGCCGCATTCGTGAGCTGAGCACGAGTGCTGAGAATTGTGTGGCGCTCGCCCAGCGTAAGGACGGCTCCTGCAGGCAGTTCCTGCTCCGCCACGCAAACCATATCGCAGATCGGCTCGAACCGGGTTCCGGCCGTGGCCCAGCCGCGCCGGACGGCTGAAAGTAGCGAGATCGGCGCTTCAAGTCCCAGAGCATGAACGGGATTGTATATCAGCACATGTCTGCCGTCGTGACTGAGGCAGAATCCCTTGCTGAGCAGAAGCTCGCTTGAGCGCTGCGAGTTGATCCGTACAACGACGAATACACCGCCTGCGAAGCTGATTTCGTCCGGTCGGCGCAGGCAATTGAATACATCGAGCACGCCGCCACTGGCGAAAATACCGCCATCGGCCGCTTCGCGGAACAGCTCCGCCACCTCGACTGTTCGTGCGATTGGTGCATGGAGGTCCGGACGGTCCGGCATGAGGCCGGTGCAATTGGCAACGAGGCCAAGCTCGCAAAAATCCGGCGCGGTGCGCTGGGGGATGGCTGCGGCTATTACCGAACGTTTTGCCAGCACGTCCGGGAGATCGTCGGGCGCTGCGTTCCAGAGCGCGCCAAAATCCTCGGCAGCGGCGTTTCCGTAAACGGTTAAGATTTCTGCTTTTTTAGCGTCATAGACAAAGTCGAACTCGCTTGCCTTTCCGGCGCCAGCGATCTCGAAACCAAGGGCACGGGCCCATGACGCAAGCCCGACAAGCAGGCTCGGCTGGTCGCCATCGACGAGCGTGAATACCAAACCTGCTCGTGCCGCCTCATGCGCAAGCAAGGGGCCGACAACGGAAGCGGCTTCCTTGTTGACCATCGCGACATGCATTCCTGCCTCAATTGCGCTCAAGGCATTTACAGCGCCCCGCTCCGGTTCGCCCGTCGCTTCGATGAAGATGTCGAGATCGAGGTCATGCAGCAGGCTGGCATCATGTGTGACAACGGTCTTGCCAGCTTGCAGCGCCGCGAGTGCCGCCTTGCGATTGTCGACAATGGCAATCGAGCCGGCATCGTAACCGAGCGCCGCGAGCGTTGTCCTGACGCGTTCGACGTCGAGGTCGCACAAGGCCACGATGCCGAGCTGCTCGATGTACCGGCATTGGTCGAGCAGTGTGTGACCGAACTCGCCAACGCCACACAGCGCGGCCCGAACGGAGGGCTTGCCCTCGCCGTCCAGCAATATGTCATGAAGCATCGACAGCGTTCCTACGGCTTTTTGCACGTCGGGGCTTGCTCCGGTCCGGGACGGCTGATTCTTGGGTCAGCGTCTCCTTGACCAGTGCCCAGCCATTGCGCAAATGCGAGTTCAGTAATGCGGAAAGAAGCGGCCCGTCCCTGTCCCGTAAATGCTCCAGGATCAGCTCATGCTCCCAGAGAGCACGCCTCCAGCGTTCCGAATTGGTATTGCTGACGTAGCGGAACCGGTGAAACCGTGTACTGAGCGAAGCATAGGTTGCCGAAAGCGCCTCATTGCGCGGAATATCGACAATCTCCTGATGAATCGCCTGGTTAAGATGAAAATAGGAAGGCAGGTCGCGCTCGCGGAAACGTTCCGTCATGTCCCGATGCAGACGTTCGATCCGGTCGATGTCGCGCTCTGTGGCTTCGACCGCAGCGCAACGGCCGGCAAGCATTTCCAGCGCAGCCAGCACATCGATGGCGTCATCAATTTCGTCAACCGAATGAGCGACAACCACGGCGCCGCGATTGGGCAGCAGGGTGATGACGCCTTGCGCGGCAAGCACCTTGAATGCCTCCCGTAGAGGCGTGCGGGATACGCCGAGCTGCTCGCAGAGCCATTTCTCCGGCAACCTCACGCCTTCGGCAAGCTCGCCAGTGACGATCATGTTCTGGATGCTTCGCACGATGTTCACATGCCGTGACGGTTCGTCTGCATCTGCTTCGCTCTTGCCCTTCATCGTTCCGCCATCGTCGTTTCGGTTTTCGCCATATAACGCGACTTGGACGAGAAAATCAATTAATTGTCGACAATATAGCGATTTTAGGCAAGATTATAGGAATTAACTGGCTATTTTAGCTAATATTGAATGCAATCAGCGTCCGGAGAAGGCGCCGACATAAACCGTAACCTGTCTGGAGGAGACGAAAAACCATGTTCAGAAAAGCTTTGACCCCCGCATTGGCGATGCTTGGCTGCATCGGCCTCATACAGAACGCCGGCGCCGAAACGTTCCGCTTTGCGCACACGCTTTCGCCCACCGACACCCATCAGAAGGCGGCGGAATATTTCGCCGAAAAAGTGAAGGAAAAAACGGGTGGAGCTGTCGAGTTCACCATTCATCCGGCTGGGGAACTCGGCAAGGACCCGGCCATTCTCGAGGGCATCCGGCTCGGTACGATCGACGCCGGGCTCGCTGGCAACCCCTTCTATACGCGTTTCGAGCCGACCTTGAATGCGCTCGATCTGCCCTATCTTTTCTCCAGCTATGACCATGTCTACAA
Organism: uncultured Hyphomicrobiaceae bacterium; assembly: GCA_964407075.1. Taxonomy (GTDB): domain Bacteria; phylum Pseudomonadota; class Alphaproteobacteria; order Rhizobiales; family Rhodomicrobiaceae; genus JAHQVI01. Next base: position 3,520 of record CAYOUE010000115.1, read on the forward strand.
GGTGCTTGACGGCCAGGTCGGCGACGATCTGCTGGCCGGCCTCGACCAACATCGCATGAAGGGGCTCGGCTTCTGGGAAATCGGTTTCCGTAACGTGACGAACAATGTGCGCCCGATAAACGCGCCGGAGGATCTCAAGGGTCTGAAGATCCGTACAACTCCCAATCCTGCCCATGTCAAGGCGTTCGAGCTTCTGGGCGCTATCCCGACTCCGATGGCGTTTACAGAGGTCTATCTGGCGCTCGAAACGGGCACGGTTGACGGACAAGAAAATCCGGTCGGAACGATCAAGGCGATGAAATTCAACGAGGTGCAGAAATATCTGAGCCTCACCAAACACGCCTATACGCCATCTATCGTGGCAATGAACAAGGCCAAGTTCGACGCATTGCCGCCGGAACATCAGACAGCTATCGTGGAAGCAGCAAAGGAAGCCGCCGCCTATCAGCGGAAGCTTAATCGCGAAATCGAGGTCGCGGCGCTCGAAGAGATGAAGAAGGCCGGTCTTGAAGTCGAGGAAGACGTTGATGTCGCGCCTTTTCAGAAAATCGTGACGGATGCCGTCAAGAAGGACTATGTCGAAAAGCACGGCAGCGCGCTCGTTGACGCGATCCAGTCTGCTCAATGAAGGCGTTGTGGATAATGGGCCGCGGCGTGTCGCGTCTTCTGGACGTCGGCGCGGCCCTTCTGCTGCTCGCGGTGCTGACGATCATTCTGGCCCAGATCGTGGCAAGGTACGTGATCGGCGTGTCCATGCCGTGGTCGGAGGAATTGTCTCGGCTGCTGTTTGTGTGGCTGATCATGCTTGCCGCAGCGCATTCGCAGCATATCAAGGTTTCGCTCGTCGAGGATTGGCTGGGCAATCGCGCACGCCAGGCTTGGCAGGTCCTGCTTCATCTCATCGAGGCGGCCACGGCAGGCTTCCTATCGATCATGGCCTATGAACTCAGCGAGTTCGTTCGCTACGACAGTTTCACGACCTTGCCGGTCTCGATCCGCTATCTGTATCTCGCAACGGCTGTTGGCGGGACCTTATGGGCTCTTGCCGCGATCGGCCGTGCGCTTCGGACGCCAGGCGGCATTGAGGACTCGTCGGACCATCAGTCCAACAGGCACACTGAATGACGGTTGCGCTCCTGCTTTTCGGCGTCATGCTGGCGCTTGCGATCCTCGGCTTGCCGCTCGCCATCAGCATCCTTATTGCCTCCGTTGTAACGCTGCTGTATGCCCGGCCGGAAATGCCGATGGAACTGGTGCCGCAACTCTTCGTCAGCGGCATCGACAACTTTCCGCTGCTGGCGATCGCCTTTTTCTTTCTGGCGGGCGAGTTGATGAATGCAGGCGGGATCACGCAGCGCATCCTGCGCTTTGCCAATGCGTTCGTCGGGCATTTGCGCGGCGGCCTGGCACAGGTCGGCGTGATCACCAGCATGATCTTTGCCGGCGTCTCCGGTTCGGCCGTTGCCGATGCGGCTGCGGTCGGATCGGTGCTCATTCCGTCCATGAAGAAGAGCGGTTATCCAGCGGCCTTTTCCGCTGCGGTTATTGAGACCGCGTCTGTGATGGGGCCGATCATCCCGCCCTCCATCCCCATGATCATCTACGCTGTGCTGGCGGAAGTCTCGGTCGGCGGCATGTTTCTGGCTGGTATCATACCGGGCCTGATGGTTGCCGCATTTCTGGCGCTGCTCATCTATGTCATCAGTTTACGGGCCGGTTTCCCGCGTCAGCCGCGCGCGGCGTTTGGAGAACGCGTCAGCGCGTCAGCCGACGCCATTCTTGCGCTATTGTCACCTGTCATAATCGTTGGCGGTATTCTCGGCGGCGTTTTCACCGCAACGGAAGCCGGCGCGGTGGCAGCGCTTTATGTCTTCCTGATCGGAGCGCTTGTTTACCGGGAACTGACGTTACGGCAGATTGCGGCTGTGCTTGTGCGCTCGGCAAAGGGCACGGCAACTGTTCTCGTCATCCTCGGCGCCTCATCCCTGTTTGCCTGGATCATCGCGGATCAGCAGATCAGCCGGAAAGCCGCCGCGTTCGTGACCGAGGCCGGAGCGCCGGACTGGATCGTCCTGGTTGGGATCAATCTTTTCTTCTTCCTGATGGGGATGTTTCTTGATCCGTTGGCGGCACTCATTATCCTTGTGCCGATTTTCCTGCCGATCGGCGTCGGCCTTGGCATGGACCCGATCCATTTCGGCGTCATGACCGTCATCAATTTGATGATTGGCCTGTGTACTCCGCCAGTCGGCTATCTGATCTACATGACTGCGGATATTGCCGGAGAGAGCCCGTGGAAGGTCATCGTGCAATCGCTGCCCTTTCTTGCAGCGCTCGTCGCGGTGCTTGCGCTGACGGTTGCCTTTCCCGCAATTACGCTGTTCCTGCCCCGCATGTTTCTCGGCTGAAGGAGGCATCCGCGCCATGAATATCATCGACCTGACCATGCCCGTCAAAGATCATTTCCGCTGGAAGGTGGAACGCAGGCTCGCCAGCGACTTCGCCAAAGGCGACCAGTTCCAGGCAACCTGGATCGGATGGCCAATGCACGGGTTTACGCATATGGACACTGCACGACACATCCTGCCGGACGGATTCACCACGGACGAAGTCAACCTCGACCGGGTCACAGGTCCCGCATCCGTAATCGACATCTCCGAGCTCGTTCCCAATAGCGAGATTACCGACAACGATCTGAGCCAGCGCGGCGCGCATGTCCAGGGGGCCGATATTGTTCTGCTTGCGGCGGATTGGGACAGGCGGCGGTCAATCGAGACAACGGAGTTCTGGACCGACGCCCCCTGGCTCAGCCGGTCAGCCTGCGAATGGCTTCTAGAGCGACGGCCCAAGGCGGTCGGTTTCGACTTCCCGCAGGACCGTCCAATCCGTAATTTGCTCCATGGGCAGGTTGATCCGCTCCAGGACTATGTCTCCCATGACGTGCTGCTGCGCAATGACATCATCCTGATCGAATATCTTTGCAATCTCGCTGCCATCCCGTCGCAGCGTACGACGATATTCGCATTGCCGCTCAAACTTCCTAATGCCGACGGCGCACCTGCAAGGGTCATCGCATTGGCATAGATAGACGTCACTGGCGCCAGAACTACGACGACTACATTTTCCGCGTTAATCGAATTGCGGCTGCATGCCCGTAGGGACGCTTAAGCCGAGGTCGCCGCGTTTGATGACCGCGTCCTGCCGCCGCTATGTTCCAGAAGTTCGGCCTGTTTGGCCTTGGCCTTGCGGTCCACCTGTTCGGGGTCGCAAATGCGGCGCAGTTCCTGGGTCAGATCATCGAGAATCGGCCTGGCATTCTCCGCTTTCGCCAGATCGTTGAGTTCTTCCGGATCGGTGGAAAGATCGAAAAGTTGCGGCTCATAATCGGTGTAATAGACGAGCTTGTAGGGCCCTTTCCGGATCATGTAGGCGGCCGTCTTTGAGCCCATGCCGTGATACTCGGAGAACACGGCGCGGTCGTCATGGGTCCCAGCCATGATCTCGCCGATGTCGCAGCCGGGATGAGCGGCCGGAACGGTTTTGCCGTCCTTTTCGCCGACCGTATCCATTATGAAGGGATACAGATCCAGCAGATTTACCGGCGCGGAAACGGTCACGCCGGAGGGAATGTCGGGCCCGGCCACAACGAGCGGGACGCCTACGGATTCCTCGTACATGTTCGACTTGCCCCAAAGACCGCACGTGCCGACATTGTCGCCATGATCGCTGGTGTAGACGATTCGGGTATTATCGGCCCAACCGCCATCGTTCAGCGTACCGAGTATTTTACCGATGTTCTCGTCGAGGAAGCTGCACAATCCGTGATAGCCGGCCTGTGTCCGCTTCACCAGGGCTTGAATGCGATACGATCCGGATGGTCGTGCCGTGGAAAGCCGGCGGCGGGACAGACCGCCTTGGACGCGGCCTCGCCGCTGCGATGGAAAAACTTTCCGGCAAGTCCGTGATCGTCGACAACATCGACAGCGCAAGCGGCTCGATCAAGGCTACCACAGCGCGCCCCAACGGCTGCACAATCCTGATGAATGGCGACACCGAAATGTTGGCCTTCATGACCTTCAAGAGCAATCTGCCCTTCAGCATCGATCAGATGAAGTTCGTCGGGGGTTTCTTCACAAAGCCAACCTGGATGGTTTCTCACAAGGACCGAGGCTATGACTCCTTCCAGGACTTTCTCGACGCGGATAAGAATAAGCCGGGTGAACTGACGATCGGCGTAGGCGGTGCGTCAGGTGCGCATATGGTGATGGCTGCAGCCATCAAGGGTTACGCCGAAATCGAAGTGCGGATCGTTCCCGATCCTGGAGGCGCTGATCTCAAGAAGGCATTGCTTGCCAACTAGGTCGATGCCGGAGTGATCCATTCGCCGGTCATGCTACCGAGATCAAGGAAGGGATGATGGACGTGTTCACCGCCGGTGGACAGCTCACCGGCATCGAATATGAGCCGATCCGGAACACGCCGACGCTTGAGAGCATGAAGCTCCCGATCAAGGTCTCTGTCACACGCGGTGTGTTTGTGCCGAAAGATACGCCCGGCGACGCTTTCGAGGCCGATATGCGTGACGTCTTGAAGTCGTTCCAGGAGATTTACGACAAATACATCAAGGCCGGCTAGAACAGCGGCGGCCGGCCGAATGCGGCGTTCGGTCGGCCGTCCTGGAAAATGTGCGCCTCACCATTCCACGTCGCCTAAAATCGCGAAAATATCCGTCTTCAGAAGCGTAGAAATCAACGTTTAGAGTCAGATTTACCAAATTGATCCATATGGAAAGATGGTCTGGCTTCTGGAAAACTGAGCGGCAGAACAGGATGAAAAGCGCTCGCTTCAGGTGCCTATTTTGAGTGTCCGCTTAGGGAATGCGGCCATCCTCCAGTCTGAATCAAAACGGCAGCTTTCACCGCACTCCGGCCGTAGCGATCCCCGACAAGCGCGGGACAGAAAGGAAACAAGACCTACCAGCTTAGGCAAAAAACGGGTTTGTCGGGAAGGCCGTGCAAATCTGCTTAGTAGCAGAGCGTTTCGAGACGCTGATCGGCGACCATTCGACCCGATTTTTTGCTGCGCTTTCGCCGATGACAGTCCGATTACGAGGGACATCGGCCAAAGTTAATCACTCAAGCGGCCATTCCGCGCAATTTCTCGTATGCTGCATTTACACCCTTAAGCGCTTCCTCTCTGGCTTGCCGGATAGACGGCTTAGCATGGGGTCAACGATGAGGGTGCAACTCGGATGCCAGCCGGCGCCGGGCTCGATCCAGTTGCTTTCTGGTGAAGGTAGTGCTGAGGCCGAAGATTTCACACAGCGATTGCAAGTCGTCTGACGTTTCGGCCCTGAACGTTTCGAAGCCGATATCCTTCCCAGCTCCGAGAGCTTTCTTCAAACGATCGTGAAAGCTGGCGAACAACCAATCTTCTTCGTAGCCTATAAAAAAATAGGAATTTGCCGTCAACAGCACCATGAGGGCGGCCGTGATGGCATAGCCGCCAGGATCGAGCGACGCTACAAAAATCCAAATCGGTGACATCTTTATCGCCACGCAGAGCGCTGCTGTGGAAGCGATGATCAGAACCGCCCTCGTATGTCTTGCGCGAGGCGTGTGGCGGGCCTGCCACCGGCCTTCTATCTCCTTGAGTTCATCGGCATGCGCAGAGGCGTGATCGAGATCACCGCTGTTAATTGCACTGAGGCCCAACAAATACACGGCTTGACAGCCCTCAAGCCAGCGGCGGCGGCGGCGAGATAGGAAGATCCGAATCCTGGCAGGTACGAACATTGCCACGACGACGTACGTCAGGACGCTTGCTACGCTGGCGATGGGAACCATAATTTGTTGCAGAACAGTCCATTCAGAGGTGGCCATAGTGCGCCTGCTTGCCTCTCCTGCTACCAAAGCGCTAGCACGATTTTGCTTCTTCGTATAATCCGGGAAAATGACACCAAACGAATTTATTGCCAAATGGTCCAAGGCGGATTTGACAGAGCGCGCTGCCGCGCAAACCCATTTCAACGACCTCTGTGCTCTACTTGGCGAGCCGACGCCGATTGACGCCGATCCGAAAGGCGAGTTGTACGCATTCGAAAAAGGCGCGCTGATTGCCGGAGGTGGGAAAGGGTGGGCCGATGTGTGGAAGCGGCACCATTTCGCATGGGAATATAAGCGCGACAATGCGAGCCTCGAAAAGGCGTTCGCTCAGCTCCTCTATTATTCGTCGGCGCTTGAAGCCCCGCCGCTCCTGATCGTCGCCGACACGAAGCGGTTTCGCATTCACACCAACTGGACGAACAGCGTTCAGGAGGTCAGGGAAGTTCAGCTTGAGGAGCTTGCTGATTCCCAGAAGCGCCAGCTTCTCAAATGGGCGTTTTCCGATCCCGAAAAGCTGAAGCCCGGCAAGACCCGTCAGCAACTCACCGAGGAAGCGGCCGCGGCGTTCGTTCAGATCGCCAAGCGGCTGCGCGAGCGCGGCCACGGCGCGGAAGACGTCGCCCATTTCGTCAACCGCATGGTCTTTTGCATGTTTGCCGAGGACGTGAACCTGCTGCCGGGCAATCTCTTCACGAAAATGCTCGAAGCGAGCCTGTCCGATCCCGCTAGCTTCGAGGACAACGCCCGCCAGCTTTTCGAGGCGATGCGATCCAAAGGCGGGCGCGTCGGCTTCGAAAAAGTCGAGTGGTTCAATGGCGGACTGTTCGACGACGATGCGGCGCTTCCGCTCGAAAAAGACGATGTGAAGGAGGCATTGGCCGCCGCCCGTCTTGACTGGTCGAATATCGATCCCTCGATTATGGGCACGCTGTTCGAGCGCGGCCTTGACCCCGACAAGCGCTCTCAGCTCGACGCGCATTACACCGACGCCGAGAAGATCATGCTGATCGTCAATCCGGTGATCGTCGAGCCGCTGAGGCGGGAATGGGAGGAGATCAAGCCGCGCATCGAGACGGTAATAGAGAAAGCTGATGCCGCAAGGGAGGAATCCAGCCGTACACGAAACCCGAACAAAGCTGGGGCGCTCACAAGGCAGGCGAATACGGCAATGGCCCAAGCGCAGCAGCTCCGTACTCAATATCTTGAGAGACTGAAAAATTTCCGCGTGCTCGA
>CAYOUE010000116.1:0-10368 GCA_964407075.1 uncultured Hyphomicrobiaceae bacterium
CACTTTCTGCCGGACGTCTATGTCACCTGCGATGTCTGCAAGGGCAAGCGCTACAATCGCGAGACGCTGGAGATCCTTTTCCGCGGCAAGTCGATCGCCGACATTCTCGACATGACCGTCGACGAGGGCGCGGAGTTCTTCAAGGCGGTGCCGTCCGTGCGCGACAAGATGGCGACGCTGGCGCGGGTCGGCCTCGGCTACATCAAGATCGGCCAGCAGGCGACGACGCTGTCCGGCGGCGAGGCGCAGCGCATCAAGCTGTCGAAGGAGCTATCGAAGCGCGCGACGGGGCGGACTTTATACATTCTCGACGAACCGACCACGGGGCTGCATTTTCACGACGTGGCAAAGCTGCTGGATGTGCTTCATGAACTGGTCGAGCAGGGCAATACAGTCGCCGTGATCGAGCACAATCTGGAGGTCATCAAGACGGCGGACTGGGTGATCGACCTCGGCCCGGAAGGCGGCGACGGCGGCGGCGAGATCGTCGCGGCGGGCACGCCGGAGAACATTGCGCGCGCAAAAGGCAGCTATACAGGGCAGTTCCTCGCCGAGATGCTGGCGAGGCGGCCCATGAAGCCGCAGCGCGCGGCGGAGTAAGTCAGCCGAACAGTTGCTTGACATGCTTGCAGCACAAGTCTTGTCTCATCAACACTTGCCTTGAAATTGCCGCATTCCAGTAACGGAAAGAACAATACGCAAAGCTGTGCTTCAAAAGCTGCGTTTTTCTCCAATCATCACAAAAGCTTAACATAAACGTTTTGCGCGCAATTGCAAAAACGCTACACTTTTTGCGTGACCGGGTCCTTAGAGGCCCGCGCAAGGGTCGAAATGTCTAAGGCCGGCACAAAGTGTGCGGCAGCAGATCAGCCGCAAGACGGCTGACATTTCGAGGGAAGGGCTGTCTGGCTGATCGCCGCGCTCAGGTGGAAACCTTTGAACGGTAGGTCTCATGATCGGACGAACTTCCCGACTTTTCCTCGGCGCGATCGCGCTCAGCTTTTTCTCCTCGACAACCTTCGCCCATGACAGCTGGATTTCCCGCGGCGGTTTCCGCGGCCCGCAAAATGGCGAATGGTGCTGCGGCGCCAGCGACTGCTTCGTCGTGCCCGCATCCTCGGTCAAGACCGGGGAGGCCGGTTTCGAGTTGTTCGGCGCGCGGGAAGTGGTGCCCTACAAGGAAGCGCTCCCGAGCGTGGACGGGCAATATTGGCGGTGTCACAGGCCCAATGGCTCGCGGCGCTGCTTCTTTGCGCCCATAACGGCTTTCTGATCCCGATATGCGGCCTCTCCCGTGGCCAAGGAGTGCAGCGGGAGAGGCTGGAATGGTAGCGGCATTACCGCGCGAGGCGGCATGGCGCGCGCCATCGCACCTGCTCTTCCCGGATTTGCGTCAGGATATGCAAAAGGCCGGATAACGCATTGCTATCCGGCCTGTGGCAATTTTCATGCGTCCGATCTTGCCTCGCAGCGCGATCAGGACGTGCTGAACTTGTTCCAGGTCACGGTGACGCGCGTGCCGATCTTCGCACGGTTATAAAGGTCGATCACGTCGGCGTTATGCATACGGATGCAGCCCTTGGAGACTTCCCGGCCGATCAGCCAGGGCGCGTCGGTGCCGTGGATCCGGTACAGCGTGCTGCCGAGATAAAGCGCGCGAACGCCCATAGGATTTTTCGGGTGGCCGCCTGGAACGAAGGCCGGAAGGCTCGGGTTTTCACGCCGCATGGAGGCCGTCGGCGTCCAGGGCGGATTGACGCGCTTGTTGCTGACGCTCAGCGTCCCCGACCAGCTTGCGCTGCCTTTGGGGATCGCGATCGGGTAGCTGATCGCCTTGCCCTTGGCGATCGTGTAATACAACCGCCGGTCGCCAAAGCTGACGATGATCTGCCCTGGAGAATATCTTGCCGGGAAGCTGACCGTGTAGCTACCGCCTCCTCCGCCGCCGCCGAAGAAGCTGTTGGACGAAAAGCCGCCGCTCTGCCCGGTCGACTGGTTCGTGAACGACCGGTTGGGCCACCCGTCAAGGGCGTTCGCGCTTGTGACGGCCGCGGATGACAGCGCCATCGCACCCGCCGCTGCGACGGTGAATTTCAACATACTCTTGAACATAGTACCTCCAATGTCCCTCTCAAGAACGGTCCGTGGCCACGGACCAAGACCAGTGCCCTACCGGATCACATGAACCGGAGCGCCGATGTGAACTCTTTCATACAAGTCGGAAACGTCCTGGTTGCGCATTCTGATGCATCCGCTCGATGCGGCGCTGCCGATCGAGCCTGGAGCGTTTGTCCCGTGAATGCGGTATGCGCTCCAGCCCAGATAGATTGCGCGCACGCCCAGAGGATTGCTTGGCCCGGGCGGCACGTAACTTGGAAGGCGCGGATTTTCACGCCTCATTCTGGCTGTCGGCGACCAGCCGGGATTCTTGCGTTTGTTCTGTACGAACGTATCGCCGGACCACTGCATACCTTCCTTGCCGACCGCGACGTCATAACGGAGGGCCATGCCTTTGCCGAGAATGTAATAGAGTTTACGCTCCGCCGTGTTGACTATGATGGTGCCTTTTCCGTGATCTCCGTCCCATGAGACGACTTCACGCGCCTGAACCGTTTGAGCGGCTGCGGCCATGAAAAAAACCGCAATTGCGCCAGCCAGTGTGCGCATTGCAGTGAAACCGACAGAACCGGTTTGCATTAATGATTTCCCCATCCAAGGATTACTCATACACCTGACCCGGACGCACAAAGTACTAGGCGCACGATATGCGCCCTGAAATTGTTCCGCCATGTCGAAGGCAACCCTGTTTATAGTCCAACATCACATATCAATTATCAAGCTATGGCGTTCCCGCAGCCTGTTGAATTGCGATGAAAAAGTGGCAAAATCGCCACAATTCCCAAAGACAACATGAATTCTCATAGCTTTGATGAAGAAAATACTTGCCTGTCATCAGAGCGCATTAGTCGAATTGAGACGAGAATATGGCGGAAATGGTCAAAATTAGGTAAAGGCAATTCACTTTCGCGATATTTCGGCACAGTCCTGCGTTTCGACGCAATTCCGGCGCATTTGCCGCCCAGCTGATAATTTTTTACGAGGAAATGGCGATTGTCCAAGGATCCCAGAGTCGGCAAATGATCCCTTGGGTCTTCATCCCTCTGGTCTTGTGTGCGGGCTTGCCATGGAACCGCAGCTGCACTCGGCCTGTAATTACGGCAGAAATTTGCGATTGATTTTCCTCACCTGAGGTTTATGAATAGGCCAAATCGTTCGTTATATAGAACGAACCCACGTCGAAAGCATGAGCATGATCGATCTGATAAACGAAAATGGGCGCTGGGCCCCTACGACTGAACTTTACGCTTCGCCGGAGTCCCTGCCGCAGCTGATGGCCCAAGCCGGGACGCTGCCTTCATGGGATCTGACCGCGCGCCAGCTCTGCGATCTCGAACTCCTTCTCAACGGCGGTTTCGCGCCTCTGGAAGGCTTCCTGAACAGGGACGATTACGAGCGCGTGATCGACGATCTGCGTCTTGCATCAGGCCCGGTCTGGCCGATCCCTGTAACGCTCGATGTCAACGCCGAATTCGCGGGAAGCCTCGAACCCGGCGTGAGGATTGCCCTGCGCGACCCGGAAAATCTCATCCTCGCCATTCTTGAAGTGCAGTCGGTTTGGCGCCCGGACAAAGCCAGAGAAGCGGAAAAAGTCTTCGGCGCAAATGATATTGCGCATCCCGGGGTTCGGTATCTGCACGAAAAAGCCGGTGAGTATTACGTAGGCGGCCGCGTCACAGGGCTTCACGCTCCTGTTCATTACGACTTCCGGGAACGCCGTCATACGCCGAACCAGCTCAAAGCGCAGTTCCAAAAAATGGGCTGGACGGATATCGTCGCTTTCCAGACGCGGAATCCGCTGCATCGCGCCCATCTGGAACTGACGCTGCGCGCGACGGAACAGGTCGGCGGCAACCTGCTCATCCATCCTGTCGTCGGCATGACCAAGCCTGGCGACGTCGATCACTATACGCGAGTCCGATGCTACGAGGCGCTGCTGCCGCATTATCCGGAGGGCAAGGCTGCGCTCGATCTGCTGCCGCTGGCCATGCGTATGGCGGGGCCGCGCGAGGCGGTCTGGCACGCGCTGATCCGCCGGAATTACGGCTGTTCGCATTTCATCGTTGGACGCGATCATGCCGGGCCGGGCAACAACAGCGCTGGCGAGCCGTTTTACGGACCTTACGACGCGCAGGAACTGCTGACTGCGTATCAGGACGAAATCGGCATCCGGATGGTGCCGTTCCGCGAGATGGTCTATCTGCAGAACCGCAAACAATATGCCCCGGCCGACGAAATTCAGCCCGGCGAGGCGATCCTGAACCTCTCCGGCACGGAGCTGCGCCGCCGCCTTCAGGAAGGCGAGGACATCCCGGAATGGTTCTCCTTCGCGAGCGTCATCGCGGAGCTGCGCAAGACGCATCCGCCCCGCGACCGCCAGGGCTTCACCGTGTTCTTCACGGGACTTTCCGGGGCAGGCAAATCGACGATTGCAAACGCCCTGCTCGCAAAGCTCATGGAGACGGGCGGGCGGCCGGTCACGCTGCTCGACGGCGACATCGTGCGAAAACATCTGTCATCCGAACTCGGCTTCTCGAAGGAGCATCGCAACATCAACATCCTCCGGATCGGCTATGTCGCATCCGAGATCACCAAAAACCGGGGCATCGCCATATGCGCTCCGATCGCGCCATATGCTGCGACAAGGCGGGAAGTGCGCGAGATGATCGAGCCGTTCGGTGGCTTTATCGAGGTGCATGTCGCAACGCCGCTGGCGGAATGCGAGCGGCGCGACCGCAAGGGGCTCTACAAGCTCGCCCGCGAAGGCAAGATCAAACAGTTCACCGGCATCGACGATCCCTATGAAGCGCCCGAAGCGCCGGAAGTCAGCATCGACACGCTTGCCATGTCGCCCGCTGAAGCGGCCGATGCGATCCTGGCGAAATTGGCGGCAATGGGCCTGGTGAAGAAGGATCCAGCGGAGAGCATGGGCAAAGACGTCGCCGTTTCCGCATGACGCGGACAGTGCCGCATCCTGAGCATTACCTCATGGATGTTACGACCACTGAATGATGGATCGCGAGCCGGGCTGACAGCACAGCCCGGCTTGGCTTGATCGCCGCACTTCCACGAAAATGCTTGCGGCATATGACTATTCCAGTTTACGCTGATTTTTACGCGAATTTTATTCGTCTTTAAGTAGAAAAATTCACAGCGTCCACGTCTTTCCCGGCGATGCTGAGCATTGCATGTGAAGCGAAGCGCTCCCTTTTCATCAAGGTAACGGCGCTCCGTCTCAACCATGAGTTGAGACGGAGCTGCGAAACTTTTGTTTGAGCCTTCCTGCATAGCCCGGCCGTTTATGAAAAGGTCTGAACCAAGAGGGACTTTATGGATCTAGTCGCGCAATCTGCGTTCGGTGAAGTTGCCGCGCTGCTGGTGCTGGCGGCAGGCGTCGGTTTTATCGGAATCCTGCTGCGCCAGCCCTTGATCGTAAGCTTTATCGCAGTCGGGCTGATTGCAGGGCCTTCGGTCCTGAACGTCGTCCGATCCGACGAACAGATCGCGCTGCTCTCCCAACTCGGCATCGCGGTCCTGCTTTTTCTCGTCGGCATAAAGCTCGACGTGAAGCTGATCCGCTCGCTCGGTGCGGTGTCGCTCATGACCGGGCTGGGGCAGGTGGCTTTCACGTCCGTCTTCGGCTTCTTTATCGGGCTTGCCCTTGGCTTCGATGCGCTGACGAGCCTGTATGTCGCGGTCGCTTTGACATTTTCGAGCACCATCATCATCGTGAAGCTGCTCTCCGACAAAAGGGAGATCGACTCCCTGCACGGCCAGATCGCGCTCGGGTTTCTAATCGTTCAGGACCTAGCCGTCGTTTTCGCGATGATCGCTCTTTCCGCAATCGGCATAGGGACCGGAGAAGGCGGCGGCGCGGGGAATATTGCAATTGCGCTTGCATCAGGCGTGGGACTTGTCGTCGTCGTTTTTCTCTTTGTTCGTTATGCGGCGAATCCGCTTACGGAGCGGCTGGCCCGGGCGCCGGAACTACTGGTGGTCTTTGCGATTGCGCAGGCCGCCATCTTCGCAGCGATTGGCGATTATGTCGGTCTGGGCAAGGAAGTCGGCGGATTGCTCGCCGGCGTTTCGCTTGCCTCGACGCCCTATCGCGAAACTGTCACAGCGCGACTCGCGCCGCTTCGGGACTTCCTCCTGCTCTTCTTCTTTATTGCGCTTGGCGCGACGCTGGACCTTTCGCTGCTCGGCACGCATGTCGTTGCGGCAATCGTATTTTCGCTGTTCGTACTGATCGGGAATCCCCTCATCGTTTTGGCGATCATGGGGGTGATGGGCTTCCGCAAGAGAACCGGTTTTCTGGCCGGCCTGACCGTCGCGCAGATCAGCGAATTTTCTCTGATATTCGTCACCATGGGCGTTGCCCTCGGGCATGTGCCGTCTGACGCGCTTGGGCTGGTTACAATGGTCGGGATCATCACAATCGCGGCCTCGACTTATATGATTACCTATTCGCATCAGCTCTATGCGCTCTTCGAACCCGTGCTCGGCGTTTTCGAAAGGCACGGCACGCCACAGGAACCGGACGAGTCAGCGCCAAGCCGCGCAGCGCATTTCGACATACTGGTTTTCGGACTGGGACGGTTCGGAACGGCGATAGGTCTGCGCCTTATGCAAAAGGGCTATCGCGTGCTCGGCGTGGACTTCAATCCGCTGGCCGTACGCCGCTGGCGCTCGCTTGGCCTGACCGCCTATTATGGCGATGCGACGGATCCGGAATTCGTGGCGGGGCTGCCGCTTGAAAAAGCGCAATGGGTCGTCTCGACAATCCCGGTCCATGCGACCGGGCTCAGCCATGAGGATGCGCGGCGGACGATCATTCAGGCCGTCCGCTCGGCCGCGTTCACAGCAAAGATAGCCGTAACGTCGCACAGCCAGAATGACACCGACAGGTTGATGGCCTCCGGCGCTGACATCGTACTCGAGCCGTTCCAGGATGCGGCCGACAGGGCTGTCGATCTTTTTTCGGGCGGCGAGATCGCCGAACGCACGGAAATTCCCGGGATCGAAACCGAAGAGAAACAGGCGTCCTGATCCGATTCGACACGATTCTGCTGACGAGGCGGCGAGGCTCAGTGAGCCCGGTCTTCCGCCACGATTTCCTCGGCGGTCTTGTTCTTCAACTTTGCGGCCAGTTTCTCCGGAGGCGGCGCGTAGACGAAGCCGAAAGACACCGCGCCATCCTTTCCAGGAACCGCATGATGCAGACGGTGCGCCTGGTAGACGCGGCGCAAATAGCCGTTTTTCGGTACGAAACCATGCTCGACGCGGCGATGCACGAGCACGTCATGGATCATGAAATAGACGAAGCCGTAAGCCGTCATGCCCAGCCCGGCAAACAGAAGGGGAAGATAATAGAACGTGCCGCCCAGCATCAGGCCGATCGAGACGACGGTGAAGAATACGCCGAACAAATCGTTCAACTCGAACCAGCTCTTGCGCGGACGGTGGTGCGACTCGTGCAGAACCCACAGGAACCCGTGCATCACATAGCGGTGCAAAGCCCAGGCCACACCTTCCATGCCGATGAACACCACCAGAAATATGCTGAGATAGATGAGCCAGTCAGGCATCGTCGGTCTCCTCGGTCGCTGCCGGTCCGTTCGCGGAATATCGGATGGTTGTGCGGAAGGCGCAAGTCGAACCGGCGTCTAGCTTGCAGCCTTCAATCTATTTTCCAGCCCTGAGATTAGCGCTAGGGCGAAATGTCTCAGCAGGCCGTCCATTCCCCTGCTGCGGTCGATCAGCGAAACCGCCTCCTCGATATAACGCCGGGCTTCGCGGCTTGCAGCGTCATGGCCTATCACGCGGACGAGCGAAGGGCTGTCACCGTCCTGCGCAACATTTTTACCGGCGCTTTCCTGCGTGCCGTTGGCGTCAATGAGGTCATCGAGGATCTGGAAGGCGAGACCGAGCTTCATTCCGAAATCGCGCATTAGTGCGATGCGGTCATCATCGGCCGAAACCGCGACTGCGCCCATTTCCGCCGCGGCCGAGAACAGCGCGCCGGTCTTGCGCGCGTGCACGAGTTCGACATCGCCCCGCGTCGCCTCGCCTTGCTGCCATTTCAGATCCTGCTCCTGGCCCGCGACGAGTCCTTCGGATCCTATCGAGCGGCTCAAGATCGCCGTGAGCTGCGTCCTTGCGGCCAGGTCCGTCATATTGTCCTCAGCGACGACTCCGAAGGCGCGGTTCAGAAGGCCTATCGCCGCAAGTATGGCTGTCGCCTCCCCGAAGGCCTGATGATTCGCCGGACGTCCGCGCCGGAGCGAGGCGTTGTCCATCGCGGGCAGGTCGTCAAGAATAAGCGAAGCGGCGTGCACCATTTCCAGCGCGCAGGCCGAACTCAGCGCAAGCGTCTCGGATCCGCCCAGATGCCGCGCAGCAAACAACGTCAACAGGGCGCGCACGCGCTTGCCCGGCGCAAGCAAGGTGTAACGCATTGCTCTGTGGAGATCCCTGGGCGGCTGGCTTTCGGGGGCGACGAGCGCGTTCAACCGTTCATCGACGAGATCCCGGTGCTTGTGAAGCAAGTCTGTTAAATCGCTCTGGCTCACCATTGCGCAAGCGTACCCAAATTCCACCTTGTTTCCGAACCCGATCCCGCCGGCGGAAGACTTCGCCGTCATGCTTCGTCCCACGACACTGCTTTCGTGGGCGCAATTGTCTGATTGAGACTCGAAATAAATCCGCTAATCTGCATGTGCTCTTCGCTTAGCTTTACGCTGCATTGTCCCGGACGCGCAACGGAAAAGGCACCCCATGTCGGACATACTTCGGCGCAAGGACGAACATCTGAACGTTGTACTGGAAGGCAACGTCAACACGACGCAGGCCAGCGGCCTGGACTCGGTCAGTTTCGAGCATTGCGCCCTGCCCGAGCTCGATCTCGGCGAGATATCGCTAGATACGGAATTTCTGGGCCGCAAGATGCGGGCGCCGCTGCTCATAAGCTCGATGACGGGCGGGCCGGCGAAATCGGCTACTATAAACGAAAACCTGGCCCGTGCGGCGGGCCGCCTGGGCATCGCCTTCGCAGTGGGATCGCAGCGCGTCGCCATAGAAGGGCAGGGACAGGCAGGCTTCGGCCGCGATCTGCGCGCCCATATGGGCGAAATGCCACTGCTCTCCAATGTAGGCGCGGCGCAGCTTGCCGGAAGCGACGGCCTTGCGAATGCGTGCCGCGCCGTCGAGATGATCGGAGCGGATGCGCTGATCGTGCATCTCAACCCGCTTCAGGAGGCTGTTCAAAGTGGTGGCGACAGAGACTGGCGCGGCCTGCTCGCAAGGCTCGAAGCGCTGGTGCGGCAGTCGCCGGTTCCGGTTTCGGTCAAGGAGGTCGGTTTCGGGATTTCGGGGCGGCTCGCCGGGCGGCTTCGCGACATCGGCATACGGATCATCGACGTTGCTGGCGCAGGAGGCACGAGCTGGGCGGCAGTCGAGGCCGGACGCGCCGCCGACGCCAGGCTGCGCGACATCGCTGAAACTTTTCGCGAGTGGGGCATCCCTACCGCGCGCGCCATCGTAGATGTACGCAAAGCCTGCCCGGACGCGACGGTGATCGCATCGGGAGGCATAAGGAGCGGCCTCGATGCGGCGAAGGCGATCCGGCTCGGAGCCGATGTTGCCGGACAGGCGGCAGGCGTGCTCAGGGCCGCTCTCGACAGCGCCGACGCGGTGGTTGCCTATTTCGAAGACCGTATCATGGAGCTGCGCATCGCCTGTTTCTGCACGGGAAGCCGCACGCTGGACGATTTGCGGCGCGCGCCGCTCTTGAGCTGAGGGAAACACGAATGCTGAACACACTCGCCTCCACGCAATCCGCGGCGGCTTCCGGGAAAGCTCCCCATGCCGTCATCATCGGCGGCGGGCTCGGCGGGATGGCGGCAGCGCTCAGGCTGCGCGCCAAAGGTTACCGCGTCACGCTGTTCGACCGGGGGCCTATGCTGGGCGGGCGAGCGCAGGTGCTGGAGCGAGACGGCTTCCGCTACGATGCCGGGCCGACCGTCATCACCGCGCATTTTCTGTTCGAAGAGCTGTTCGAACTGTTCGGCAAGAGGATGGATGACTACATCACTCTCGTCCCGCTCGATCCGTGGTACCGTTTCCGCTTCCCTGACGGGGACACCTTCGATTATGGCGGCACGGTCGAGGACACGCTCGCCGAAATCCGCCGTATCGAGCCGGCCGATTGCGACGGCTATCTGCGGCTCTTGAAACATTCGGAGCAGCTTT
>CAYOUE010000117.1:0-10273 GCA_964407075.1 uncultured Hyphomicrobiaceae bacterium
GCATCTCGTGATGCCCCGCGCCGGACGGGATCATCGGAAAGCAGTTGGCGAGCTTGTGGACGCGGCAGTCGAAAATAACCGGATGCGGCGTCTCGATCATTTCGCGGATCAGGCCGTCCAGTTCGGCCGGTTTCTCCGCGCGAAGCCCCACGCAATGGTAGGCTTCCGCAAGTTTCACGAAGTCGGGCAGCGAATGGGTGTAGGAATGCGAGTAGCGCCCGTCATGCAGCAACTCCTGCCACTGGCGCACCATCCCCATATATTCGTTGTTGAGGATGAAGATCTTGACCGGCAGCTTGTGCTGAACGGCGGTCGACATTTCCTGGATCGTCATCAGGGCGGAAGCCTCCCCGGCGATGTCGATGACGAGCGAATGCGGGTGCGCGGTCTGCACGCCGATCGCGGCGGGGATGCCGTAGCCCATGGTTCCGAGACCGCCCGAGGTCATCCAGCGGTTCGGCTGGTCGAAGCCGAAATATTGCGCGGCCCACATCTGGTGCTGGCCGACTTCGGTTGTGACGTAGACGTCCTTGCCGCGAGTCAGCTCGAAAAGCCGCTGAATTGCATATTGCGGCATGATGACGTCATCGCGGCTCTTGTAGCGCAGCGACTTGCGCCCGCGCCAGTTCTCGATCTGCGCCCACCATTTCTTGAGCGCAGCGGCGTCGGTCTGGGGCGCGCGCGCCTTCCAGACGCGGACCATCTCCTCCAGAACATGCGCGCAATCGCCGATGATCGGCAGATCGACCTTGACCGTCTTGTTGATCGAGGACGGGTCGATATCGACATGGATCTTGCGCGACCCCGGTGAAAAGGCGTCGAGCCGGCCCGTGATGCGGTCGTCGAAGCGCGCGCCGATGTTTATCATCAGGTCGCACTGGTTCATCGCCATATTGGCTTCATAGGTGCCGTGCATCCCGAGCATACCGAGCCATTTCGCATCGGTCGCGGGGAACGCGCCCAGGCCCATGAGCGTCGAAGTGACCGGATAGCCGGTGAGTTCGGCCAGTTCGCGCAGCAGCTTGCTGGCTGCGGGGCCGGAATTGATGACGCCGCCGCCGGTGTAGAAGACAGGGCGCTTGGCGCCGGCGATCATGTCGACCGCATCCCGGATCGCGGTGGCGTTGCCCTTCAGCTGCGGACGGTAGGTCTTGTGAACGATCCGGTTCGCTCCGGTATAAGGGCCTTTGGCGAACTGGACGTTTTTCGGAATGTCGACGACGACCGGGCCGGGGCGGCCGCTGCGCGCGACATAAAACGCCTCATGCAGGATCCGGGCGAGGTCGTTCACATCGCGCACGAGATAGTTGTGCTTGGTGCAGGGGCGCGTGATGCCGACCGTGTCGCATTCCTGAAAGGCGTCGCTGCCGATGAGATGCGTGGCGACCTGGCCGGTGATGCAGACGATCGGAATGGAGTCCATCAGCGCGTCGGTGAGGCCGGTGACGGCGTTCGTCGCGCCCGGACCGGACGTGACCAGCAGAACGCCGACCTTGCCGGTCGAGCGCGCATAGCCTTCGGCGGCGTGGGCTGCTCCCTGTTCGTGACGCACGAGGACGTGACGGACGCGGTTCTGTTTGAAGATTTCGTCGTAGATCGGCAGCACTGCGCCGCCGGGATAGCCGAATATGTCTTCAACGCCCTGCTCGGCCAGCGCTTCGAGCACGATCTCGGCGCCCGTCATGATGCGAGCCATCGCTCAACTCCTTAAACTTCGCTGTCGAAGGCGGTCCGGCGCAAGGATGCGCCGCCCCCGATGCCTGATTTGAATGCACGGCAATCCGCAACCGCCGAGTGGTAAAACGAAGTGGCGGAAAGGTCAATGATTTTAAAGCAATAAAAAAGTTCAAATGGCTATGTATGAGTAATTTTATTATTCATAAATCCATTTCCACGTAATCATATTTTTCCGCGCCCAAGTGAGTTGCCTTTTTGCGTAACGGCGGGTTTCCATTCGCGCCTGGTCGCAGGCTGCCTCCCAATCGAGCAGCCCATCCAGATATGCCTTCAATGACGGCACGCCGACCGCCCGCATGACCGGCAGGGTCGGGTCGAGGCCGCGCCTGGCGAGCGCGCGGACCTCCTCCAGCGCGCCTTCCTCGATCATCCTGTCCCAGCGGGCGTTGCAGCGCGCATAAAGCGCCTCGCGCGGCGGGGAAAGGAACAGGCGTTCAGCCTCCTCCTGCTTCAGGAGAGGATTGCCGCGCGCGCCCTGCCAGTCCAGCAGCGACCGGCCCGTCGCATCCAGCACTTCCAGCGCGCGGACGATGCGCTGCGGATCGGTTTCAGGCAGGCGGGCGGCCATGCCGGGGTCGCGCTCCCGCAGGATGGCGTGCATCTCCGCCGCTCCCCGTTCCTCCGCCTCGGCGCGCCAAAAGGCGCGGATCCTGCCGGGAATGACCGGAACCGGCGAAAGGCCTTCGAGCATTGCCCTGAAATAAAGCCCCGT
This sequence comes from uncultured Hyphomicrobiaceae bacterium, assembly GCA_964407075.1. GTDB lineage: Bacteria > Pseudomonadota > Alphaproteobacteria > Rhizobiales > Rhodomicrobiaceae > JAHQVI01. Next base: position 2,450 of record CAYOUE010000117.1, read on the forward strand.
GCCCCCAGCCACCACGAGCGGCGGTCCGCCCGCAAGCGCACCGGCGACCAGCGGCGCGACGTCTTCGAGCCACGCCGCAACGGAATAAGGCTCGGCCGCGTCCCTGAAGCCGTAGAGCCGGTGCGGCGCAAGTGCGTACTCGGCCGCGCCGGGCCGGGCGGTGAGGATGCGCAGATCGCGGTAGACCTGCATGGAGTCGGCGTTCACGACGATCGCGCCGCGGTCCTGCGCAATCTGCAAGGCGAGCTTCGACTTGCCGCTCGCGGTCGGCCCTGCGATAAGGGTGACGGGAGCTGCCGCCCCGGAATTACGGCTTTCGGCGAACATAAATGACGATGTCTCATACTGTTACATTGACCGGCGCAGCCGGCTCGGGCGACGCAGTCGCCGCCCTCGCGGACGATCTGCGGCGCGTTCTGCCCGGCGCCGGCGAGCTTGTGCGGCTCTCACCCGAGGCCTGCGACATCCCCTTCGCGCCGGCCGGGGCGTCGGAACTCGCCGAAGCCGCCGAAGCGATCGCGTTCTGCGCGCCGGACGCCCCCGTCGACCGCAATATCCTGCGCGCCGAAGGCAGGCGCAAGCGTTTGCTGATTGCGGATATGGATTCGACTGTCATCGGGCAGGAATGCCTCGACGAGGTTGCCGCCGCTGCCGGGATCGGCGAGCGGATCGCCGAAATCACCGAGCGGGCGATGTGCGGCGAGCTTCCTTTCGAGGATGCGCTGCGGGAGCGCATAAGCCTGCTGCGCGGCTTTCCGGAAGCGCGCCTGCAGGCCGTGCTGGACGAGCGCATTTCGCTCACGCCCGGCGCACGCATCCTTACGGCGACCATGCGCGCTCACGGCGCACGCGCGGTTCTGGTGTCCGGCGGGTTTACCTTCTTCACCCGCGCAGTCGCGCAAAGGGCCGGCTTCGACGCCGATTACGCCAACCGCTTCCTGTTCGAGAACGGGGTCATCTCAGGGGTTGCAGAGCCGATCCTGGGACGCGACGCCAAGCTGGCGGCCATGAAGGATGAAGCCGCCCGGCTCGGCGCCGGACTGAACGAGGCGATCGCTGTGGGCGATGGAGCGAACGATCTCGCCATGCTTCAGGCGGCGGGACTGGGGGTCGCCTTCCGGGCGAAGCCGCTCGTCGCCGAACAGGCGCGCGCGCGGATAAATTTCGGCGACCTGACCAGCCTTCTTTTTCTTCAAGGTTATAGTATAAGCGAGTTTTCCAGCGAAGATCCGGAGCATGGGCGATGAATATTTGCATGATAGGCACCGGTTACGTCGGGCTCGTTTCAGCGGTCTGCTTTTCCGAATTTGGCTGGACGGTCAATTGCGTCGACAAGGACGAAACAAAAATAAGCCGGCTCCGCAATGGCGACATACCGATTTACGAACCCGGACTTGAGGAACTGCTCGCGCGCAATGCAGAAAAAGGCCGCATTCACTTCTTCACCGATCTGGTCGAACCCGTTGGCCAGGCCGACCTCATCTTTCTCGCGGTCGGCACCCCGATGCGCCGCGGCGACGGCTACGCCGATCTGAGCTATGTCTACTCCGCGGTCGAGGAACTGGCGCCGCATCTGAAGGGCTCCACCGTCATAACGACGAAATCCACAGTCCCCGTCGGCCCCAGCCGCGAGATCGAGCGGCGCATCCGCGCGCTGAGGCCGGACGCCGACATCGCGGTCTGCTCGAATCCGGAATTCCTGCGCGAAGGGTCTGCGATCCAGGACTTCACTCATCCCGACCGTGTGCTTGTCGGGGTCGACGACGAGCGCGCACGAAAGGTGATGGAGCGCGTCTACGAACCTCTGCGACTGCGCAATGCGCCGATCATCTTCGTCAGCAGGGAGTCGGCGGAACTTGCGAAATACGCCGCCAATGCTTTCCTCGCGATGAAGATCAGCTTCATCAACGAAATCTCCGATGTCTGCGATCAGGTGGGCGCCGACGTTCAGGAAGTCGCCGACGCCATCGGTTCGGACCGGCGCATCGGCGACAAGTTCCTGCATCCGGGACCCGGCTATGGCGGCTCATGCTTCCCGAAGGACGTCTCCGCACTGATCCGTACCGCGCGGGAGGCGCGCACGCCGGTCACTCTCGTCGAACAGGTCGAGAAGGTGAACAGCGAACGCAAGATCGCTATGGCCGGACGCATCGAGGCGGCGGCCGGAGGCAGCGTTCGCGGAGCGAAGATCGCCGTTATGGGCGTCACCTTCAAGCCGAACACGGACGACATGCGCGACTCGCCCAGCCTCGTGATCGTTCCCCTGCTCCTGGAACGCGGCGCAACCGTGCGCGCCTACGATCCGCAGGGCCGCGCCCAGGCGGAGCCGCTTATGCCCGGCGTCGAATGGTGCGACAGCCCGCTTCAGGCCGCCAGAGACGCCGATATTGCGGTCGTGCTTACGGAATGGAACGAGTTCCGCGCGCTGGATCTGCGTGTGCTGCGCAGACATATGAAAGGCGACCTTCTGGTCGACCTTCGCAATGTCTTCAGGCCCGACTACGCGCGCCAGTGCGGATTTCGCTATACGAGCATAGGCAGACCGCAAGCCGTAACCGGCGAAAGCTGATCCGGCAATCTTTCAGCGCGCGGTGCCGGGCCAGTTGGACGGCAGCCACTCTTTCGAAGCGCGTTTGCGGGAAGGCCTGGAATATACCGAAGCGGTCCTGCTGTTGCTCTCGATCGTGACACGCCTCGGCTTGACTTCGGCCGCCTGCGGCGTTGCGGGATCGGGACGGTTTCTGACTGTCTCGATGTCCACGGTCTCCGTCCCGGTCATCCAGGGCGGGAGGTATGACGGCGGCTGCTCGGGGGCTGCATTTATCGGAGCGGTGACGTCTCCGGCGGATGCGACGACCGTGCAAGCGTTCGGCGAGCCAGGATCCGTGGAGCAACTCTGGCTGCAAAGCGCAGCAGGTGCATCGCGCAGCGTGCTCAGCAGGCCGGCGCTTGCGTAGGGATCGAAATTTTCGCCGGACTTTTCGTTGAAAGCCTCGACCGCGGCGCGGCTTTTCGCACCCCAGAGGCCGTCAATCTTCGCATTGTAGCATCCGAGCCGGCTCAACTGGGTCTGAACTTCTGACTTCAGCTCGAACGCCGACAGGAGGGCGATCGAGCGGGCAATCTCTTCCCGGCTCACTGTCGAGGCCGTCGAAGAGGGGATATGCGCCGGCGCGAACTCCTCATTTTCGACTTCGGCGACTGGCAGGGCCGCGGCCGCGCCTGTATGCGCAGGACTCGACGCCGCAGGCTGCGCCGTGAAGGCAGCGACGGAGTATGCCCCGGCCTGCCCGCGCACGCCGGGCTGCAACGTGATTTCGATTTGCGCGTCGCCTCTGGCCGTTCTGGCCTTGTCTTCGATTTCTGTCAGGGGGTTGTCATATCCGCGCTCCATGAGGACGGCAGTGATAATCATGAGCGCAACGAATATTCTGAGTCGAATCATACCGTTCCTCCCTGGACGCTTCGATCTTACGATCTTGGAGGATTTCAATTACTTGATGCTGAAAATCCGAAGCTATTGTGACTGAAAATACGTTTGAACTCCACTCAAACCCGTCAGCTCAAGTTTATCCACATCATGCCCACAACATCAAGTGGGTTCTGCCCCGAAAGCGTCCACAGATGGGGTAAAATCGTTAAGCTTCCGTTTACACTTACGAATCAGCTAGATTCCCCTCCAAAGGGGGCCAAAGCTTTCGCTGATTTCAAATCAGATTTGAAGCCCACGAAAACCGGCGGCGGAGTTTCGTGAAGCGTCTTTGAAATCTGCGGGCACGAAAGCGGCATAAGCGGCGGCATAGTTTGTTGATTTCCTGTGTAAGGCTCTCTGCCGGAAACCGTCCGGCGGAAGATATGTCTGTCGTACGTCTCCGGTCGCGGCCATGCGATACCGGTGATTGATTCGGCTTGAGGCTCCCTTTTGCTTGGAGGCCGCCACGCGGCCATGACGGACTTCAAGGGGGCCGTATGAGACACGTATTCGCCGTAATCGGATGCATTGCCGCATTGATCATGCTCTGCGTCTCTGCAGCCATGAACTGGCAGTATGGATTCAACCTCGGAAAAACGCCTTTCGATTCTCACATCCTCGGCGCTGCGAGCATCGCGGCAGATTGCCTGAAAGCCCTGCTGCCGTTCTTCATCTTCGCGGCGTGGCGCCACCGGAACTGGTCGCAGGCTCTCGGCGGCACGGCTTTGTGGGTGGTCTGCATCCTCTATGCGCTCACATCCGCAATAGGATTCGCCTCCCTGAACCGCTCGGATACGACTGCGACGCGCGCCATTCAGGCCGAACGCTACGAAGACCTGCGCTCCCAGCTTGCCCAGGTCACAGACCAGCAGAAATGGCTCCAGGAACACCGCTCGGCCGGTATGGTCGAAGCGGAAATCAGGGCTGCCCAGCAGCACTACCGCTGGACAAGTTCCGAAGGCTGCACGAACGCCACGGTGACGCTGAGCCGCGAATTCTGCGAAGGCTACCACAAGCTGGAGGCCGAACTGGCGGCGGCCAGAAAGAACGAGTCGCTGCAGGCGCGCGCCGATGAAATCCGCGGCAAGCTGGCTCAGATCGCTCCCGGCGCGGTCGCCAAGATCGCCGATCCGCAGGCGGCGATGATCTCCACGCTGTTCGATCTCGACATCAAGCAGGTGGAGCTTGGCCTGACGATCCTCGTGACGCTGCTTGTGGAGCTCGGATCCACGATGGGTCTTTACGTCGCCACCAGCACCTGGCGAGTCCACGAGCAGCTCAAAAGGCCGGCGCCCGAGCCTTCCAGGGTGGTCGAGATCATGGAGCCGCAGCCCGTGAACCTGCAGATCCAGGCTCCGCAGCCGCCAGCGCCGCTCGCCTTGCCCCGCAGCGACATCGAAGCCTACTTCAAGGAGCGCATCAGGCAGGATGACGGTTCGAGCGTCACCGCGCTCGCCCTGTACGACAACTACTGCGACTGGTGCGAGCGCTACGACCGTCAGCCGGTGGGCCTGCCGATCTTCAGCCGCCAGCTCACCGATCTTGGCGTGCAAAAGGCGAAGATCGCCGGCAAGATCCGCTATATCGGCATCCGGGTGCACGGAGCCGGAGCAGAGGACGACGACGGAGACATCGCCGCGGTGTCCTGACGCGCTGCGTCGCGAGGTTTGGGAAGGCCGGCCGCTGCGCCGGCCTTTTTCATCTCCGGGACTTGCGGGAATCGCAAAAACCCTCTTGATTGTGAGTCCGGCGCAAACCGGGGTAGCGGACAGTCGGGAGACAAAGGCGGATGCATCTCGTCAAGCTGTGTGTCGGAGCTGAGAGTCTTGACGATCTGGCGGCCTATCAGGCCGCGCGGCTGGCGGCGGCCAGAAGCGGCGGGACACCGCAGGAGATCGTGCACCGCACGCGCCAGTCGCCGAAGAAACACGCAGAAGTCGTCCGCTGCGGATCGCTTTACTGGGTCATCAAGGGCGTGATCCGTGCAAGGCAGAAAATACTCGCTTTGCGCGCGGAACAGGATGGGGAAGGCCGGCCGCTTTGCGCCATCGTCCTCGATCCGGAGCTTGTGGAAACTCGCGCCCAGCCCCGCCGGCCATTTCAGGGCTGGCGTTACCTGAAGCCGGAGGACGCGCCTGCAGATCTGCGGCGCTTCGAGGCCGGAGAGCCGGATGGGCTCCCGCCAGCCTTGCGGGCCGAACTGGCGGAACTTGCCCTGATCTGAACGCGCCGGCGTATCGCCTGGCGCTCAGGCTTTCCCGGCGCGCGCTATCGCATCCTTGATGAACCGCTTCGCCTCGGCGACGTCGCCCCAGCCTTCGGCCTTGACCCACTTGCCGGGTTCGAGATCCTTGTAGTGCTCGAAGAAATGCTCGATCTGCTGGATCGTGATCGGCGGCAGGTCGGTGTAGTTCTCGATCATGTCGTAGCGCTTGGTCAGCTTCCTTTCCGGCACGGCGATGATCTTTTCATCGACGCCGCCGTCGTCGCGCATCTTGAACACGCCAATGGGCCGGACGTTGATGACCGCCCCGTGAATGATGGGGCGCGTATTCGCGATGAGAACGTCGATCGGATCGCCGTCGTCGGATAATGTATGCGGCACGAAACCGTAATTGCCGGGATAGCGCATGGGCGTGTAGAGAAAACGGTCGACCACCAGCGTTCCGGCCGCCTTGTCCATCTCGTATTTGATCGGCTCGCCGCCGATCGGGACCTCGACGATGACGTTGATGTCGTCGGGCGGATTCCTGCCGATGGTGATTTCGTCGATTCTCATGGCGCTTTCTGTCCGGTTGTTGAACTGGGCCGCGCCGGCCATGAGCGCGGCGAACGGGAATGCCCGTTCCCGATCCCGCCCCGTCTTCATGGAAGGCGTGCGTCCTTCTTAGGTCATTTTGGCTGAAACATACAGAGATCGTACGAGCCGGGGCAAAGTCGGGCAATCGGTGGATTTTTGAAAAAAGGCTGCCGGCGGCCATCTATGCTTGCGCCTTGCGGAAATGAAATCTAAGTTATTTATTGAACTAAAGTAGAAGCATCCGAGTCACGGTCATGTTTCCGCTTGACATTCTTTTGCGCCGTTTCATCAAGGATGGGCGGCTCAAGGTGATAGATTGCGAAGGCCACGCGCACGAATTCGGGCAGCCTGACTCGCCCCTCGATGCGGCCATTTCCCTCCGGGATCCCGATACGCCAAGGAAAATCGCGCTCAATCCGGCCTTCAAGATCGGCGAAGCCTATGTGGACGGCACGCTGGTCATCGAGGAAGGAACGCTGCTCGACTTTCTCCGTCTGCTGCTCGTCAACAACCGGCGGTGGCATGAGCGCCCGTGGGGACACGCCTATTACCGGGCGGAGGATTTCTTCCGGCTCCCGTCCGTCCTCAACTGGATCGGGCGCGCGCGCAAGAACGTCAAGCATCATTACGACCTGCAGGACGAGCTGTTCGCGATGTTCCTCGATTCCGACCGGCAATATTCATGCGCCTATTTCAGGTCGGACGACGCGGATCTGGAGGAGGCCCAGCTCAACAAGCGCCAGCACATCGCCGCCAAGCTGCACATCCAGCCCGACCAGCATGTTCTGGACATCGGTTCCGGCTGGGGCGGTCTCGGCCTTTATCTGGCTCGCCACTATCCTGTGCGCGTGACAGGGCTCACGCTCTCCGAGGAGCAATACCGGGTCTCCAACGCCCGCGCGCGCCAGCAGGGGCTGTCCGACCGCGTCGAGTTCAAACTGCTGGATTACCGCGAAGAGACGGGCGCCTACGACCGCATCGTTTCGGTCGGCATGTTCGAACATGTCGGCAGACCATATTTCTCGGCGTTTTTCCGCAAGCTCAACGCGCTGCTCAAGCCGGAAGGCGTCGCGCTGATCCATACGATCGGCTACGCCAAGGCTCTGGGCGCGATCAATCCATGGCTGCGGCGCTATATCTTCCCCGGCGCCTATCTCCCCGCCTTGTCGCAGTTAACCCCGGTGATCGAGCGTCAGAATTTCTGGGTGACCGATCTGGAGAATCTGCGGCTGCATTATGCGATGACGCTCGCGGCCTGGAACGACCGGTTTCAGTCAAGCCGCGAGCGCGCGGCGTCGCTTTACGACGAGCGGTTCTGCCGGATGTGGGAGTTCTATCTGCAAAGCTGCGAAGCGGGCTTCCGCTGGGGCGGGCTGACGGTGTTCCAGTTGCAGCTTGCAAAGGATATCGCCGCCTTGCCGATCACCCGGGATTACATGGTCCACGAGGAGGAGAGGCTCCGCAGCGTGCAGACGCAGGATACGGAAAGTCAGCACCCGCCATTATGGACGCCGCCCGCTTCCGAGCGCGGGGAGCAGCGGGCGATCGTCGA
>CAYOUE010000118.1:0-10260 GCA_964407075.1 uncultured Hyphomicrobiaceae bacterium
CTGCTCGACCATTACGTCACGGTGCTGACGAAAGGCCGGGTCAATCCGAAGCCGAATGTCGTCATCGCGGGAACCTTCGGCGCGGCCGCCGTTCTGGAGGCGGATCATGCGCATGGAGCGCTGGCGGCCTACCGGGCGATGGAGCACGCGGTCGAGGCTTCGGCGCGTTTCGGCGTCTGCGCCGTCACCATCCGCAACAGCTCGCATTTCGGGCCGGCGGGCGCTTACGCGCTCGCGGCGGCGGAAGCTGGATGCATCGGCTTCGTCACCTGCAATGCGGACAGCTTCGTCCGCCTGCATGACGGCGCTGCGCCCTTCCACGGGACCAACCCTATCGCCGTTGCAGCTCCTGCCAGCGGACGGCCCTGGCTGTTAGACATGGCGACCAGCGCGATTCCCTATAACCGCGTCAAGCTCTACCGCAGCCTTGGCCTGCCTTTGCCCGCAGGCGCGGCCTCGGACGCATCGGGGGAGGACATCGAAGATCCCGCCCTCGCTGTCATGCTTGCCCCCCTCGGCGCGGCCTTCGGCTACAAGGGCGCGGGTCTGGCCGGTCTTGCAGAGATCCTGAGCGCGGTTCTCTCAGGCATGAAGCTGAGCTTCGAAATCGCCCCGATGGCCGGGCCGGATATGAGCACGCCGCGCGAAATCGGCGGGTTCGTGCTCGCGATCCGTCCCGAAGCCTTCATCGGGCTTGAGACCTATCGCCGGGGCATGGCGCGCTATCTCGATGCGCTGCGCGGCTCACCGGCGCGTTTCCAGGCAAAGGTGATGGCTCCCGGCGACCGGGAATGGGCCGAGGAGAAGAGGCGCGAGGCCGAAGGCGCGCCGCTCGATCCGGCGACGAAGCAGGCGTTTGAAGCGCTCGCGGCGCGGTTCGGCGTCGAACAGCCCTTCGCGGCTGACGGCGGATGATGCGCTCTGCCTCTTGAGGCCTTCGGAGCCGCCTCTTGAGAGTTCGGTTCAGCTTGCGGTCTTGCGGGTGCAGCGTGGGGAGAGGGAAAGCCTTTCCCTTACAATCGCCCGATGGAACGCCTATAGGAATGAGGCGTAAATCTGAAGAGGCGGACCGCAGGCATGTTCTTCGAAAAGGCTAATGACGGGAAGAACCGCTGGTGGCGCTGGCTGGTCACGATCGGCGGCGCCTTCGCGGCGATCATCGCCGGGCAGATCCCGCTGGCGCTCTTCCTGGCGCAGCAGGCCGCAGTTCCGGGGCTGGACGCTCAGGACTTCTGGGGCGCCATCCCTGCGGATATCGACAGCAACTTGCTGCTGGCGCTGTTCCTTTTCCCCTTCGTCCTCGCATTCTTCGTATTCTGGGGCCTGCTCAGGATCGTTCACGGAAAAGCCCTGACCTCCGTCATGACGGGGCGTCCGCGCTTCGACTGGGGTCGGGCCCTGGCCGGCTTCTTGATCTGGTTCGCGATCCTTAGCGTTTCGATCTTCGCCATTCTGCCGGGCGAATCCTATGTCTATCAGTTCGATCCGGCCGCCTTCTGGCCGCTCCTGCTCATCGCGCTGCTGATGTTTCCCATCCAGACGACCCTGGAGGAAGTGTTCTTCCGCGGCTATCTAATGCAGGGTTTTTCGCTTGTCGTGCGCAACAGGATCGTACCGCTGATCCTCGTGACCGGGATTTTCGTGTTCCTGCACATGGAGAATCCGGAATTCTCCAGCGGTCACGGGATGGTCGCCGTCGAATATGTCATGATAAGCCTGCTGCTCGGCGTTGTGGCTGTGCTCGACGACGGGCTGGAGCTGCCTTGCGGCATCCACGCGGCGAACAACCTCTTCCTCGCCGTCATCCTGAGCACGCGCGGCGGCACGCTTGAGACCAATGCGCTGTTCGAGACCGATCTTCAGACGCTGCTGCAATATGCGACGCCGCTGTCGCTGGTGCCCTATCTGATCTGTTTCGCCGTGCTGATGGCAATATACCGCTGGCGGCCGGGCCGTCTGTTCGATCCGATCGGCAGACGCTAACCTTTTCCATCCCGATTCGCATCGGAATGCGGCTCTAATCTTTTGTTCTAACGCGCATTTTATCCGAAAACCGGTTCCACTTTTCGGAATGCGCTTTAATCCTCGAAATGTCCCGCCGCGGCGAAGGCGCCGCCCTGATAGCGCACTGCGATGTCGTCCGGATTCTGGCGGGGCGCGGCGGCTTCCACCTTTTCGCGAAAACGCTCGGAGCTGTCCTGGGGAACCCAGCCGAGGAATGCGGCATGGCGGTTGTCCCACCACTGTTCGAGATTGTCCGACGCGCCGTACACGATCGTGTGTCCGATCCGCGGCGCTTCGGCGACGCGCTTGACGAGCCGGACGAAATCGCCCGGGCTCAGCCAGGTCGCCATCATCCGGCGGTCCTTCGGCTCGGGGAAGCACGAACCAATGCGTACACAGACATTCTCCACGCCGTACTTGTCGTAATAATAGCTCGCCAGTGCCTCGCCAAAGCATTTCGACACGCCGTACATGCTGTCAGGGCGCTGCAGCGAGGTTCCGTCGAGCCTGGCCTCGCGCGGATGGAAGCCGATGGCGTGGTTGGAACTGGCGAACAGGATGCGCGGCCTGCCCAACTTGCGGGCGGCTTCGAAGACGTTGTACGTCCCCCGGATGTTGGCCTGCAGGATTTCCTCGAAGGTTCCCTCGATGGATTTCCCGCCCAGATGCACGATGTAGTCGCAGCCTTCGACGAGCTTCATGACGGCGTCCGCATCGGCGAGATCGCACGGTGCCGTTTCCTCGCCCGGCCCGGCCTCGCCAAGATTGGCGATGTCGGAAAGGCGCAGAACCGGCGCATAGCCTGCAAGTTCGCTGCGCAGGATGCGGCCCAATCCTCCGGCGGCGCCTGTAATGAGCAGTCTTTGCATGTCGCCTCCTCAGCTTCGTCCGGTCCCGTTCAGCGGCCGATCAGGTTCGGCAGCGTCATCGAGACGGCGGGAATGAACGTCGTGAGCATCAGCGCCACGAGGATTGCAAGATAGAAAGGCCAGATCGTCTTGACGGCGGTCTCGATGCGCGTCCGGCCGATGGCGCAGCCGATGAACAGGCACGCGCCCACCGGCGGCGTGCACAGGCCCAGCCCGAGATTCATCAAAAGGACCATGCCGAACTGCACCGGATCCATGCCCAGCGCGACCACGACGGGCAGGAAGATCGGCGTGCAGATCAGGATCAGCGCCGCCATGTCCATAATCATGCCGAGCACGAGCAGCATGAGGTTGAGGATGAGCAGGATGACGATCGGATTGTCGGAAATGGCGTAGAGCAGGCTGGAGAGCTGTTCCGGCACGCGGTAGAGCGCCAGCATATAGGCGAACGCGGTGGCGCAGCCGACGAGGATCATCACCGTCGCCGTGGTTCGCACCGCGCGGCTGACCGCGATGATGAAGGCGTCCCAGGGAAGCGAGCGGTAGACCAGAATGGTGATCGCGAGCGCGTAGATGACGCCGATCGCGCCGGACTCGGTGACGGTGAACACGCCCGAGAGCACGCCGCCGACGATGATGACGGCCGTCAGCAGCCCCGGTATCGCGGTCCAGGCCGCCGTGAACAGTACGGCCAGGCCGGGAAACGGCTCCGCGGGATAGTTGCGCCTGACCGCGACGAAATAGGCGGCGACCGCGAGGCTGATGCACATCAGCACCCCCGGCACGACGCCGGCGAGGAACAGGTTCGTCACGGAAACGCCGCTGCCGGCGGCGACCGCGTAAAGGATCATGTTGTGGCTGGGCGGAATCAGGATGCCCGCAATGGAGGACGTGACCGTGACGTTCACGGCGTAGTCGGCGTGATAGCCTTTTTCCTTCATCGCCGGAATGAGGATCGAGCCGAGCGCGGAGACGTCGGCGACGGCTGAGCCGGAGATGCCGCCGAACAACATGCTCGAAAAGACGTTCACCTGGCCGAGGCCGCCGCGGATGCTGCCGACCGCCGCTGAGGCGAGGCGCACCAGCCGCGTGGCGATCCCGCCATGCAGCATCAGCTCGCCCGCGAAGATGAAGAACGGAATCGCCAGCAGCGAGAAGACGGAAATGCCCGACAGGATGCGCCTGAAGCCGATCAGCAGCGGCAGCCCTTCATAGAGAAAGGAGGCGACAGCCGCGATGCCGAGCGCGAAGGCGACGGGCACGCCGATGACGACGCAGACGCCGAACAGGCCGAGTAGGATCAGCAGCCCCATTTATTGTTACTCCGCCCCGAATGCGTCAGTGTCGTAAGGCTGGCCGCCATTCCTGCGCGCCTCGAAACGCCTGTAGATGTGATAGATCGAAAACAGCGCGATCAGCATTCCGCCGATGACCATCGGCAGGCTTTTCCATGACTCGGAAATATTCAGAAGCGGAATTCTCGTGTTCTGGGTGAACAGCGCGAGCTGGAACCCGTGATAGGTCATCAGTCCGCCGAAGGCGACGAGCAGCAGATCGGAGATCGTGCGAAGGATGAGCCGTCCGCTTTCCGGCAGCGCGTCCCTGAAAAACTCGACGCTCAGATGCGTGCGTTCGCGGATGCCCGCCGCTGCGCCGAAGAAGGTGATGATGACGATGATGAGGAGCGAGGCCTGCTCGACCCATGTCGGCGTCGAATTGATGACGTAGCGCCCGTAGACGAGCCAGCCGAAGATGGCGATGAGAACGACGAGCGCAACGCCTGCGACGAAGATGAGCGCGGAGGTCACGGCGTCGACAACCCGCTCCACGAAAGAACGCTGATCCATAACGTCCGCACACCTGTGGACTGACATAAGCAAGGCGCAGGACCCGTAACCGGGACGCCGCGCCTTGCCGGGAGGTGACTAGTCGACGGCCTTGATCTTGTTGATAAGCTCTTCAAGGCCGGGATTGTTTTCGAGGAACTTGGCGTAGACCGGCTCCATTGCATTCTGGAACGCGCTCACGTCCTCGACCTCGTTGAACTTCACGCCTGCGGCGACGACCTTGTCGCGGCTTGCTATTTCGCGTTCTGACCAGAGCTGGCGCTGCATGGTTGCGCTTTCGCGGGCGGCGGTCCTGACGATCTCCTGATCCTCGGCGGAAAGGGCTTCCCACACGCCGGCGTTGATGCAGACGCATTCGGGAATGATGAGGTGGTTCGAGAGCGAATAGTAGCCGGCGACCTCGAAATGGTTCGTCGATTCATAGGATGGCCAGTTGTTCTCCGCGCCGTCGACAACACCGGTCTGGATAGACTGGAAGACCTCGCTGAAGGCCATCGGGGTGGCGTTGCCGCCGAGCGCTTCGATCATGCCGACGAAGAGTTCGTTGTTCATGACGCGGATCTTGAGGCCTTTCACGTCGTCCGGCTTGGCGATCGGGCGCTGCGAATTGTAGAAGGAGCGCGAGCCTGAATCGTACCATGCGAGAGCGTAAAGTCCCTTCGCGGCCATTGCCTGAGCGAGTTCCTCGCCAACGGGGCCGTCCATCACGCGGTGCATATGGTCGGGACCCTTGAAGATGAAGGGCAGGTTGACGACGTCGGCTTCGGGTACGACCGGGCCCATCGGGCCGAGGTTGAAGTTGCCGACTTCGATTGCGCCGACGCGGACCTGCTCGATGGCGTCAGGCTGACTGCCGAGCACGCCGGAATGGAAGTTCTTCAGGGTGATGCGGCCATTGGTGCGCTCGCCGACAAGTTCGGCAAATTTGTCCATCGCGATCGTGTTCGGATAGCCCTCGACGTGAATGTTCCAGCCCCGCCATTCGGCGGCGTTGGCGGCTGTTCCGGCGATCATGGCCGCGCCGGCGGCGGCGGCGATCAGAATTCTGAACGTGCTGCGTGCCTTGAGATGCATCTGGTTTCCTCCCTGGTCGTAAACTCATCCGCATTGGGTATGGCGGAGTAATCATATGACTTGAGTGAATATTGTGTCAAGGGTAAGCAAATGGTATTATATATCCGATTTGTCCGGAGCGGATTCCGGCGCACGCAGGGCTTGGAGATGGTTAAGGCGCGGTTGAGACGCAACGATGGCAGAGGGAACCTTACGCATCGCGTAACCGAGGAATTGCGCCAGAGGATCGCCTCCGGCGCCATCGCTCCCGGCGAGAAACTGCCCACGGAGAAAGCCCTCATCGACGAATTCGGCGTAAGCCGGACGGTCGTTCGCGAAGCCATTGCCGGTCTTCGCGCGGACCGTCTGGTCGAGGCCCGCCAGGGCGCCGGGGTCTTCGTTCTCGAACAGGACGCCGATACGCCGATGCTGCCTCCCTTCGCCAGCCGTCTCGACCGGCTGTCCTCGATCATAGAGGCGCTGGAGTTGCGTACGGCTGTGGAGATCGAAGCCGCAGCGCTTGCGGCTGAACGCTCTTCGCCAGCCCAGCAGATGCGAATCCGCGAGGCATACAGCGCGTTCGCGGAAGCGGTCGAGCGCGGCGAGAGGGCGGAGTCGGCCGATTATGCTTTTCATCTCAGCATCGCCGATGCGACGAACAACAGGCTGTTCCGCGACTTTCTCGAATCGCTCGGGAAACGGACGATCCCGCGCGGGCAGATCGGCGACGCCGGCGTGGTTCCGCGTGAATATCTGCAGCGGATTCTGGCCGAGCACCGCGACATTCTGGACTCGATCTGCATTGGCGACGCCGGCGCCGCGAGCAGCGCGATGCGCGTCCATCTGCGCGGCAGCCAGGACCGCTACAAGCGGTTGATGTACGACCAGCAGGATGCCAAAATGCATCCTATCAATGTTGACTAATTCATATGATGATTTAATCTTGGCAGTGATGATCCTTCCTTCTTTTCAGGAGCCAGCCGAAGATCATGCCTCATGAAGAGCTCAAGGCGCGCATAGCCAGCGGCCTGTTGTCCTTTCCCGTCACGCCGTTCCGGTCCGATTTCGCGATGGACGAGACCCGTCTCGGTGAACATATCGCATGGCTTTCGCAATTCGGCGCGTCGGCGCTTTTCGTGGCGGGGGGAACGGGCGAGTTCTTCTCGCTGACGCCGGATGAGGTCTGCCGCGCAACGCGGACCGGCAAGGAAGCCGCGGGCGCAACGCCAATCATCGCCGGATGCGGCTACGGAACCGCGCTGGCCTGCGAAATCGCGCGCGGCGTCGAAAAGGCCGGGGCCGACGCGATCCTGCTGCTGCCGCATTATCTGGTCGGCGCGCCGCAGGACGGGCTGATCGCCCATGTGACCGCCGTATGTGAGAGCGTCGGCATCGGCGTCATCGTCTACAACCGCGACAATGCCGTTCTCAAGGCGGATTCGCTCGCCAGGATCGCTGAGCGCTGCCCCAACCTGATCGGCTTCAAGGACGGCTCCGGCGACATCGCGACAGTTCGCCAGATCTGCGCCACGCTTGGCGACCGTCTCATCTATATCGGCGGAATGCCGACGCATGAGCTTTACGCCGAGGCCTATTTCGCGGCGGGCGTGTCCACCTATTCCTCGGCCGTTTTCAATTTCGCGCCGGAGATGGCGCAGACCTTCTACCGCGCCGTCCGCGATGGGGACAGGGCCGCGGCGCTCGACCTGCTGACCCGTTTCTTCTATCCTTATTCGGCCATACGCGACCGCGCGCCCGGCTATGCGGTCTCCATCGTGAAGGCGGGGCTGCGGGTCATCGGCCGCGACCCGGGGCCGATCCGCCCGCCGCTGACCGACCTGACCGATGAGGAGCACGCGATGCTTGCGCCTCTCATCGCCGGACTTGGAACATGACGGGAGCCGCCGTGACGAAGATCGCCGACATCCGCGCCCATGTGCTGACCCACAAACTGGACGAGCCTTTCCAGTCATCCTTTTCGCAATTCGACAGCCGCACTCACTGCCTCGTCGAGATCGTCTGCGAGGACGGAACGGAAGGCTGGGGCGAGTGCCTTGGCCCGGCCGGCGTCAACGCCGCGATCGTGGCCGCCATGAAGCCGCTTCTGCTCGGCAGGGATCCCGACGCCATCGAGCCGCTCTGGCTCCACGTCTACAACCAGTTCCGCGACCAGGGCCAGACCGGGGCCACCATCACCGCGCTCAGCGGCATCGACGTCGCGCTGTGGGACATCAAGGGAAAGCGTTGCGGGCTGCCCGTCCATTCGCTGCTGGGCGGGGCGTTCCGCAAGACCGTTCCCGCTTATGCGACCGGCGCGTTCCGGCGGCTCGGCGGCGACCGTCCCGCCTATCTGGCCGAGGAGACTTCCGCCTATGTGCGCGAGGGCTTCGGCGCGGTGAAGATCAAGATTGGTTATGGCGTCGCGGAGGATATTGCCGCGATCCGCGCCGTGCGCGAGGCCATCGGCCCGGGCGCCGGGCTGATGATCGACGCCAATCACGGCTATGACGCCATCGAGGCCGTTGCGCTGGCGCACGCCGTTCTCGATTGCGATATCGGCTGGTTCGAGGAGCCGGTCGTGCCGGAGGATTTCGCCGGCTACCGGCATGTCCGCCAATCGCAGCCGATCCCGGTTGCAGGCGGCGAGACCTGGCATACGCGCTGGGGCTTCCAGCGCGCCTTCGAGGCCGGCGTGATCGACGTCGCCCAGCCCGACATCTGCGGCGTGGGCGGACTGACCGAGGGCCGGAAAATCGCCGACATGGCGACAGCGTTCGGCGTGCGCCTTATCCCGCATGTATGGGGCACGGGCGTCGCGATCGCCGCGGCGCTGCATTATCTTGCCGCGCTGCCGGACTGGCCGCCGCGCCACGAGCCGCGCCAGCCCATGCTCGAATTCGACCGGACGCCCAACCCGTTCCGCCAGGCCGTGCTGAAACGGCCGATCGAGCATTCCTCCGGCATGGTCGCGGTGCCCGAAGGGCCGGGCCTCGGCATCGAGATCGACCGGGACGCTCTCAGGCGTTACGCTGCGCAGCCGGACTGATCACGCGAAAAAGGGGGAAAGCACAATGCCCAGACCGCTTGAGGGGCCGCCGCCGAAACTGCAAACGCCCGCAGGCGTGGTCGACACGCACATCCATTTTTTCTTCAGCCCCTATGAAGGCCAGCCGGGCGGCCCCCCTCCTCCCGAAGACGCGACCATCGAGGATTACGCCGTGGTGCAGCGGCGGCTCGGACTCGATCGCGCCGTCATCGTCCAGCCGGGCGCCTACCAGCTCGACAACCGCTGCACGCTCGATGCGCTGGCGCGGATGGGCGAAAAGGCGCGCGCGATCGTTTGCATCACCGAGGACACGCCGGAGGAGGAACTCGACCGTCTCACCGATCTCGGCGTGCGCGGCGCGCGGTTCATGAACCTGCCGGGCGGCGCGGTGAAGTTCGACCGGCTCATCGCCGTGAACGAGCGCATCCAGCCTTTCGGCTGGCACCCGATCCTGCAGTTCGACGGACGCGAAATCCTGCAATATCTGGAGATTTTCAAGCAAATTGAGGGGAATTACATCATAGATCACGCTGGCAAGTTCCTGGAGCCGGTTTCGCCCGAAAGCGCCGAGTTCAGGGCGCTTCTGGATCTGGTGGACCGCGGCAACTGCTTCGTGAAGATCTCCGCCTGCTACGAAACCTCCAGGACCGGCGCGCCAGGCTACGCCGATGTGGGCGCCTTGTCGAAACGCTTGATCGCCCATGCGCCGGACCGAATGCTCTGGGCGTCGAACTGGCCGCATGTCGGCGTGCCTCGCCACGCCTATCCCGACGACGCCGAGCTGCTCGACGTGCTGCTCGAATGGGCGCCAGACGAGGCGGTGCGCAAGGCCATTCTGGTGGACAATCCCCTGAAACTGTACGACTTCGCCTGAGCCGGGCCGCGGCCTGCTCCGGCCGGTTGCGCCGTCCCCTCCCTTTGAGCGAAAATGCGCTCGTCATGGAAAATCAGGGTGACGGCATGGCCGGAAAGACATTGCTCATCGTCGCTCACGCCCCCTCGCCGAACACGGCCGTTCTACGCGACGCCCTGCGCCGCGGGGCGGAACGGGCCGACGCCGGGAGCGTCGCCGTGCGCTGCATGTCGCCCTTCGAAGCCGGACCGGACGCGGTGCTCGAAGCGCAGGCCGTCATCCTGATGACCACGGAAAATCTTGGCTATATGAGCGGCGCGCTGAAGGATTTCTTCGACCGCATCTACTATCCCTGCCTGGAGGAGACGCAGGGCCTGCCCTATGCGCTCGTAATCCGCGCAGGGCATGACGGGACCGGTACGAGCCGGGCGGTCGCCTCGATCGCGGGCGGACTTCGCTGGCGGGCAGTGCAGGAGCCGCTCATCTGCCGCGGCGCGTACCAGGACGGCTTCGGGGCGCAATGCGCTGAACTTGGCGAGGCGATAGCGGCGGGCCTTGACGCGGGCGTTTTTTGAAGAAAGTGAAAGG
>CAYOUE010000119.1:0-10179 GCA_964407075.1 uncultured Hyphomicrobiaceae bacterium
CGGACGGAAGTGAACGCCAATGGCGAGGAGGAAGTCGCCGACGGCGCAATCGTCGGCTTCTTCTCGCTGGAGATGTCCTCCGAACAGCTTGCGACCCGCATCGTGTCCGAGCAGGCGCAGATATCGTCGGAAAAGATCCGCCGCGGCCTGATCTCGGAGGAAGAGTTTCACCGTCTCGTCAGAGCGACGCAGGAATTGCAGTCGCTCCCGCTCTTCATAGACCATACCGGCGGCATCACCATCGCCCAGCTCGCCGCGCGCGCGCGCAAGCTCAAGCGTCAGCGCGGCCTCGGCCTGATCGTCGTGGACTATCTCCAGCTTCTTGCCGGATCGGCGAAACGCTCCGCCGAGGGCCGCGTGCAGGAGATCACGGAGATCACGACCGGCCTGAAGGCGCTCGCCAAGGAGCTGAACGTGCCTATCGTAGCGCTGTCGCAGCTTTCGCGTCAGGTCGAAAACCGCGAGGACAAGCGCCCGCAACTTGCCGACTTGCGCGAGTCGGGCTCTATCGAGCAGGATGCCGACGTCGTGATGTTCGTCTTCCGCGAGGAGTATTATGTGCAGCGGGCCGAGCCGTCGCTGACGAAAGTCGAGGAGCACCAGAAATGGCAGGATCAGATGGATCAGGTGCAGGGGCTTGCAGAAGTCATCATCGGCAAGCAGCGCCACGGTCCGACCGGAACGGTCCGGCTGCAATTCACCGCCGAGCATACGAGATTCTCCGACCTTGCCGACGACCGCCGGCTCCCGGCGCAGACTTACTAGGCCTGCGGGCATGAGCAAGCCCTTCCGCCCGGAGGACGTCCCCGCGGAGGCGACCGGCGTCATCCTGACCGATCTGGACGCGCTCACGCGGAATTACGTCAAACTGCGCGATATGGCCGCCCCTGCGGAATGCGCCGCGGTCGTCAAGGCGGACGGCTACGGCGTAGGCGCGATTGAAGTCGCCCGCGCGCTCTCGCAGGCGGGATGCAAGACGCTTTTCGTGGCGACGCTCGAAGAAGCCATCGCCCTGCGCGCCGCCTTGCCGGAAGCGGTCATCTATGTGCTCGACGGGCTTTTCCCCGGCAGCGCCGCGAAATTTGCCGCCGATGGCTTGAGGCCAGTTCTCGGCGCGCTGGAGGAAGCCGAAGAATGGTCGGCCTTCTGCGTGTCTACGGGCCAGAAACTTTCCGCCGCACTGCATATCGACACAGGGATGAACCGGCTCGGCCTCAAGGCCGGCGAACGCGGCGCGCTTCTGGGCGCACCGGAAAAGCTGGGCAGCTTCGATCTCAGCCTCGTCATGAGCCATCTCGCCTGCGGCGACACGCCTGACGATCCCAAGAACGAAGCGCAGCGTGCCGATTTTCAAGCCGTCCTAGCGGCTCTGCCGAATGCGCGCGGGAGCCTGGCAAATTCCGCAGGCGTGTTCATGGGAAAGCCCTATCATTTCGATCTCGTCCGGCCTGGCGTTGCGCTCTATGGCGGGAACCCGTTCTCGGACCGCGCCAATCCGATGGAGCCGGTCGTGCGGCTCTATGGCCGCGTGGTCCATACCGGATGGGCTGCGGCGGGCGAAACGGTCGGCTATGGCGGCGCGCTGACGCTGTCGCGGGACACACGCTACGCCACCGTCGCCATCGGCTATGCGGACGGCTATTTCCGCGCCCTTGGGTCGAGCGACTACCGTCCCGGCGCTGTCGCCTTCGCCGAGGGACGCGCCGCCCATATTCTCGGCCGGGTGTCGATGGACCTGACCGTGTTCGACATCACCGACATGCCGGAGGGCGCCGTCCGGCGCGGCGGCTTTCTGGAGCTGATCGGCGAGCGTTTCACTGTCGATGACGCCGGGCGCGCGGCGGGCACGATGGCCTATGAAATACTGACGAGTCTCAGCGCGCGCTGCCATCGCATCTATTCGGGCGGCGGATCGCCGACAGGGACCGCATGAAGAGGGAGGCCGCAATGGCCAAGGCCGCGAACGACTATATCTGCCAGTCCTGCGGCGCGGCCAGCAGCCGATGGGCCGGGCGCTGTCCCGCCTGCGGCGAATGGAACACGATGGTCGAGGAAGCGTCCGCCGCCTCGCCGCTGGCGGCCAAGGCACGGCGCAAGAGCCGTACCGCCTCGGCCGCGCTCGAAAGCCTGAACGACGATGTTGCGCCGCTCGCGCGCCTGGAAACCGGCATCGGCGAGTTCGACAGGGTGATCGGCGGCGGCTTGGCTCCGGGCGGCGCGATCCTGCTGGCCGGCGATCCCGGCATCGGCAAATCCACCCTTCTGCTTCAACTGGCAGCCAAGCTGGCCGCCGACGGGCGCGAGGCGGTCTATTTCTCCGGCGAAGAAGCCGCGCAGCAGATCAGGATGCGGGCCAGGCGGCTCGGCGTGGCCGAGGCTCCGGTCGCGCTCGCGGCAGAGACGAACACGTCTGCGATCGTGTCCGCGCTGGAATCGGCGTCCGCGCCGGACCTGATCGTGATCGACTCCATCCAGACTCTGTGGAGCGACATGCTGGAAGCCGCGC
Source organism: uncultured Hyphomicrobiaceae bacterium (assembly GCA_964407075.1). Lineage (GTDB taxonomy): Bacteria > Pseudomonadota > Alphaproteobacteria > Rhizobiales > Rhodomicrobiaceae > JAHQVI01. The sequence goes on from CAYOUE010000119.1 coordinate 2,507, forward strand.
CCGGCACGGTCAGCCAGGTCCGCGCTTCGGTCCAGGCCCTGATTTCCTACGCGAAACGGCGATCCTGCTCGATCGTTCTGGTCGGCCACGTCACGAAGGACGGCCAGATCGCCGGACCCAAGGTCGTCGAGCACATGGTCGATACCGTACTCTATTTCGAAGGCGACAACAGCCATCTGTTCCGGCTGCTCCGCTCGGTGAAGAACCGCTTCGGCCCGGCCAACGAGGTCGGCGTCTTCGAGATGAGCGGCGCCGGGCTGAAGGAGGTCGCGAACCCCTCGGCGCTGTTTCTCGGCGAACGTGACCAGACGAGTCCGGGCGCAGCCGTTTTTGCTGGCGTGGAGGGAACGCGGCCCATCCTCGTCGAGATCCAGGCGCTCGTCGCGCCGTCGCATTTCGCCGCACCCCGGCGCGCTGTCATCGGCTGGGACGCCAACCGGCTGTCGATGGTTCTCGCGGTGCTGGATGCGCGCTGCGGATTCAGGCTCGGCAATCAGGATGTCTATCTCAATGTGGCGGGCGGCTTGCGGATTTCCGACCCCGCCGCCGACGTCGCCGTCGCGGCCGCTTTACTCTCTGCGCATTCCGGCGTTGCCTTGGAAAGCAATACGGTCTATTTCGGAGAAATCAGCCTGTCCGGCGCGATCCGGCCTGTCAGTCATTCCGCCATGCGTCTTAAAGAAGCGGAAAAGCTGGGCTTCAAGGCCGCATGTGCTCCGGCATTTGGGGAACAACCGGACAAAAGCACCGGCATCAAGCTGTCTGCGCTCAAGCATCTGTCCGAACTGGCGGCAGAGTTCGATGCCGGACAGGGAGGCGCCGGGACGCTCCGCCGCTCCGCGTCAGGCTGAAGACGGACCCGATCGTCCGCAGGATGGATTTTTGGGCCGCAGCGTAACGGCGGCGAAAGACGCGCGGGCGCCTGGGGCCATGCGTTGGAAAGGTGAGAGGCGATGCCCTTTCAGTGGCTTGACGTTATACTGGTCGCAATCATGCTGATCTCAGGATCGCTGGCGATGCTCCGCGGATTGACGCGCGAAATGCTCTCGATCATGTCATGGGCGCTCGCGGCGATCGCGGCGCTGTTCATTTATCCGCTTTACCGCGACAATGTCAGGCAGCTCGTCCAGCCCGACATCCTCGCCGACGGCGTGCTTATAACAACCGTGTTCGTCATCGTGCTGATCGCCGTGAGCCTCATCACGGTGCGGATGTCCGACCGCGTTCTCGACAGCCGCGTCGGCGCTCTCGACCGGACGCTCGGCTTCGTGTTCGGGCTGGTGCGCGGCCTGATCCTCGTCGTCATCGCCTATGAGCTGCTGATTGCGATCATGCCGAAGGAGACGCTTCCGGAATGGGTGACGCAGGCGCGATCGCTGCCGGTCATTGAAAGTACCGGGAAAGCCATTATTTCACTGTTGCCGGATAATCCGACCTCGATCTTCAGCTCGGATCGCGCGACCTTGTGACCGTGGCGCAGTTTAACGGTTGATAATCATGACATGAAAATGTCATAGGGTTTACCGGCAGAGCAGAGTCGGTTTAGGCATGGGCTTGCATGGCTACACACAACCTTGCATGACGCAGCGCCTGCCAGGAAGGTGCGAATGAAGGCATCGAGCCTCATACCTGATGAGCCCGTCCCGCTAATGCCGGACTGGAGCCAGGACGACAAGCTTCGCGAAGAGTGTGGCGTTTTCGGCATCTTCAATCACCCCGACGCTTCGGCGCTGACGGTTCTGGGCCTTCACGCCCTTCAGCATCGCGGGCAGGAAGCGGCCGGCATCGTCACTTTCGACAACGGCCAGTTCTTCTCGGAAAGACGTCTCGGGCTCGTCAGCGAACATTTCACCAAGGCCCCCGTGCTGGATCGCCTGCCCGGCTCCTCATCCATAGGGCATGTGCGCTATTCGACCCAGGGTGAGACGATCCTGCGCAACGTCCAGCCGCTTTTCGCCGAGTTCGGCTCCGGCGGGTTCGCGCTCGGCCACAACGGCAACCTCACAAATGCGCTGACATTGCGCAACAGCCTGATCCGCGACGGCGCCATCTTCCAGTCGACCTCGGACACCGAAGTCGTTCTGCACCTCATCGCCCGCAGCAGGAAGCCGCGCATCATAGACCGCTTCATCGAAGCGCTGCACCAGATCGAGGGCGCCTACGCTCTGACCTGCCTTACGAACAAGAAGCTGATCGGAGCGCGCGATCCGCTCGGCATCCGCCCGCTGATGCTGGGTAAATTCGAGGGCTCCTATGTATTCGCCTCCGAGACCTGCGCCTTCGACATCATCGGGGCGGAATTCATCCGCGAGGTCGAAAATGGCGAGATCGTCGTCATCTCCAAGGACGGCATCGAAAGCCACAGGCCTTTTCCGGCGCTGCCCCAGCGTCCCTGCATCTTCGAGTACATCTATTTCCACAGACCCGACTCGATCCTCGGCGGGCGCTGCGTCTACGACGTGCGCAAGCAGTTCGGCGCGCAGCTTGCCCGCGAAGCCGGCGTCGACGCCGACGTTGTCATCGCCGTACCCGATTCAGGGGTCCCGGCAGCAATCGGCTATGCGCAGCAATCGGGCATTCCCTACGAGCTGGGTATCATCCGTAATCATTATGTCGGCCGGACATTCATCGAGCCGGAGCAGCGCATCCGCCAGCTCGGCGTCAAGCTGAAGCATAATCCCACGCTTTGCGAGGTGCACGGCAAGCGCATCGTCCTGATCGACGACAGCATCGTGCGCGGCACGACCTCGATGAAGATCGTGCGCATGATGTACGAACGCGGGGCGAGGGAAGTGCATATGCGGATCGCCTGCCCACCGATCGCATGGCCGGATTATTACGGCATCGACACGCCCGACCGCGAAAATCTGCTTGCCGCCAATCAGGGGCAGGAAGAGATGCGCCAGTCGATGGGCTGCGACTCGCTCGCCTTCCTCTCGCTCGAAGGCGTTTACAGGGTGATGGGCTACGAAGCGCGCAACGCCGCCCAGCCGCAATTCACCGACCACTGCTTCACCGGCGACTATCCCACCCGCCTGCGGGATCTGGAAGGTCCCGCCCAGGTCCGCCAGCTTTCGCTGCTTGCCGAGGCGAGTTAACTCTGTCGCATTCTTCCGGCTCGCGTTATCCTGACCCGATGAGCGATTCATCCGACAGCCAGCGCATCGCCCTCGTTACGGGCGCTTCTCGCGGCATCGGCCGGGCGGCTGCGGTCGCGCTTGCTGCGGCTGGCTGCCATGTCATTCTCTGCGCACGGACCGGCGGGGCGCTTGAGGAAGCCGACGACGAAATCCGCGCGGCGGGCGGGAGCGCCTCGATCCTCAAGCTGAACCTCACTCACGGCGACAAGCTCGACGCACTCGGCCCCACGCTTTACGAGCGCTGGCCGCGGCTCGACGTGCTTGTGGCGGCAGGCGGGGTGCTCGGCCGGCTTGGGCCGCTCAGCCATCTGCCGAACGAGGAATGGGACCAGACGCTGGCGATCAACCTGACGGCGAACTGGCGCCTGATCCGCACGCTCGATCCGCTGCTGCGCCGGTCCGAAGCCGGACGCGCGGTGTTCCTGACCTCGCGCGCGGTCCGCAAGCCCCGCGCCTATTGGGGGCCTTACGCGATTTCCAAGGCCGGTCTGGAGCTTCTGGTCGCGACCTACGCCGCCGAACTCGACGGTACGGCGGTGAAAGCCAATCTCCTCGATCCCGGGGCGACGAGAACGAAGATGCGCGCCAAAGCCTATCCCGGCGAGGATGAGAGCGCCCTCAAGCCGCCGGAGTCGCTCGGCGCGCTGATCGTCGAAATGACGTCGCCGGACTATCAGCCGAACGGGCAACTGGTGATCGCCGAAGACTGGCTGCGCGGGCGCAGTGCGTAATCACTCCACGCCGAGCAGTTCGCTTGCGTCCCCACCGGACGTGCCGTCTCCCTCGTCCAGCTCCGCAAGACTTGCCTGGACATTGCCGTCGAACACAAGAGATGGCTCGTCGTCCCGCACCGAAATCTCCGGCCTGGACTCGAATCGGACCAGTAGATGGTTGGAAATGTTTGCCTCCATGGAGGGCAGCATCAGATCGAGATAGCGCACGCCGGGCCCGGTGATCGTCACAGGCATCGGCTGATAGAGCGCGTGGACGCGGGACATCCCGACGCCAAGCGCCTCGCCCGCGATCCGGAAGGCGTATTGCGCCCGGCGGTCGCCGCGTCGCGCCTGAGCGGCGATCCTGTCCATCTGCTCCAGCGGAACGAACTTCGCCGGTATGGTGTCTTCGGGGACATCGAAGGCCTTCCGCAGAATCGCGTAAAAGCCGGAATAGGCTTCTATGCATCCGCGCATCCCGCATCGGCAGAGCGGTCCGCCGGGCTGGTGCATCATATGCCCGAAAGAGAGCGCGCAGGAGCTGATCCGGCGCCCCGGCTCCTTCCTCGCCATTCCCAGACCGATGCTGTGGCCGAGCGAAAGCGTCGAGATGCAGATGCGCGCAGCCGGCCCTTCCTGGGCAAGCAGCCGCTCTGCGACGGCCTGCGCGACGAAGCGGGTCTCGTTGATGAGCGCGATGCCGGCGGTCCAGCGCGGCCGTAGCGCCGCTTCGAAATCGACCGACGTGTCGCCAAAGATAGCGGACCACACCAGCACCGGCCGGTCCCGCGACACCAGCCCCTTGCTCGTGATCGAGATCTTGCGCACCTTTTCATGCGCAAGCGCCGATCGCGTAGCCAGCCTGTCGAGGGCAGCGGTGAAGCGCGCCGCGAATTTGCCGGTGTCCATCTCTCCGTCCGGGCGCTTTTCCTCGATCCGGTCCTTCAGAACGCCGGCGTAATCCACGAGTGAATACTGAACGCTCTCCGAGGTCACGCGCACCGCGATGATATACGCCCAGCCGGGGTTTTGAGTGAGAAGGACCCGGGGCCGTCCCCTGCCGGCGCCGGCTTCGAGCCGCAGACGCTCAAGCACGCATTCCCGTTCGAGTTCGGTCGTGATGCTGGACACGGTCGCCGAACTCAGGCCGGACCAGTTTGCGATGTCTGTATGGGAGGCAGGGCCAAGCGCGCGCAGAGCCGACAGAACGAGCGCGCGGTTCCGGCGCCGCAGGGTTTCTGTGCTGGCGATCATCTGCATCCCGATTCAACCGTCTTTCCGGCTCCTCCCGCGCAGCGCGGCCCTTGCGCCGACTAGGCAGGCGCTTTTACGCCTTTTTGTATGCATATGAAGTCTGAGCCAGTTTTTTCTTTTGTGTCGAGAAAAAACCTGTATCTTATTTTCTTGCGTGTCGAGAAAAAGATGACGCGGCATGGTTTTCAATAAGTCGCCGCCCGCTGAAGGCGGTGACGGGGTGAGGTATATTCAGGGAGGAAACGAATGAGATTACCCGGAACATTCGCCGTGGCCGCCTTGGGCCTGGCAATGCTGAGCACAGCAGCGCAAGCGCAGGACATCACTGTCGGCGTATCCTGGTCCAACTTTCAGGAGGAACGCTGGAAGACCGACGAAGCCGCGATCAGGGCGCAGCTTGAAGCGCTTGGGGCGCGCTATATCTCGGCTGACGCCCAGTCGTCCGCCGCCAAGCAGCTCTCCGACGTCGAAAGCCTCATCGCACAGGGCGCGAACGCCCTCATCATTCTGGCGCAGGATTCCGACGCTATCGGTCCGGCGGTCGAGAAAGCCGTCGCTGAAGGCATTCCGGTCGTCGGTTATGACCGGCTCATCGAGAACCCTGACGCCTTCTACTTGACTTTCGACAACAAGGAGGTCGGCAGGATCCAGGCCCGCGAAGTCTACAAGGTCCAGCCTGAAGGCAATTACGTTTTCATCAAGGGCTCATCCGCCGATCCGAACGCCGATTTCCTCTTCTCCGGCCAGACGGAAGTGCTGAAGGAAGCGATGGACGCCGGCAAGATCCGGAATGTTGGCGAAGCCTATACGGATGGCTGGAAGCCCGAGATCGCGCAGCGCAACATGGAGCAGATCCTGACCGCCAACAACAACGAGGTCGACGCCGTGGTCGCCTCCAACGACGGCACGGCGGGCGGCGTCATCGCGGCCCTGTCTGCGCAGGGCATGGCGGGCTCGGTTCCGGTGTCCGGGCAGGACGGCGACCACGCAGCGCTGAACCGTATCGCGCTCGGCACGCAGACCGTTTCGGTCTGGAAGGACGCGCGCGAACTCGGCAAGAAGGCGGCTCAAATCGCAGTCGAACTCGCCCAGGGCAAGGCCATGAGCGAAATCGACGGAAAAGTGGACTTTTCCGGCGGTCCCAAGGGCGTGACCATGTCATCGGTATTCCTTGCGCCCGTTGCCATCACAAGGGAGAACCTGAACGTGGTCATCGACGCGGGATGGGTGCCGAAGGAAACGGTATGCCAGGGCGTCAGCGCGGGTGCGGTCGCGGTCTGCAACTGACAAGCGGGCCGCATCAGGCGATCATGTCCCAGACCCCATGCCGCTATCCGCAAGCGGCATGGGGTCCTCCCAGAAGCGCGCGATGACTGCCATGACCGATGAAGCGACAGCGCCAGCGGCGCTGAAGAATGTACAGCCGAAAGCACCGGCGCTCGACCGTTTCCTGCAGGCGACGGAACTCGACACCCGTATGCTCGGCATGATCGGCGCGCTGCTGCTGATCTGGATCGGCTTCGACATCTTTTCCGGCGGCCTGTTCCTTACGCCCCGCAACCTATGGAACCTGTCCGTGCAATCGGCCTCCATTGCCGTCATGGCGACGGGGATGGTGCTGGTTATCGTCACACGGAACATCGACCTGTCCGTCGGCTCCATACTTGGGTTCGTCGGCATGATAATGGCGACGATTCAGGCCGAGCTTCTACCTGCGGCGATCGGCTTCGACCATCCCGCGACCTGGGCAATCGCACTCGCCGCGGGAATCTGCGTGGGAGCGCTGATAGGCGGCTTCCACGGCGTCATCATCGCCTATCTCGGCGTTCCGGCCTTCATCGTGACGCTCGGCGGACTTCTGGTCTGGCGCGGCGGGGCATGGTGGATAACGAGCGGGCGCACGGTCGCGCCGATGGATTCTACGTTCCGCCTCATGGGCGGCGGCGTGGAAGGCTCGATCGGGGCGGCCGCAAGCTGGATCGTCGCCATCATCGGCTGCATCGGGCTGATCCTGATCCTCATTCACAGCCGCAGGCAGCGGAAGCGTTTCCAGTTTCCATTGCGTCCGCTGTGGGCCGAATTCCTGCTGTCCGGGATCGGCTGCGCCATGATCCTCGGCGCGATCTGGATCGCCAACAGCTATCCCTGGCCGCAGGGCATCGCGCGGCGCTACGCCGAGGCGAACGGCATTCAGATACCCGAAGGCGGCCTGTTCATCGCGCATGGCCTGGCCATTCCGGTCCTGATGGCGGTCGTCATCGGCGTGGTCATGACCTTCCTCACGACGCGGACCCGCTTCGGGCGCTATGTCTTCGCCATCGGCGGCAATCCGGAAGCTGCGGAACTCGCCGGCATCAAGACCCGCTGGGTCAAGGTCAAGATCTTCGCGCTCATGGGCGCGCTCTGCGCCGTCGCGGCGGCGATCTCCTCCGCCCGGCTCAACGCCGCCACCAATGCCCTCGGCACGCTCGACGAGCTTTACGTCATCGCAGCGGCGGTCATTGGCGGCTCTTCTCTTGCCGGCGGCGTCGGCACGATCGCAGGCGCCATGCTCGGCGCGCAGCCG
>CAYOUE010000120.1:0-10074 GCA_964407075.1 uncultured Hyphomicrobiaceae bacterium
GGACCTCAGGGATGGACGCGTCTTCCTCAACAGTCGCAATCGGCAGATTGAAGGCGCTCGCCACAAGCGCGCGCTCGGTGATCGCCTCGCCTGCCAGCTCACGCACGATCCCGCCGTTATAGAACACCGCCACTCGGTCGCAGCAGCCGATCAGCTCGTAATAGTCGGTCGAATACAGGATGATCGCCGCGCCCTGATCCGCGAGATGGCGCAGAAGCTGGTACAGCTCCTGTTTGGTGCCGACGTCGATGCCGCGCGTGGGATCGTTCAGGAGAATGATCGCGGGACGGTTGAGAAGCCATTTGGCGATGACGACTTTCTGCTGATTGCCGCCCGAGAGCGTGTTTGCCGCGACATCGGGCGATCCCATGCGGATGCCGAGCAACTGCACCATCTCCTGCACGGCCGCGCTTTCGGCCTGGGAAGAGATCACGCCCGCCTTCGACACGCGGTCGAGCGCGGCGAACGTCAGATTGTCCCTGACCGACATGGGCAGCATGAGGCCGTCCGTCTTGCGGTCCTCGGGGATGAGAGCGATGCCGAGCGGAGCGTTCTTCGCCGCTTTCGGGCTGTCGGGGAAAAAACGCCGTCCATCGACGAGAATCTGACCGTCAAGGCCGCGCAGGGCGCCGAAAAGCGCGAGCAGCAGCTCCATCTGGCCCTGCCCGTCCAGCCCGCCAAGTCCGAGGATCTCGCCGCGATGCAGCCTGATCGAAATGTCCTTCAGACGGTTCTCCCAAGTGAGATTGCGCGTCTCCAGCACGGGGTCGGACTCCATCGCGGGACGCGGCGGCTTGGGCGGAAAGGCGTGGCTCGCCTCCCGGCCGATCATGAGTTCGATGACCTCGTCATTGGTTTTCGTTCCGGCCTCGAAGGTGGCGACGTGAAGGCCATTGCGGAACACGGAGCAATCATCGGCAAGTTCGGCGATCTCGGCCATGCGGTGGGAAATATAGATGATCGCAAGCCCTTCCACGCGCAGCCGCTTCAACACCTCGAACACGCGCTTCACATCGGCTGCGGTCAGCGCCGACGTCGCCTCGTCGAGAATGAGCAGCTTGGGCTTGCGCGCAAGCGCCTTGGCGATCTCGACCATCTGCCGGCGCGACAGGGGCAGGCTCGACACCGGCGCGCGCGGATTGAGGTCTCCAGCGCCGGCGCGTTCGAGCGCTTCGGCCGCGATGGCTTCCTGCGCCCGCCAGTCGATCAGGCCGCGCCTGCGGGGCGGATCGGTGATGCAGATGTTGTCGGCGATGCTGAGATGCGGCATCAGCGACAATTCCTGGAAAATCGTGGCAATCCCGGCTGCTGTGGCCTCACTCGGATGCATGAACTTCACAGGCGCGACGTCGAAGACGATTTCCCCTTCATCCGGACGCACGACCCCGGCGAGGATCTTGATGAGGGTGGACTTGCCCGCGCCGTTCTCGCCGAGCACGGCGTGTATGCGTCCCGCGCGGCAGGCGAAATCGACGCTGTCGAGCGCCTGCACGCCGCCGAAACGCTTGGAGATGCCGGCCATGCGCAGGATGGGGGCAGCGTTCGAGCCGTCAAGAGAGGTTGAAGTCTGCAACACTTTGCAAGCCTTGCGGGTTGCGCGCCGCCATGGCGCATGAGGATGCGCGCTTCAAGGATCGCTTCCTCCCGATGCGCGCCGGAACCGGAAGCGGGAGCCTATCCCGCTTCCGTCAAGCGCAAGGTCAGTTGTCCGCTTCGGTGCGGGCCATGATCTCGCCTTCGGAGATATTGACGTCGCAGGCGGGGAAACTGTTGCCCACGAAGAAATTGTCGGCGAGGTCGGGATAGTAGTTCACGCCTGCTTCGAACGTGCCATGCTCGGCGTAGGGAATCGGGACCGACACCATTTGCGGCAGGGCCTCGCCCTTGAGCGCCTCGATCGCGGCCTTGATCGCAATCGAAACAAGAGCGGGCGATTGCGTGGCGGACGAGCAGAGCAGACCTTCATCGCCATGTTCGGCGCAGAGCTTGCGGAAGCCGTTTTCGCCTTCACCCGATACGGGAATGAAGGGATGGCCGGCGTCGATCAGCGCGCGCACCGCTCCGGTCGTTCCTCCCTGCACATACATGCCGTCGAAGCGGTTGTGAATGGCGACCGCGTCAGCCACCACCTTCTGCGCCGTGCCGTCGTCCCAGTTGCCGACGACTTCGATGATCTCGAAGCTGTTGCCGGGCGCCTCCATGATTTCGCGGAAGCCCAGATGGCGGTCGCGGTCGACGGAGTTGCCGGGCAGGCCGCGCACTTCGAGGATCTTGCCGGACTTGTTCTCGACCTTGTCGACGAGCCAGCGGCCCATCATCCGGCCCATTTCCAGTTGGTCCTCGTTGACCATCAGCACCTCTTCGCTGTCGACGACGTTGTCGAACGGAACGAGCACGACACCGGCGTTGTTCGCGCGGCGGATGACCGGCGTAAAGGCTTTCGGATTGACGGCGATTGTGACGATTGCGTCATAGCCGCCATTGATGAAATTATCGATTGCCGCAATCTGGGCCGCTACGTCCGTCCCCGTAGAGACGACCTTGAACTCGGCGATATGCTCCTTGATGCCGGCCTGCTCGACAAATGCCTTTGCAGTCTTGATCATCTGGATTCGCCAGGTGTTGCCGACGAAGCCGTTTGCCAGTGCGATGCGGTAGGGGCCCTGCTTGGCGGGCCATTTGAGATGGTCAATATCCGCGGTCCAGGGCTTGAAGCATTCCGGCGAAGCGCCGGGCCCTGCCACCCGTTCGGGGCCGGCCGCCGAAGCGGCAAGGGGAGTGAAAACCGCAGCCGCTATAGCGGCGGCGAAAAGCTTCCGCGTCAACATTCCAATTCCTCCCTAGCGTTTTATTCTGCTTACGCAGCTTGTTTGGCGCTGCGGCAATCAAGATGTTACCGCTGACACCGTTACCGTTCAATGGAAAACAGCGCCAGGCGCGCAAGCCGTATCAGCCGCCTATTTCGGCGCGCTCCACAGGCCGCCGGCGCGGCGCGCTTTCCTGTCCGTGCAGCGCCCGCCTAGTGCTGTTGCGCGCCACCAGTTCGAATCCGAGATCGACGATGCGCTGCTCGCTCCCCCCGCCGCGCAGCCTGCTCATGACCATCTCGGCGGCAAGCCTGCCCATTTCGTAGCGTTTCGTCCTGATGCTGGTCAGGCCGGGTTCGGCGGCCGACATCATCTCCAGATCGTTGAAGCCGATGATGCCCATGCGTCCAGGCACGGCCAAGCCGTGCGCCTGGCATTCGAAGAGCGCTCCGAGGGCCAGGTCGTCATTGACGCAAAACACCGCGTCCGTATCCGGATCGGCCTTGAGGAGTTCGCGCATGAGGGAGCGGCCCAGCCCGACCGAGGAGGTCAGCCTGGCCGTAGCCTCCCGCTCGGGCGAATACATTCCATAGCGGCGCAACGCCCGTCGGAAGCCCTCCAGACGCTTCAGGACGCGGGAATCCGTCCGCGCGCCGATGAAGCCGATCCGGGCGTAACCGTTTGCGACAAGGTGATCGACCGCCGCTTCGCCCGCAAGGTCGTGGGATAGGCCGACCATCATGTCGACCGGGTCGGAGGCGATGTCCATGATCTGCACGACGGGCAGGCCGCTTTCGGTCAAGAGCCGCCTTGAGGTTTCGGATTGGTCCGCGCCCGTTACGATCAGCGCCGCCGGGTGCTGGGCGAGGAATAGCGAGATCAGCCGGTGTTCCTTGTCGGGGCTGTAGCGCATGTTGCCGATCTGGATCTGGTAGTCGGTCCCTTCAACCGCGTCCTGTGCGCCGCGCAGGATGTCGGCGAACACGATGTTGCTCAGCGAAGGGATGAGAACGCCGATGACGTTGTTCTGGCCCGAAGCAAGCGCGCGCGCCTTGGGATCCGGGATGTAGTCGAGCACCTTTATCGAGACTTCGATCCGCTCACGCAACTTCTCGGAAACGCGGGCGGGCGTCCGCAACGCGCGCGAAACCGTAATCGAACTCACCCCGGCGTGACGCGCCACGTCATGAATCGTCGGACGACCGGAGCTTTTGCGCTTCGCCATCGGCTTCATCGTTCCATTGGCCGCGCGCGGCGAATGCCCCGCGCCTGTATTATGACATCTTTCGCAGCGTCCGCCGAAATGTCAAACCGCGCCGGTGGTGTACGGATAATTGGCCGCAATGCGGAACGCCCGGTTAGGGCGGCGATGCGGCATGAGCGGGTCCGATGCACTGCAGGGGGGGTAAAAATACGCAAAGTTTTGCTCAAAGTTTGAGCAGTTTTAGCGCGCTACGTCACATTATTTGTTTCCAAATATAATAACAATACTGTAAAAAATATTGTTTATCCTACGAATTGCGGTTTTAACTGCACAAATTTGTGTCAATTGGATCGCAGCGATTATACGGCTTGCCGAATTAGACGTTGGCACGGCTGAAATTTTGACTATCATCCTATCAATAAGATGTTTCCCAGATGAGTGTGATGCCTACAGAATCAGGACTCGAAAGCCAAAGCCTGCGGGGATTTCTGCGCAAGATCGAGGCGGAAATGCCCCAGCATCTGCTCCGGATCGACGCGCCCGTCTCGCCATCGCTGGATATGACTTCCATCGTATTCGAACTGGAGCGTCTCGGCAGATCGCCGATCGTGCTTTTCGAAAATGTCGAAGGCCACTCCATGCCGGTCGTCACCAATGTGGCCGGGAACCGGGACTTGCTCGCAACAGCTCTTGGCGTCGATACCCTCTCCCTGCCGCTTGCTTTCAGGGAGCGCTGCCAGACCTATATCCCTGTCGAGACCGTCGCTGACGCCCCCTGGCAGGAGGTAGTGATCGAGGGGGACGATCTCGATCTTACCAAACTGCCGATCCCCTTCCATTTTTCCGTAGACGCCGCACCCTACATCACCGCCGGGCAGATCGCGGCGCGCGACCCGGAAACCGGCGTCGACACTACCGGCTTTCACCGGCTGATGCTGGCGGGGAAAAACCGCCTCGGCGTCTCGCTCCATTCGCGGCGGCGCATGTACGAGTTCCACCGGCGGGCGGAAGCGCGGGGCGAGAACCTTCCCGCAGCGATCACGATCGGCATTCATCCGCTGCATTACATGGGCTCCATGGTCTACGCTTATCCGCCCCATGTGCGCAAATTCGAGATCATCGGCGGACTGTTCGGCGAGCCTTACCGCGTCGCGCGTTGCGGGACGGCGGATCTGGAAGTTCCGGCCGGCGCAGAGATCGTGATCGAGGGCGAGATCCTGGCGAACGAACGTGCGCCGGAAGGCCCGTTCGGCGAGTTCACCGGCTACGCCTCTTTCCGCAGCACGCAGAATATCTTCGTGGCCAAACGCATCCAGATGCGGCGCGACGCGATGTTCCACTCTATCGTGTCGGGGATGTCGTCCGACCACATCCTGATTTCCTGCATAACGCGCGAGGGCGAGATCCTCAATGCGCTGCGGCGCAATCTGCCGAACGTCACCGCCGTCCATGTTCCGCACAAGACCTGCGGCGCGTTCATGGCCTTCATCGCAATGAAGAAGACGGCGCAGGGCGAGCCGCAGCAGGCGATCATGGCCGCGCTCGGCACCGAGTTCTACACGAAATACGTGATTGTCGTGGATGACGACGTCGATGTCTTCGATATGGAGGACATGATGTGGGCCGTCGCCACGCGCGTGCGCGCCGAGCAGGACATCGTCTTCATTCCGGGCGCCAAAGGCGCTATTCTCGATCCGACATCGGATCCGGAAAGCTTCACGCTCACCAAGATGGGCATCGACGCCACGAAGCCCACCGGGCGCGACTTCGCCGAACGGCTGACAATTTCGTCTGAACAGCGCGAGCGAAGTCTGAAAATTCTGAAAGCCGCCGGGATCGTATCCTAAGTCATGGATTGCTGCGATCCCACTTACTCTCCAACAGAAGGAGTCCATCATGAAATCGACAATGAAAAGTCTGATCGGCGCCGGTCTGGCGCTGGGACTGGCTTCCGCATCGGTCTCGGCCGAGCCCGTCAACCTGCGCTTCGCCACGGTCGGCGTCGGCTCGGCCTGGTACAATTACGGCGCAGGGATGGCCGAGATCATTCAGCCCGTGCTGCCTGAGGGATCAGGCGTCGAAGTGCTGCCGATCGCGGGCGGCTTCGGCAATGTGAAGCTCATCAATTCCGGCGAGGCCGAACTCGGCATCAGCTTTCCGATGAACGCCGCAGAGGGCTGCACAGGCACCGGCGATTTCGACGCCAAGCAGGAGAATGTCCGCGCGCTGCTCGGCGGCCTCGACATCTATTACCTCGGCACATTCGTGACGACCGCCTCCGGCATCAGCGGCTGGGATGAGATCATCGAAGGCAAGAACGGCTTCAGCCTTTTGACTGCGAGCGTCGGCGGCACCGGTGAACTCGGCGTACGTCAGGTCATCGGCGCGCTGGGCAGCAGCTATGACGGGATCGCATCCAAAGGCGGCAGCGTGAAGGCCCTGCCCCGGGCGGCGACCACCGCTGCGATCTCCGACGGTTCCGCTCAAGGCTGGGCGCATGTCGTCACCAAGGGACATCCGATCGCCACGGAACTGACCACGATCACCGACATGAAGATGATTCCGCTCCCTGACCAGGCCATCAGCACGCTGACATCGCAGCACGGCTGGATCGAAGCGGAAATCCCCGCCGACCTGTTCAAAGGCCAGACCGAACCGATCAAGACGGTGAAAGCCGCGTCCAACATCATCGTCAACGCCAACGTGCCGGAAGACGTCGTCTATTCGATCACCAAAGCGCTGATCGAGAATGCCGAGAAGGTCAAGGGTATACACGCCGCGCTCGGCGATTTCGATCCGAAGGAAGCTGCCAGTCCGGCGCTGAACGGCGGATGTCCGCTGCATCCTGGCGCTGAAAAATACTACAAGGAAGCCGGACTCGTTCAGTAACGGCCGAAATCGAACTGCGATCCCGGTGACATGCCCTCATTGACGCCACGGCTGGCTTACGCATTCGTTGCCGGGATCGCGCTGGTTCTTGTAACCGTTCAGTTCACGCCGTTTTTTACCGGCGGGTTTCAGCAGGATATCGTCTTTCTCGGCACCCATCTGGGCGCCGCAATGGGCATCACGTTCCTGATCTTCAGCGGAAAGGGGCGGCGGAAGGACACCGAGCCGGTTCCCCTGCACGACGTCGCGCTTGCCGTCGCCTCGCTCGCCTGCGCAGGCTATCTCATCAGCCAGGGACAGCGCATGGCGGTCAGGATCGACGGCGTGGATCCCGTCTATCTGGCAGATATGGCCGTTGGCTCCCTCCTGATCGTGCTGCTTCTGGAGGCGTGCAGGCGCGTGGCGGGGCTCGTGCTCACAGGAATCGCAACACTGTTCATTGCATTCCTTTTCCTCGGTCCTTATCTGCCGCAGGCCATATCCTACAGCGGCCTGAGTTTCAGACGCTTCATCGACCTTCAGGTGCTCTCGGAAAACGCCATTTTCGGCTCGCCGCTTTCGGCGTCGGCCCACATGGTATTCTATTTTCTCGTGGTCGGAGCGTTTCTCGAACGCTCCGGAGCCGGACAGCTTTTCGTCAATGTCGCCTACGGGCTGACCTCGCGGCTGTGGGGCGGCGCCGGCAAGGCGGCGATCGTCTCCTCCGGCCTTCTGGGCATGATAAACGGCAGCGCGGTCGCCAACGTGCTGCTCAGCGGGATCATGACCATTCCGCTTATGAAGCGCTCCGGCTTCAAGCCGACGATGGCGGGCGCGGTCGAGGCGACGGCGTCCACCGGCGGCCAGCTCTCGCCGCCGATCATGGGGGCGGCGGCCTTTCTGCTCGCCGATATTGCCGGCGTGCCTTACGCCGACGTTGCGCTTGCCGCGGTCGTTCCGGCGCTGCTCTATTACGTTTCGCTCTATACCGTCATCCACTGCCACGCTCTACGCAACAACCTCGCCCCCGACCGTCGTATGCAGATCGCCGAGCACCTTGCAGGCATGAAGCAGCGCTGGCATCTCCTCTTGCCGATCCTGTTCATGATCGCCCTTCTGATCGAGCGCTTCTCGCTGCTCACTGTCGGCGCTTACACGACCGTGGCCATCATCGCGGTCAGCATGTTGCGCGGCACCACGCGCATGTCGCCGAAGGACATCCTCCAGGCGACGGTCAACGGCGCGAAATCGGCCTGCGAGGTGGCGATCCCGTCCGCCGTTGCCGGCATCATCGTCGGCTCGCTCGTCCAGACGGGCCTGGCGCTCAGGATGCAGCGCTGGCTGCTCGACATCGCCGACGGCTCGCTACTCTTCTCGCTGATCGGCGCGATGGTTCTGACGATCGTCTTCGGCATGGGAATGCCGACGGCGGCAGCCTATCTGATCTCCGCCATCCTGATCGCCCCCGCTTTGATCGAACTCGGCGTGCCCGCCCTGCCCGCGCACATGTTCCTGCTGTATTTCGGCATTCTGTCCATGGTCACGCCGCCGGTCGCGCTTTCCGCCTATGCGGCGGCGGGCATTAGCGGCGCAAATCTGTGGCGCACGGGCCTTGTCGCCTTCGCGCTGGCGATCCCCGGCTTTCTCATTCCCTTCGCCTTCACGATCAACCCGGCGCTGATCCTCCAAGGAACGCCGGCGGAAAGCGCCTGGGTGATCGGCGCGGCGCTGATCGGCGTGTTGGCGACCGGGGCGGCGCTGGGCGGCTATGTGCTGGGGCCGCTGCCGCTCGCGGCGCGCTTCATCCTTTTCGCAGGCGCGCCGCTGCTCATATCCCCCGACGCTCGCACTGACGCGGTCGGCCTGATGCTCGTATTGTCTGTCGTCGCGTTTCAGTTCGCGCGCAGAAGGCTGGGCTACGA
Organism: uncultured Hyphomicrobiaceae bacterium; assembly: GCA_964407075.1. GTDB lineage: Bacteria > Pseudomonadota > Alphaproteobacteria > Rhizobiales > Rhodomicrobiaceae > JAHQVI01. Next base: position 8,802 of record CAYOUE010000120.1, read on the forward strand.
GCCGCCGCACGAAGCGTACAGGGATTAACCGTTCCGGCTGGAAGGAAGAATCGATGAAGACGCGCATCAAGGCAAGCTGGATCGTCGGGCATGAGGCGGGCGGACACCGGCTCTGGAAGGACGCCGAACTGGTCTATGAGGATGACAAGATCCTCTTTGTCGGCGAGCGCTTCGAAGGAGAGACGGGCAAAACCATCGACGCGACCGGCAAGCTGGTCTGCCCCGGCTTCGTCGACACCCATGTCCATTCAGGCCACCGCGCCTCGCACCGGCTCATCTCCGACACCGGACGGCCGATCTATTTCGGCCAGCCCTTCCTCGAAATCAGCGTGCCGCGCGAAGGCAAGACGGTGCTCGGCGATCCGCGCTATCTCAAGCATGGCGACGCGGGCGCGGACGCGGCCCTCGAACTCAACGCTCTCTTCACCGTCGCCGAGCTGCTGCGCAACGGCGTGACCACCTTCATCGAATTCGGCAGTCAGCTCCGCGTGCAGGAAGCGCTGCTGAAGCAGGTCGAGGCGCTCGGGACGCGCGCCTATCTCGGGCCGGGCTACGACTGCGGGCGCTGGGTCGCCGACGAGCAGGGCCGGCTCAAACGTGTGCGCAATGATGAACTGGGCCGAGAAGGGCTGAAAACAGCGCTCGATTTCTTCGAGCGCCATGACGGCGCGGCGGGCGGACGCGTGCGCGGCATCCTCGTTCCGCGCGAGGTCGAGACGTCGAGCGTCGAAATCCTCGAACAGACCCGCGACGTGGCGGACAGAACCGGGCTGCCGATGGCGACGCACGCCGCCTATAGCGTGCTCGAATTTCACGATATCGTCCGCGAACATTCGATGACGCCTATCGAGCTGCTTGACAGGATCGGCCTGCTGCGCCCGACCATGAATATCGGCCACGGCAATTTCATCTCGGACAATCCGAACCTCAACTATGCGATGAAGCGCGATCTGGAGCTGATGGGCCGGGCGGGCGTCTCCATTTCGCATTGTCCGATCAACATCGTCCGGCGCGGGCGCACGCTCGATCATTGGGAGAAATATGCGCGCGCGGGCGTCAACATCTCCATCGGAAGCGACACCTATCCGCGCGACATGGTGATGAACATGCGCGCCGCCTCCTATCTGGGCAAGATCATGAGCGGCAGCTATTTCAACGCGACGGCAGGCGAGGTCTTCGCGGCGGCGACCCTGGGCGGAGCGGCCTCTGTGGGCCGGGACGATCTCGGACGCCTCGCACCGGGTGCGCAGGCCGATATCCTCATCGTCGATTT
>CAYOUE010000121.1:0-9645 GCA_964407075.1 uncultured Hyphomicrobiaceae bacterium
TCAAGGCCGTGTCCTTTGTCGGCTCGACCCCGATCGCGCAATACATCCATCAGACTGGCACGATCAACGGCAAGCGCGTACAGGCTCTTGGCGGGGCGAAAAACCATATGGTCATCATGCCCGACGCCGATCTGGACATGGCGGCCAACGCGCTGCTCGGGGCGGCCTACGGCTCGGCCGGCGAACGCTGCATGGCGATCTCGGTCGCGGTGCCAGTGACCGACGCCGTCGCCGACGCGCTCATCGAGAGGCTGGTTCCGAAAGTCGAAGCGCTCAATATCGGCCCTGCTACCGATCCAAAAAGCGACATGGGTCCGCTGGTGACGGCGCAGCACCTGGATAAGGTGCGCGGTTATATCGATACAGGCGTCGAGGAAGGCGCAAAGCTCGTCGTCGACGGTCGCGGCTTCCGGCAGACCAAGCAGGGCTATGAGAACGGCTATTACATCGGCGGCTCGCTGTTCGACCAGGTGGAGCCGCACATGAAGATCTATCAGGACGAGATATTCGGCCCTGTCCTGTCCGTCGTGCGGCGCAACAGCTACCAGGACGCCGTCGATCTGATCCACGGCCACAAATACGCCAACGGCACGGCGATCTTCACCCGGGACGGCGACACCGCCCGCGCCTTCAGCCAGGACATCGAGGTTGGCCTCGTCGGCATAAACGTGCCGATTCCCGTGCCGGTCGCATATCACTCCTTCGGTGGCTGGAAAGCGTCGATCTTCGGCGATCACGCGATGCACGGCATGGAGGGCGTGCGATTCTACACGCGCATCAAGACGACGACGACGCGCTGGCCGACGGGGCAGCGGCTCGACGCGCAGTTCACAATGCCGACACTCGGCTGACGCGGGAGCGGGAGGCGCGAAGCGCCGGTCGAGAGGGCAGCCATGCGTGGGCCGTTCAGGCCGGGCTTGCGGCACCATCTGCGGGTTCTAGGCCCTCGGCGAGGGCCGCAACCAGCCGGTTCAGCACCAGCCGCCCGGCTGCAGTTGCGCGCAGGACGCCATCGTCGGCAACAGGCGCGATCAGCCCGTCACCCGCAAGCGGCTCCCGTGCCGACTGCGCCACCTCATGCCCCGTCAGCGCGCGCAGGCGACGGAGCGGCAGCCCCTCGGCGAGCCGCAGCCCCATCATCAGCATTTCCTCCGCCTCTTCGAGCCGGCTGAGCCGCTCGCGCTGGACAAGGCCGTGCCCGTCGCGGCGCACCCGCGCCGCCCATCCCGCCGGATCGCGTTCGGCCGACAGAGCAAGCCGCCCGTCCGGCGCAGCGATCCGCCCATGCGCGCCGGGGCCGATGCCGGCATACTCGCCGTAACGCCAATAAAGCAGATTGTGCCGCGCCTCCTCGCCAGGGCGGGCGTGGTTGGAAATTTCGTAGGCCGGAAGCCCTGCCGCATCGCAAAGCTCTTGCGTCACTTCGTAGAGCGCTGCAGCGTCGTCATCGCCAGGCACGCGCAGCTTTCCGGCTTCATGCAGGCGGTAGAAGGCCGTGCCCGGCTCGATGGTAAGCTGATAGAGCGAGAGATGCCCGGCGGCGAGCGCGAGCGCGCCTGACAGTTCGGCGCGCCACTCGTCCGGCGTCTGGCCGGGGCGCGCATAGATCAGGTCGAAAGATACGCGGGAGAAATGGCGGTTGGCGATCCCGACCGCGGCGCGGGCTTCGGCGGCGTCATGCAGCCGGCCGAGGAAACGGAGCTGATCGTCATGAAGCGACTGAACGCCAAGCGAGACGCGATTGACGCCCGCCGCGCGGAACCCCGCGAAGCGTCCAGCCTCCACGCTCGATGGGTTGGCCTCCAGCGTAATCTCGGCGTCCGCAGCAACTGGCCACATGGCTGCGATCGCGTCCAGAATTTGCCCTGCCGTCTCCGGCTCCATGAGCGAAGGCGTGCCGCCGCCGAAAAAGACGCTGGATACGTTTCGCCCCGGCGCAAGTCCTGCGTAATACGCCAACTCCCGAAGGATGGAGGAAAGATAGCCTGCCTCGCTGAGATCCCGCTTCACATGCGAGTTGAAATCGCAATAGGGGCACTTGGCCGCGCAATAGGGCCAGTGGATGTAGATGCCGAAAGCCGTGTCCATGACGCCTATATAGGCGTATATCGCCCCGCTGGAAAACGGGCTCTGCGCATGTCGCCTATTCCGCGGGCTGCTGCGTCCCTGCCCTTTTCGGCGCAAACCGAGAATGCGCCTTCTCGCGCAGGGTCTGGAACAGCACATAAAGTCCGGGGATGAGGAAAATTCCAAAGCAGCTCGCCGCGATCATCCCGCCGAAGACCGACATCGCGACAGCCTGCTGCGTCGCAGCCCCCGCCCCGCTGGCGGTGACAAGCGGTATCAGCCCGCAAATGAAGGCGAAGGACGTCATCATTACGGCGCGGAAGCGCAATCTCGCCCCTTCCGCCGCAGCCTCGGCTACAGGGCGGCCGGCGCGGCGCTGCTCCATCGCGAACTCCACGATCAGAATGGCGTTCTTCGCCGCCAGCGCGATCAGCACGACAACGCCGATCTGGGCGAATATGTTATTGTCGAGACCGGAAATCTTCAGCGCCGCCAGCGCGCCGAACAGACCCACCGCGACCGAGAGCAGCACAGCGAGCGGGATCGTCCAGCTTTCATAGAGCGCGACGAGGAAAAGATAGGCGAACAGAAGCGCCAGCACGAGGATCGAAGCCGTCTGACCGCCCGCCTGCTTCTCCTGCAGCGCGGTTCCGGTCCATTCGAAGCCGTAGCCGGGAGGGAGCGCAGCTTGCGAAAGCTGTTCCATGGCCGCGATCGCCTCACCGCTCGACCGTCCCGGCGCCGGGCCGCCCTGCAGCGTGACCGAGCGAAGATTGTTGTAGCGGATGATCGAGGCCGGCGCGGTCAAGAGACTTGCTTCGGCAAAGGCCCGCAGCGGCACCAGATCGCCGCCTGACGAGCGTACCCTCACGCGGAAGATGTCTTCCACATCCATCCGCTCCTCGCCTTCGGCCTGCACCTTGACCTGCCATGTGCGTCCGAACTGATTGAAGTCGTTTACGTAAGCTCCCCCCATTGCAGCCTGAAGCGTGGAGAAGATGTCGCTGACCGAGACGCCGAGGGTCTGGGCGCGTTCGCGGTCGATCTCAAGATACACCTGGGGCGTGCTCGCGCCGTAAGTAGTAAAGACGCCCGCAAGGCGCGGATCGTCCTGTGCGGCGAGCATGAGGCCGCGGGCGACGGCTGCGATCTCCTCGGGAGGCGCGCCGGAAAGGCTTTGAAGCTGGTATTCGAAGCCTGAGCCGTTGCCAAGGCCGGAGATCGGCGGCAGGTTGAATACGAAGATGTTGGCCGCCGCGATCCGCTGGAACGCTTGGCGCAATTCCCCGAGCGCCGCGAATACCGAAAGCGCGGCGTCCTTTCGTTCCTCGAACGGCTTCATGGTGACGACCAGCATCGCCTTGTTCGGCAGGGACAGGCCGTCCAGCAGGCTGTAGCCGCCAACGCTGAAGACGCTTTGCGCCCAGGGCCGCGACAATACGATCCGCTCCGCTTCTTCGAGCACGGCCTGTGTGCGGTTGACCGAGGCCGCGTCGGGAAGCTGGACTTCACCCATGAACGCGCCCTGATCCTCCTCTGGCAGGAAGCCGGTCGGCACCGTCCCGTTCAGAAGAACGGCGCCGCCGACAAAGCAGAGAAGCACCGCCACGGTCACAATCATACGCCGCGCGATCCGGCCGACCACATAGGCGTAGCCGTCCCTACCGCGGTCGATGCCGCGCTGGATCATGGCGACGAGCCGCATCGGTTTCTGGCCTGGCTTCAGAAGGATTGAGCAGAGCGCGGGCGAGAGCGTCAGTGCGTTTACCGCCGAGATCAGCATCGCCACGGACACCGCAACTGCGAATTGCTGGTAAAGCTGGCCGGTAATGCCGGGGATGAAGGCGGTCGGCACGAAGACCGACAGCAGCACGAGCGTGATCGCGATGATGGGTCCGGTGATCTCCGCCATCGCCTTGTTGGTCGCCTCGGCCGGCGTCAGTTCCGGCTCGTGCGCCATCTTGTGCTCGACGGCCTCGACGACGACGATGGCGTCGTCCACGACGATGCCGATAGCGAGGATCAGCGCCAGCAGCGAGATGGTGTTCGCGGAAAAGCCGAGCGCCAGCATGGCCGCGAACGCGCCGACCAGCGCGACCGGCACGGCGATGATGGGGATGAGCGCCGCGCGCAGCGTGCCGAGAAACACGAAGACGACGATGCCGACGAGGATGAACGCTTCTATGAGAGTGTGCTTGACCGACTCGATCATCTTGTCGACGAATACCGTTGTGTCGTACATGATCTCGGTCGCGACGCCCTCAGGATAGAGCGCCTGCATCTCCTCAAGCGTCTTGCGCACCGCCTCGGCGACGGCGATGGCGTTCGCGCCAGGCGCCTGATAGATGCCGATCCCCGCGCCGGGCTGACCATTGTAGCGCACGAAGGCGTCGCTCGATTTCGCGCCGAGTTCGACGCGGCCTAGATCCCGGATGCGCAGCAGACCTCCGTCCGAAGTCGCGCGAACGGCGATGTTCCCGAACTCCTCCTCCGACTCCATCCGCCCGCGCGTAGTGATGTTGAGCTGAAAGTCGATGTCGGCGGCGAGCGGCGCGGCCCCGACCCGCCCCACGGCCGCTTGCGCGTTCTGCGATTCGATTGCGCTGACGACTTCCTGCACGGAAACGCCGAGGCTGGCCATGCGCTCCAGATCCAGCCACACGCGCATGGCGTATTCCTGCGCGCCGAAGAGGCCGGCCTCCCCTACTCCCGGCACGCGCGCGAGACGGTCGATCAGGGTGATGGTGGCGAAATTGGTGAGAAAGAGCTCGTCGCGCGAGCCGTCAGGCGAATGGATGGCGATGACCTGGAGGAGGGAAGAGGACTGCTTCTTGACCGTCACGCCGAGACGCTGCACTTCGGGGGGCAATTGCGACGTCGCCTGATTAACCCGATTCATGACGTTCACGGTGTTCAGATCTGGATCGGAGCCGACCTCGAAGCTGACGGTGAGATCGTAGCTGCCGTCGCTGCCCGAATTCGACTTCATGTAGATCATCCTGTCGACGCCGTTCACCTGGCCTTCGATGATCTGGGCGACGCTGGCTTCGACGTCGGCGGCGGACGCGCCGGGATAGGTGGCCTTGACGCTGACCTGCGGGGGGACGATTTCGGGAAACTGCGCAACGGGAATGACCGAGAGCGCAATAAGGCCCGCTACGGAGATGACGATGGAGATGACGAAGGCGAGCCGGGGCCGCCGGATGAAGACGGCGGAGATCATTGCAAGGCCGCCCTCGCGCCGGACGCCGGACCCGACAGGGGCTGCGGATCGACCTGCGCGCCCGGCCTGACCTTCTGCTGTCCCTGCACGATCACGCGGTCGCCAGCCGAAAGGCCATCCGTCACGGCGACGAGGCCGTCGCGCTTGACGCCCAGAGTGACCGACCGGCGCTCGACCTTGTTGGCGTCGTCGACGATATAGACGTAGTGCCCGCCCTGATCCAGCGCCACCGCAGACATGGGTATCGCCGTCACCATCGCCGGCGAGGCACGCTCGATAACAACCCGCACGGTCTGACCGTCGGTCAGTGCGTCGCCCGGATTGTCGAACACTGCGCGAAGAAGCTGCCCATCCGTTCTGGCGTCGGCCTGCACATCGATGAAGTCGATAGTACCCGCCGCGTCGAGAAAACTGCCGTCGGCGAGCCTTGCACGCACGGTAAGCGGCGCTCCTGTCTCGGTGCGGCGCGCCTCGAGCAACTCGGCCTGAGTCACGGAAAACAGCACGTAAATCTTATCGGAGCGGACAAGAGTTGCAAGCACGCCTGTCTCCGGCCCGACGAGATTTCCGACCGTCAAGGAAGCCCTGCCGATTCTGCCGGAAATAGGCGCCGTGATCCGGGTGTAGGACAGGCTGATCTCGGCGTCCTGGACTGCCGCTTTCGCTTCCAGGACACTGGCGCGCGCCCGTGCTTCGGCGGCTATGCGCGTATCGAGTTCTGCGACGGAGGCGACTTCCTTGCCTTCAAGCGATCTGTACCTTGCAAGCTGGGCTTCAGCGTTCTTCAGCGTTGCCTCCGCCGCGGCAAGCTGGGCCTTGCGCTGGGCGAGCGCCGCCTCGAATGGCTCGCGTTCGAGCTCGAACAGCAACTGACCTTTTTCAACCCTGTCCCCCGCCTCGAAATGCCGCGCGGTCAGAAAAGCCTGAACGCGCGCACGCAGATCGACTTTTTCGATCGCCTCAACCCTGCCGATAAACTCGACCTGACGGCCAAGCGGCTTGTTTTCCGCGGGCGCAACAAGGACAGCGGGTGCTGTAGAGGGCGTCTGCGCGCTGACTGCGACCAGCAGCATTGCGAGGCTGACGGCCGCCAGCAATATCGCCAGAAACAGGCTTATGGGCTTGAAGTCCATGATGCGCCTCCGTGAGAGAACGGACGGCGCAACCTTAGCGGGATTTCGTTAACGCTTTACGCCTTTCGGCTGCATCGGTTGTACGGATGGTGACCGGAAAGTCGCCTAGCTTGCAAGTAAAGCGCGCAGCGACGCCGCCGCCTCGCGGACGCCGGCCTCGTCAATGTCGAGATGGGTGACGGCGCGCATGGACGTCCGGTCCCATGCGCCGATGCGCACGCCACGCTCCAGAAGGCGGCGCGAGATTTCGGCGGGATCCAGCCCGGTCCCGCTCGTGTCCATGAACACCATGTTCGTCTCGACATTAGCGGGATCGACACCGAGGCCGGGAATGTCTGCGATCAGAGATGCGAACAATCTGGCGTTGGCGTGGTCTTCGGCAAGCCTTTCGACATGGTGGTCAAGTGCGTAAAGACCTGCCGCAGCAATGATTCCCGCCTGCCGCATCGCACCGCCGAAACGGTGCTTCCAGACATTGGCCTCGGCGATGAACTCGCGCGAGCCTGCCAGCACGCCGCCTACCGGACAGCCCAGTCCCTTGGACAGGTCTATCCAGACGCTCTCGAAGCCATCGGCCAGATCGCGCGTACTGACGCCGGAGGCAATGGCGGCGTTCAGCAGGCGCGCCCCGTCCATATGCGCAGCGAGGCCTTGAGCGCGCGCTTCGGCGGCGACGGCGCGCAGAACTTCGTGCGGCCAGACCGAGCCGCCGCCGCCATTGCTCGTGTTTTCCACCGAAACGAGCCGGCTGCGAGGGGATTTCACGCTCTTGTAGCGTATGGCGGCGGCCACATCCTCCGCGCCGAAAATTCCGCGCGGGGCATCGATAGCCCGGATGAAGCTGCCCGCAAAGACAGCCGCACCTGCACTTTCCGTACCCAGAATATGCGCATTGGCAGCCGCAATGATCTCATCGCCCGGGCGGCAGTGAACCGCAATGGCGATCTGGTTGCACATCGTGCCCGACGGCAGAAACAACGCCGCCTCCTTGCCGAGCAGCGCCGCCGAACGCTCGACAAGCGCGTTGACAGAGGGGTCTTCTCCGCGCTGCTCGTCGCCGACCTGAGCCTCGGCCATCGCCATGCGCATTCCTGGCGTTGGGCGGGTGGCCGTGTCACTGACAAGGTCGATACGGGGCGCAGTGTTCTGCTGGCTCATGATGTGCTCCGATAAGGCGCTGCGGAACGCTTGTCCGCCTGTACGCGCCCTATCGCAGATTTCCGTGGCCGCAGGCAAGCCGTTTGCAGCGGATAACGGACAATGCGGCGCGCCGGTCAGCCGCGCCATTCCTCGCGGTCGAGCCGGAAGACAAGGCAGTCATCCGGACCGAACATCCGCGGCCCGATGGGGCGGAAGCCGAAACGCTCGTAAAAGCGATGCGCACGGGTATTTGTCGCCATCGGGTCGATCACCACCGCCCTGACGCTCGGCTCCGCGAAGCAGCGCGCGATCGCCAGCCGCATCATCTGCGTTCCAAGCCCGCGCCCGAGATCGGCCTCCTCTCCGATCCAGATGTCTATCGCGCGAAGATCCGGCTCGCACTCGCCCCAATAATGCGACTCTTCCTCCGCCGGGTCGATGATCTGGATGAAGCCGATGGGCCGTCCATCCTCCTCGGCGATCAGCATTTCGGCCCATGGAACCTCGCGGGGAATCTCGGCGTCCCAGTCCCAACCGCCGTCGTCGCCGCTCGACGCGATGACGTGCGGGCGGGTATCCCAGTATTTCAGTGTCGGAATGTCGGCGATGGTGGCGCGGCGGAGATGCATGGCGGTTTCAGGTCGCGATACAGAAAAAAGCACTTGGATTTGAAATCATCCGGACGGGACCGCCGCGCAAGAGTCAATAGTTACGCCGCCGCGGGTTAAGGTAGAGATCGCTTTCATGCGCTTCGATTTCCGGGGTCAGCCGTCCCTGCCTGACGTCGCGGGTGAGTTGGCGCAAATGGCGCTCGACGCGCTTGCGGAAGCGTAGCATACCGCAGAAAAGCTGCAGCGTGCCGTTGACGCGCGGATTGTTGTGGTCCTCACGGATGGTGACGTCCCAGCGTCCGCCGAGATCGAGCACGCGGCCATTGAGATGGCCTATGCGCGCGCCGGTCTCGTCATAGAGCGTATAGTCCGTGCCGATGCTGATCCAGTCGCGGCGGAGCCGGTAGAATCGCGGGCGTTTGTCCTCAAGGATGAAGAAGGAGTAATCCTCCGGGACGAGCGGCCATTTTCGCGCCGAGCGCTCGACATTGACGATCTGGTCGTGCCCGGAGATGTTCACGGAATAGGCCATGACCGGAAAGCCATGCGCGCCCATCGTGAGCTGAAGCGAGCGTCCCATGAGCATGTCGAGCGTGCCGCGCCAGTTCATGTCCTGGGTGAAAAGCTTGATGATGAGGCGCCGCTTGAGGCCCTCCGCCTCTTTCCACAAGCCCTCGCGGTGGGTCAGCAGCCCGGTGCGCTCGCCGTTCACGGCAACGGCTCCGATCACGTCGGAATCCTTGGTGAACTGCCGCGACTTGGCGCGGTAGCGGGCGCGTCGGAATACGCCAATCTCGGTCGGATTGAGGTCGGTCCACCAGAGATCGACGGTAAATTTGGAATAACCGAGTGTCGCGCCCGCCGCCATGTCAGCCCCCGCAAATTGCGAATCGTTCTGACAATTCTGGGCAAGCGGCGCGCCGGGAGCCAGTTCGAAGGACGCTGAAAGATACTCTATCCACAACCGGGCGAGACGGTCGGACGGAACTCCGTGTTCACCGAATTATGATCGCTAATGCACAGCATTTAACTTGAAATTGAATGCGATTGCATGGATGTCTGCAGCAATTCCAATGCTATACAGCATTCGCGTAACCAGAAATGAGGGATCCACATGACTTTTCTCACACCCTACACCTCGCTACTGCTCAGCGTACTGAGGATCATGACCGGCCTGCTGCTGCTTCAGCACGGCACGACGAAAATTCTTGGAATACCTCAAACGCAGATGACCGGGATTGATCTCACAAGCATGGGCGGTATCGCGGGAATAATGGAACTTGTCGGCGGCGTGCTGCTTATCCTTGGCCTGTTCACACGGATCACCGCGTTCATCCTGTCCGGCATGTTGGCCGTGGCCTATTGGATGGTCCACGCGCCGCAGGGTTTCTATCCGATCCTGAACGGCGGCGAGCTGGCGGCGCTCTATTGCTTCGTTTTGCTCTACATCGCTGCGGCGGGCGGCGGCTCG
>CAYOUE010000121.1:9655-9931 GCA_964407075.1 uncultured Hyphomicrobiaceae bacterium
GAGTTTCAAACATTTGCAGCCGAGGGTGCAGCAAATGGGATGCAAATGTTTGAATCGAACCACTAGACCGGCATCAGTCCAGCCTGACGGGAATCCCGGCCGCAGCCATATGGCGCTTGGCCTCGCCGATGGTGTGGTCGCCGAAATGAAAAATCGAGGCGGCCAGTACCGCGCTCGCATGGCCGTCGCGGACGCCTTCGACGAGATGGTCGAGCGTGCCGACGCCGCCCGAGGCGATCACCGGCACGGTTACGGCGTCAGAGATCGCGCGGGTCA
>CAYOUE010000122.1:0-9928 GCA_964407075.1 uncultured Hyphomicrobiaceae bacterium
TGAGGCCGTTCTTGAAGATCTGCACATGGCCGGGGCAGTTCATCGGCTTGCAGCAATAGACCTTCTCGTCGGGCGTCTCCGCGATATACATGTTGTCGCGGAATTTCTCCCAATGGCCGGACTGCTCCCACAGGGTGCGCTCCATCATGTCCGGCGAGTTCACCTCGACGAAGCCGGCCTTGGTCTGCACGCGGCGGATATAGTTCACCAGCGCCTGGAACATGGTCCAGCCCTTAGGGTGCCAGAACACCGAACCTTGCGCCTCCTCCTGGAAGTGGAACAGGTCCATCTCGCGCCCGAGACGGCGATGGTCGCGCTTTTCCGCCTCCTCCAGCATCTTCAGATAGGCGTCGAGATCCTGCGGCTTCGCCCATGCGGTGCCGTAGATGCGTTGAAGCTGCGGGTTGCGGTGATCGCCGCGCCAATATGCGCCCGCCAGCTTCTGCAGCTTGAACGCCTTGCCGATCTTGCCGGTCGAGGTCATGTGCGGGCCACGGCACAAATCGAGCCAGTCGCCCTGCCTGTAGATCTTCAGATCCTGACCATCGGGGATCGCGTCGACCAGCTCGACCTTGAAGCTCTCGCCCTGCTTCTTGAAATGGTCTTTCGCCTTCTTCCGGCTCCAGACTTCCTTGGTGAAGGGCTTATCGGCCGCGATGATCTCGTGCATCTTCGCCTCGATCTTTTCCAGATCGTCCGGCGTGAAGCTCTCGTCGCGATGGAAATCGTAATAGAAGCCGTTCTCGATGACCGGGCCGATCGTGACCTGCGTGCCCGGATACAGCGCTTGCACGGCTTCGGCCATGACATGCGCGCAGTCGTGCCGGATCAGCTCCAGCGCTTCGGGGTCTTCGCGGGTCAGGATCTTGACTGACGCGTCTTTCTCGATCGGATCGGCAAGGTCCACCAACTCGCCGTCGAGCGACAGGGCGACGGCCTTCTTTGCGAGCGATTTCGAGATGGATGCTGCAAGGTCGGCTCCGGTGATGCCGGATTCGAATTCGCGAACGGAATTGTCGGGGAAAGTCAGTCTGATCATGATGAACCTCTCACTCCCGCACACAAGAGCGGGTAAGACTAAGATGACTATCGCCTAACATCAGTCCATCGCCGGATCAACGCCGAATGAGCTTGACGCGCATCTATTGCATACAATTCTTCGTTGACGGCAAGCCATGATGAACTCGACGTAAATTTACCTGAAAGGTTAATGCAGAACAGGCCCGAAAGCCTTGCGCGGAGTAGATCTTTAGTAAAGTTTTCAAAGCGGAATTCTTAATCTATAAGGATGCCTTGGCGCTGGAGGAAGAGGATTGGACATAATATGCGCAAGGCTACAGGTTTTATTCTGGCGGCGGCGTTCGCTTTGCTCAGCGGGGGGATGGTTGCGGCTCAGACCGGTGCGCCCGGCGGGCAGGAAAATGCGCAGGCGACCGGCGAATTCCGCATCGCTCAGGCCACCGGTACAACGGGCGGCGCGTCCGCTGACAGCTTCGTGGAAAATCTCAACGCCAACACGGTGACGGTCGTTTCGGGAAATCCGAACGGCACCTATCTTTACCTGGCCTACGACATGTCCGCCGTGCTCGACGACGGCAATAATCTTCGCGTCCTGCCGATCGTCGGCAAAGGCGGCGCCCAGAACACCAAGGATATTCTGTATCTCAAGGGCATCGACATGGGCATCACCCAATCCGCGGTGCTCAGATACTACAATCGCACCGGCGAGGTCGGCCGCAACATTTCGAACCGCCTGCGATACATCACCCGCCTTTACAACGAGGAAATGCACCTTCTTGTCGCCGCAGACATCGACAGCATCGAGGACCTGCGCGGCAAGAAAGTCAATTTCAGCGATCCCGGCAGCGGCACCGAGCTGTCCAGCACCTTGATTTTCGATTATCTCGACATTCCCGTGGATGTCGTGAATATGGGCCAGGCTGATGCTTTCGAAGCGATCAGGCGCGGGGAGATCGCAGCAACGGTCCTCATCGCCGGCAAGCCCAGCGGCGCATTCAGCAGACTGCAGGCCGACCCTTCCACATACAAACTTATCAACGTGCCCTATGCGCAGGCGTTGCAGGAAGAATATCTTCCCGCTGTCCTTACTCACGCCGACTATCCCAATCTGATCCCCGAGGGCGAGCAGATCGAAACGGTTGCGGCGAGCGCGGTGCTTGCGGTCTTCAACTGGGCGCCCGATAGCGAGCGTTACCGCCGCGTCGCGAGATTCACGCGCTCCTTCTTCGAGAATTTCGACAAGTTTCTCCAGAAGCCGCGTCATCCGAAATGGAAGGAAGTCAATCTCGCGGCCACGCTTCCCGGCTGGGTGCGCTTCGGTGCGGCGCAGGAAATCCTCGATAATGCGCCTGCTACCACTGCGAGCACAGCAACTCAGGAGCAGCTCAAACAGGAATTCAACAGGTTCCTGAGCAATCTCCCGGGCAGCACGCCCACCGGCGCAGCCCTGAGCGAGGAGCGGCGTGAAGCCCTGTTCCGCCGGTTCCTCGAATGGCGCGGATCCCAGTAAAGGCGGCGCCACGGGGCGACGTACCCGCCGTCACTTTCTTTTCCGCGGGCCGACTGTACGCTCGCGGTAGAGCAGGTAAAGGCCTGAACCGATGATGACGGAGCCGCCCGCCAGTGTCCATACGTCCGGCACGTCGGAGAAGACCGCATAGCCAAGCGCCGTCTGGGAAACGAGGCCGATATAGGTGAATGGCGAGAGCACGGGCGCAGGCGTGTTCCGGTGCGCAAGGATCAGGAGATAGTGCCCTGCGCCGCCAATCGTGCCCGTCGCGAAAAGGAGGATCCAGATCAAGAGGTCAGGCGGCCAGACCCAGACATAGGCGGCGAGCGGGAACAGAAGGACTGTCCCGGCGAGCGGGGTGTGAATCTGGGTAATGAGCGATGAGTCGTGGCGCGCCAGATAGCGTGTAAGGACGATGTAACAGGCGTAGACCGACGTTGCCCCGAAGGAGTAGACGATCGCCCAGTGCACGCCGCCGAAGCCGGGTCGCACGATCAGGAGCACGCCCGAGAAGCCGACCAGGATCGCGATGAATCGCCGCCAGCCGATCCATTCGTCGAGGATCGGTCCGGCAAGGATCGCGACTATGAACGGGGACAGGAAGAACATCGTTGCGATCAGGTCGAGCTGCAGATATCGCAGCGCCGCGAAATTCAGCGCCGTCGTCGAGAACAGCAGCACGCCTCGCAGCATCTGCAGGCCCGGCCGGGAAGATTTGAACGCCCGCATACAGTCGCGCGGGCCGAAAACCGCGATATTCAGCACAGCATGGCTGAAAAACCGGAACCATGCGACCTGGAGAACGGGGAGCGCCGCGAAAGTCACGATGTATTTCGCCGCTGCATCCAGAAAGGAAAAGCTGACGATTGCGCAGCACATCAGTCCGATGCCTGCAAGCCGTGAGAAATCCCTGTCCGCTTGAGCCCAGGCCGGCGGCATCGCAATCTCCAGTTTCGTCTTGTTCGCAAGCGCACAATCTTAGATCAGATCGGCGCACCGATGTCTTGGCAATTCGTGACGCGCAGGCCGATGCGGCGTAAGGGCCGCCATGTCGTGCGGCGAGTCTTGTGGCCAATACATCGCAAACGCCGGGCATTCGCAACGAGGAGCATTGCCGCGCCTTCTTGCCGCCGCCTTGACAGGTTTGCTGGACTCGAATGGACTGCGTGCAAGTGCGAAGGTGAACTATGGGAATTCCGCAGACATGATCTCAACGGCACCTGAAGTCTCGAAACGGAACCGGAAGAGGGCCGCGCGCGCCGTGCTTGGCGCGATAGCGCTGTCCGTAGCGGCCGCGGGATGCGGCGGAGGATCCTCATCGGGACCGGACGCTTCCCTGAATGTGGCTGCGCCCGTGGAACTTATGCCGAAGCGCGATCCTTCTGCAGGCAGCGGCTACGCTCTGACCGCGCCGGTGGACGAGACCGAACTGCGCAAGGCTGTCGAGCGTTACAGGATCTCCAGGCAGCGCGGCGACAGCCAGATCGACTATGCCGGGGTCGACCTCAATGGCGACGGCAAGCCTGAGGCGGTCGTGCTGTTTGCGGGCGATGATTGGTGCGTCCAGACCGGTTGCTCGCTCGTAGTGTTCCAGAACGAAGCGACCGGCTTCCGCCCGGTGTCGCACGTCACCCGCGTCCGTCCCCCGATAATGGTCGGGCCCGGCGTCAATTTCGGATGGAGCGATCTGATCGTGAATACCGGAGGCGGTCCTGCGCCGGTGCGCGCCGTAAGGCTCGGCTTTACCGGCAAAGGCTATCCGGGCAATGCGCTGCTCCAGCCAGAGCCGCTCGGCGAGACGGTTTCCCAGTCGCAGAGCGTCATCAACGAGAGCACGGCGTTCTCGGCCTTCTTCCAGCAATATGCTCAGAACGCGGCGCGATAGCCGTAGAGCCAGTCGTTGCGCGCCAGCAGCCTCGACGGCGGCATTGCCGCAAGGACGAGGTTGCGCGCAAGCCGCATGGGGCCGCTCATATGATAGATTGCGCCCATGCGCGTCGCAGCCGCGCGCAGCTTTTCGACTCTGCTGCGCCGGCCTGCTTCATATGCGCGCAACGCCAATGCGGGATCTTCAGGCTCGCGGGCCATCTCGGACGCCAGAACAGCGGCGTCCTCGATCGCCATGACAGCTCCGGATGCAAGGAAAGGCATGACCGGGTGCGCTGCGTCGCCAAGCAGCGTGATCCGGCCTTGGCCCCATTCAGGCAAGGGAGGCATGTCGAGCAGCGGCCAGCACATCCAGTTGTCGAAATCCTGCAGCAGCGAATAGGGCGCGTCCGCCCAGTCCGCAAATTCAGACTTGAGAGTGAGGGGATCTCCGCGGCTCCCCCAGCTTTCGCGGTCAGCCGTCCCGCGTGTGACCGCAACCGCGTTCAGCGGGCCTTCAGGGCCACATGGGTAGCGGACGAAATGAACGCCGGGTCCCAGCCAGAGCTGGACATCATCGCCGTCAGGCGTCACGCCTCTTCCATCGGCTGAGGCCGTCGCCCGCCACGCGATGCGTCCGGTCATGCGCGGCCGTCTGCCATGGAGGAGCGTCCGGGTCCGGGAGTGCACGCCGTCAGCGCCGATCAGCGCG
This sequence comes from uncultured Hyphomicrobiaceae bacterium, assembly GCA_964407075.1. Taxonomy (GTDB): domain Bacteria; phylum Pseudomonadota; class Alphaproteobacteria; order Rhizobiales; family Rhodomicrobiaceae; genus JAHQVI01. The sequence goes on from CAYOUE010000122.1 coordinate 5,109, forward strand.
CAACCTTCGATCTCACGCCCGTCCGCGGACATCGCTGCGATTCCACCCGGCGTGCAGCGGAAACTGTACAGGCGGAAGCCGCATGTGAGAACGACTCCGTCCTGCTCTGAGGCCTTGTCGCGGAGCAGCCGATGCAGCGCCGCGCGCTCCGCCACAAAGTAGGGCGCGCCGTAGCGGGCCAGGGCGGCGTCGCCCAGTGGAATCCTCGCAAGACGCCGCCCTGTCAGGCCGTCGCCGATCGCGAGCGCGCCGGGATGGGCGGCCTCGCGCTCCAGGGCATCGTCAAGCCCCCACATGCGCAGAATATGTGCGCCGTTCGGCCCGATCTGGATGCCAGCGCCGTTTTCACCAAAGCGGGGCTCCGCTTCGAGCACATGCGACGATATGCCCTTGCGCGCGAGCGCAACCGCTGCGGACAAGCCGCCAATGCCGCCACCCGCAATCAGTACGGGGGCGTTACGCCGCCTTGCGGCCGTCATCCTGATGCAGACAATAAGGGGGATCGGTCTGGTCGGCGCTCAGATTCGGATCATGGAGATACAGCGTCGAGCAATATGGGCACACGATCTGGCTGTCGCTTCCCATATCGAGATAGACGTGCGGGTGGTCATGCGGCGGCTTCGCGCCCATGCATTTGAACTCCTTCACGCCGATATGAATTTTCTCCACGCCGACATCGTTGCAGAAGTGAGGGACGCCAGGTGCTGCCATTAAAGATGATCCCTATTTCCTGTTGATCCGCGGCGATGCTGCCGCATGGTTCAAACGGCTGCAAGCGCTTTCTGGTAAAAAACGAATCGAAAGGCTGCGGAGCGGCGGGCGAGGATAATTGTCGTCGATGGGACTGAACATGCATGGATTGAAGGTCGGAATCGCGCTCGGTGGCGGCGCCGCGCGGGGCTGGGCGCATATCGGCGTTCTGAAAGCTCTCGCGGAGCGCGGCGTGAAGCCCGACATCGTCGCTGGCACGTCCATCGGAGCCGTCGTCGGCGGATGCTATTCGGCCGGCAAGCTCGAAGAACTGGAAGCCTTCGTCCATACGCTCACGCCTCGCAGCGTTTTGCGCTATCTCGATCTCGATATCACGGGCAGCGGCCTTCTGTCCGGCACGCAGCTGCACAACACGCTCGAAAGACATCTCTCCGGGCTGAATATCGAGGATCTCGGGCGAACTTTCGTCACTGTAGCGACCGAGATTGGAACCGGCCGCGAGATCTGGCTGACAAAGGGACCGCTCGTGCGTGCGATACGCGCCTCATACGCGCTGCCGGGCATCTTCAAACCGGTGCATATCAACGAACGCTGGCTTATGGACGGGGCGTTCGTCAATCCGGTGCCCGTCGCGGTGTGCCGGGCGATGGGCGCCGACATCGTCATCGCCGTGAACCTCCATGCGGGAGGATTGTCGCGGACCTCCTTCATGCCGATGGAGGTGAGCGCCCGCGACGATCAGGCCCCGGACATCGACGTCGAGCCGCCGAAGAAGCCGCGCATCCCGCTTCTGCGCACGCTGCGGCACCAGCTTTTCCGCAAGGGCAACGGCAAGAATGCGCCCGGTCTGTCGCGGGTGCTACTAGAAGCGTTCAACGTGACGCAGGATCGTATCGCCCGCGCCCGTCTCGCCGGCGATCCGCCGGACGTCATCATCTCGCCGCGGTTGTTCGACATGGGCCTGTTCGAATTTCACAAGGCGGCGCCCGCCATAGAGCGCGGCTTCGAGGCGACGATGCGCCAGTTGCAGGAAATCGAGTTTTCCGCCGATACATGCCGTCCTAACGGCAGGACAGCGGTTTAGGCGCGGAGAAAACCTTCCATACGGAAAGACCGATCGACCGCGCTTCCAGGCTGACTGGGCGTATAAAAAAAATCGCACGACGTTCAGCCGCGCGATTTTTATGGAAGGCATGGAGTCACGGTTCTAATTATCGAGGAAGCTACGCAGTTTCCGGCTGCGGCTCGGGTGCTTCAGCTTGCGCAGCGCCTTCGCCTCGATCTGGCGGATGCGTTCGCGTGTCACCGAGAATTGCTGGCCGACTTCTTCGAGCGTGTGGTCGGTGTTCATGCCGATGCCGAAGCGCATCCGCAGCACGCGCTCCTCGCGCGGCGTCAGGCTGGCGAGAACGCGCGTCGTCGTCTCGCGCAGGTTCGACTGGATCGCGGCGTCGATCGGCAGGATCGCGTTCTTGTCCTCGATGAAATCGCCGAGATGGGAGTCTTCCTCGTCGCCGATCGGCGTTTCGAGCGAAATCGGCTCCTTGGCGATCTTGAGGACCTTGCGGACCTTGTCGAGCTGCATGGACAGTTTCTCCGCCAGCTCTTCCGGCGTCGGCTCGCGGCCGATCTCGTGCAGCATCTGGCGTGAGGTGCGCACGATCTTGTTGATCGTCTCGATCATGTGCACCGGAATGCGGATGGTGCGGGCCTGATCGGCGATGGAGCGCGTGATCGCCTGCCGGATCCACCATGTCGCATAGGTCGAGAACTTGTAGCCGCGGCGGTATTCGAACTTGTCGACCGCCTTCATCAGGCCGATGTTCCCCTCCTGGATCAGGTCCAGGAACTGCAGCCCGCGGTTGGTGTATTTCTTGGCGATGGAGATGACGAGGCGCAGGTTGGCCTCCACCATCTCCTTCTTCGCGATGCGCGCCTCGCGCTCGCCCTTCTGCACGGTCTGCACGATGCGGCGGAACTCGGGGATGTCGACGCCCACGGTCTGGCCGACCTCGGCGATATCCACACGGATCGCCTCGATGCGGTCGCGCTCCTTCAGCAGCATCGCCTTCCAGCCCTTGCCGGGCAGCGCCGCCACCCGGTCGAGCCAGCCGTGGTCCAGCTCGGCGTTGCGGTATTCCTCGATGAACTCGCGGCGGTTGACCTTGTGGGCGTCCGCGATCTTGACCAGCTGGCCCTCCAGGCTCATGAGCCGGCGGTTGATGCCGTAGATCTGGTCGACCAGCGTCTCGATGCGGTTGTTGTGGAAGTTCAGCGCGTTGACCAGCTCCACGATCTCGGCGCGCAGGCGCTGGTATTCGCGCTCCTGCCCGCTGGAGAAGTGCTTGGCCTGGCTCAGCGCGGCGCTGATGCGCTTGGACTGCATGTCGGACAGCTTGGCGTAGTCGCTGGAGATGCGCTCCAGCTTCTCCAGAACCTGCGGGCGCAGCGCCGCCTCCATCGCCGACAGCGACAGGTTGGCCTGCTCGTCGGGCTCCTCGCCGTCGTCCGCGTCGGGGGGCGGCGCCTCGTCGGGCTCATCCTCCCCGCCCGACCGGGTCGACGGCTGCGCGGACGGCGATCCGGGCTGCTGCGCCGCGCCGAGGTCGATGGCGGCCTCGTCGTCGTCGTCCAGCCCCTTGCCGAAGGTGGTCTCCAGGTCGATGACGTCGCGCAGCATGATGCGCTCGTCGTTCAGCTCCTCCAGCCAGATCGTGATCGCCTGAAACGTCAGCGGGCTTTCGCACAGGCCGCCGATCATGGTGGCGCGCCCGGCCTCGATGCGCTTGGCGATGGCGATCTCGCCTTCGCGCGACAGCAACTCCACCGTGCCCATTTCGCGCAGGTACATGCGCACCGGGTCGTCGGTGCGGTCGTTCTCGGCCCCGGTCGCCGCCGTGGTCGCGACCTCGCGCGATTCCTCCTTCGCCTCGGCTGCGGCGCCCTCCTCGGCCTCCTCCTCCTCCACCACGTTGACGCCCATCTCCGACAGATGGGTCATCACGTCCTCGATCTGCTCGGAGGACACCTGTTCCGGCGGCAGGGCGCGGTTCAGTTCGTCGAGGGTGAGATAGCCCCTGGCCTTGGCCTGCGCGATCATCTTGCGGATCGCGGCCTGGCTCATGTCGAGCATCGGGCTGGGCGCATCCGTGGTTTCGGTCTCGGTGGCTTCCTCGACGTCCTTGGCCGCCATGCGTCGCTCCGTTCCTGGTCTGCCGGGCGCCTGCAGGCGCCGCGAATCGGTCCGCCTTCCGGCGGTGCGAATCAGTGGTTGGCGTCGCCGCGCCGTCGCGGCTTCTTCTTCCAGATCTCACGGTCTATCATCGAGCGCAACGCCACCGACAGCTCCGCCTCGCCGCCTTCGTCCGCCGCCGGCGCGCCGGGCGCCTCGCGATGCGCCGCATCGGTGGCGCTGCGCAGCCGCGCGGTGATCTCCGGCCCGGTCTCGGCGTTCATGGCCGCCTCCGCCTCCGCGATCTCGCGAATCAGCCCCGTATCGGCCTGCTGGCGCAGCAGCGATTCGCGCAGAACCTTCTCCGCCGTCTCCAGCGGCGCGTCCGGAGCTGCGAAGCCATCGGCCGCCGCCGGCGCCGCCGCACTCAGCAAGGCGGCCACGTCCCGCCCTGCGACCGGGTCCAGACGCGCGCGCAGCGCAGACGTCGTCGGCGCGTCGACGCCCGAAACGCTCGATATGAGAGCGCGGCGAAGCATATCAAGGTCGGCATGGCTGAACTCGGTGGCCGCGACTTCTTCGCCACAGGCGACGGCCAGTGACGGATGGTTGAGCAGCGTCAGCAGGATCGAAGCCTCGCGCCCGCGCATCTCGGCGCTGGTCGATCGCGCGCGCGCAAGCAGGCTGGCCCTGGTGCTCGCCACCGGACCCTCCAGCACGGGCGCCGCGCCGCGCCACGGACCCTTGCGCGGCGTCCAGGGCGCGCCCGGCCTGCGGGCGCCGGCGGGGCGGAACAGCGCCGCGCGCCGCTCGGCCAGCGCGGCGCGATAGTGCTCGCGCACCCCTGCATCGCCGATCCGGGCCAGCAAGGCGCGCAACTGTCTGTCCAGCGCCGCGCGCCGCTCGGGCGTGTCGAAGCTGCGCCCCTCGGTCTCGC
>CAYOUE010000123.1:0-9828 GCA_964407075.1 uncultured Hyphomicrobiaceae bacterium
TGGCGCGGCGATCGCCCCGCATGTCTCCATCGGGGCCTGCTCGATGGGCGACATCTGGTATTCGGCCTCGACGATATGGGCGGCTTCCTGAAGCGCGCGCTCGGGATCGCCGAAACGCAGCTTCTGATGGTCGTAAGGGCCGTATTCGAAGGTGTTGTCGGGATAGACCTCGTTGACGGAGGGCGCGCCCGGCTTGAGCGCATCCTCGACGTCGAGGACATGTGGCAGTGGCTCCCAGTCCACGCGCACGGCGGCAACAGCGTCGCGCGCCTGGCGCTCGGTCTCGGCGATGATCGCCAGCACCGGCTCGCCCTTGTAGGCGACTTTCTTCGGCGCGATCAACGGCTCGTCGTCACGGCCGAAATTGATGAGCGACAGAAGCGTGTTGAGGTTGCGCGGGACGTCCTTCGGCTCGACGATGCGCACGACGCCGGGCATCCGCTGGGCGGCGCTGAAGTCGATGGAGCGGATGCGGGCGTGGTGGTGCGGCGAGCGCACGCAGCGCATGTGCAGCAGCCGGTCGAAAAGGTGGTCGTCGTAGAATGGCGAGCGCCCGGTGACATGGCCGAGAATGTCCTGGCGGATCGTCGGCTGGCCGATCTCGTTGAGATTGTCGTCGCGCTCGTCGGCGAACAGGTCCTTGCGGAACTCGATGGATGACATCAGGCGATCCTCCCGCTCGACTGGCCCGAGGCCGTCAGCACCGCATCGACGATCGGCTCATAGCCCGTGCAGCGGCACAGATTGCCCGAAATCGCCTCGATGACCTCTTCCCGCGAGGGGCGCGGATTGCGGTCGAGCAGCGCCTTGGCGGCCATCAGCATTCCGGGCGTGCAATAGCCGCATTGCGCGGAGAAACCCTCCATGAACGCCTTCTGCAGCGGATGAAGCGCCGGCCCGTTCTGCAATCCGGCGGCGGTGTCGACGCGGCGGCCTTCCACCGTTTCGGCGAGCGTCAGGCAGGAAAGATGCGGCTCGCCGTCGATCAGGACCGTGCAGGTTCCGCATGTGCCCTGGCCGCAGCCATATTTCGGCGACAGGTCGCCTGCGGCGCGGCGCAGCACGTCGAGCAGGTTCGCGCCGCTGTCGGCGAACACGCCGGTTTCCATGCCGTTATGCACGAAATTCAGGGGCTTCTTCGCCATCATCGCCTCCCTTCGCCGAGCAGCAGCCGCTTGAGGTGAACGGGCGCGACCTCGCGGCGGTACCAGGCCGAGGCGAGGGCGTCGTCAGGCGGGTTCAGCCCTTCGGTGGCGACGCGTGCGGCCGCCTCGACCGTATGCGCGTCGAGCGAACCGCCCTCCAGCGCCTGTTCGACGGTGCGCACGCGCATGGGGGCGGGTCCCATCGCGCCATAGGCGACCCGCGCGTCCTTCAGCCTGCCGCCGGGACGCGGCAGCCAGGCCGCCATCGACATGACCGAAACGCCCTTGGGCTTGACGCGGGCGACCTTGCGGAAACGGAAATCGCCGTCCGAAGGACGCGCGACCGAAACCGCGGCGACGATGCCGCGCACGCTGTCGCGCCGGTTCAGCAGATCTTCGAGCGCCATGTCCGCCCCGTCCGCCATGCGCACGCGGCCTTCCAGCGCGAGCAGCGCGACGGCGAAATCGCCGTAAGGATGGTGCGCGAACAGATTGCCGCCGACCGTCGCCATGTTGCGTACGGCCGGGCCGCCGATCGCGCGCGCGACCGGGGCTAGGAACGCCGTTTCGGGCGCGGCGATGATCCGGCTCATGGTCACGCCTGCGCCGATCAGGATGCGGTTGCCCTCGGAGCGGATCGCCTGCAAGGCGGCGTCGCGCGTGCGCACGATGCGCTCGAAACTCTGATCGCCGTAATTGACCGCGCGCATCAGCAGCGTGCCGCCGCCGAGAAAGCGCGAGCGGTCCTGCAAGACGCGGTTTGCCTCCGCAAGCGTATCGTATGTTTCGACCGTAATCATGCGGCCCCCAGCTCCATATGCGCGCGGATCGCCTCGAACCCGGCCTGATAGATGTTCTCCGACACCATCTCGCGAAGCTCCTCCTCGCGTCCGCGCGGCGTGTCGAACCGGCTTTCCCATTCCCAGAATGTGCGGTCGCCGTCGGTCACGGGCGCCAGCCTGACATGGGCGACATAGTTGAAGAGGGGAACCGGCGTATCCAGCAGGCAGTAGGAAAAGCTCTGCTCCAGATCGGACAGAGTCAGCAATTGCTCGCGCAGCTCCGATCCGTCCTGCAGCCTGAAGCGGCGGACGCATCCTACGAGGTCCGAGGGATTGCTGCGCTCGATCTGGCTGGAGGCGACGGCGGGATGCCAGCGGTCGTGGCCGTTGAAGTCGCGCAGCACGTCCCAGACCGCCTCGACGGGCGCGTCCATGATCGTGCTTTTGTAGACCCTGACCATTGCAGCCTGTCCGCCCCGCGCGTTAGCCGCCGAAATGCCGTTTCAAGGCATCGAATCCGCCCTGGAACACGTTGCGGCCGATATTGGTCACGAGTTCCTCCTCGACCGCTGGATCGCAGTTGAATTCCGCCGTCCATTCGATGAAGCACCGGTCGCCGTCCGTGACAGGCGTCAGGCGGAGCGTGGCGATGTAGTCCGTCAGGGGCATCGGGCTTTCGAGAATGGCGTAGGTGCAGAACAGGTCATAGTCGGACAACCCCAGCAGCTGCTCGCGGATCGTGTCGCCGTTCTGCAGATGGAAATGGCGGATGCAGCCGACCTTGTCGGCGGGCAGGGCGTCCTCGATGCGGCTGTCGCGGATGCGCGGATGCCATTTCGGGAGGCCATTGAAGTCGCGCACACGCGCCCAGACGGTTTTCGCCGGCGCTCCGATCACGGATGATACATAGACCCTCGCCATCACGTATTCTCCGAAGGCTTGCTGTTCGTGCGCGGCGCGGGATTCGCCTTGCTCGCCTCGTTGGCGATGCGCTGCATGTCGGATGCCTCGCGCATCAGCCCGCCCTGTTTGGCGAGATTGGAGCCGTCAATGCCGATGTCGGCGAGCAGGCTGTCGATCATCGGGGCCTGCACCCGGTAGCGCAGCGCCGAATTGATGACCTCGTCGGTCGGGCTGCCGCGGCCGCCGCCGTCCCCATCGCCGCTGCCGACGCCGCTCGCCCCGGTAAGCTGCATGATCTTGATGCCCTCGATCTTTTCTAGCGGCTTGACGGAAGCGGCGACGATTCCCTCGACATGCTCCAGCATCTTGCGCCGGAACAGCGAATGGCGGGCGGCGTCGGTGAGGATGTTCTCGGCCTCGTTGATGAGCCGTTGCGCTTCGGCTTCGACGGCGGCGCGGATCCGGTCGGCGCCGGAAAGGATGCGGCTCTCCTCGGCCTGCTTCTCGGCGATAGTGATGTCCACGGTCTTGCGGCGCTGGGCGATTTCGGCTTCGCGCGCGGTCGTGACCTTCTCGGCGGCCTCTGCGGCGCGGGCGCGGGCGAACTCGGCTTCGACCGCTGCGGCGCTTTCATCGAGTGAGCGTTTGTAGAGCGCGATGGCCTTCTCCATCGCGGCTTCCTCGACGGCCTTTTCGCGGCCGATCTCGAGTCTGCGGCGTTCGGTCTGATGGCCGATCCGCTCGGAGTCGAGGCTGCGCTCCGACGTGATCTGCGCACGCTCCACGGCATCCTTGCTTGCGATCTCGGCCTCGCGAAGCGCCTGCATCCGGGCGATTTCGAGCTGCTCGATATACTTCTTCCGCTCCAGTCTGCGGGCGTCGAGTTCCTGCTCGGCGATGATCTTTTCCGCGTCGATGGTCTTTTCCTTGGCGACGCGTGCGGCCTCGATCGCCTCGTCGGCGGCGATCTGGGCGGCGTCGATGGCCTGGTTGCGGGCGATCTCCAGCGAGCGGATGCGCTCGTCGCGGGCGATTTTCTCGGCGCTGGTCTCGGCTTCCTTCTCGATGCGCTGATGCTCGATCAGATTGCGCGAGGCGATTTCGCGGGTCTCGATCGCCTCGATCTTCTGGATCTCGCGCGAGCGCAGTTCGGTGTCGCGGGCAAGCTCGGCGGCTTTCGTCTTGGTCTCCTCGGCGATGCGGGCGGCGTTGACGACTTCCAGCGCGGTGATGTTCGCCATGTCGACAGTGCGGTTGCGGGCAATCTCGCGCTCGCGCATGTCCTGCTCGTAGGCGATCCGTTCGGCGGCGACGCGCTTTTCTTTCGCGATCCGTGCGGCCTCGATGGCCTCGGTCTTGGCGATTTCGGCGGCCTCTATGGCGCGTGCGCGGGCGATGTTCCGCTCCTGGGTGGCTTCCTGGTTGGTGATCCGCTCCAGTTCGGTCTTGGCTTCCTGCGCGATGCGTATCGCCTCGACGGCCTCCCGGGCGGCAATCTGGGCTTCCTCGACAGCGCGGTTGCGCGCGATTTCGAGCTCGCGCGTGTCCTTTTCATAGGCGATGCGTTCGGCGGCGATCGCCTTTTCCTGTGCGATCCGCTTGGCTTCCGTGACTTCGCGCGCAGCGATGTTCGCGGCGTCGATGGCCTGCTGGCGCGCAACTTCGCGCTCCTCGGTCATCTCCTGCGCCTCGATCCGCTGGACGGCGAGATTGCGGTCCTGCGCGATCCGCGCCTTTTCGATCAGCTCGCGCGTCGCGATCTCCGCCTCGTCGATGGCCTTGTTCCGCGCGATTTCGAGGATGCGGATGCGCTCCTGCTGCTCGATCTGGGATTTCGAGGTGGCTTCCGTGGCGGCGATCCGCGCCTCCTCCAGAATCCGCTGGCGCTCGATCTCCATGGCGCGGATGGCCTGTTCGGAATTGATGCGGTCGGCGGACAGCGCCTTCTCGCGGGCGATCCGGGCGGCCTCGGTCGCCTGCGACGAGGCGATTTCGGCTTCCTCCAGCACCTTCTGGCGCTCGATTTCGAGCTGGCGGGTGTCGCGCTCGGAAGTGATGCGCTGAGCGGCGATGGCGCGCTCCTGGGCGATGCGCAGCTTCTCGGCGGCTTCGCGCGCGGCGATGTCGGCTTCCTCGATGGCGAGATTGCGCTCGATCTCGCGCTCGCGGGTGTTGCGCTCCATCGAGATGCGCGCCTCGGCGACAATCCGCTCCTGCTGGATTCGGGCGGTCTCGATCTCCTGGCGGGCCGCGATCTCTGCGGCGTCGGTTTCCTTCTGGGTGCGGATACGCTGCTCGGTGAGCGCCTTTTCCTGGGCGATGCGGGCCTTTTCCGTCGATTCGCGGGTGGCGATCTCGGCTTCCTCGATGGAGCGCTGGCGTTCGATCTCCTTGTAGCGAATCTCGCGTTCCGAAGCGATGCGGGCCTCGGAGATCTGCCGTTCATTCATGATCCGCGCCGTCTCGATGGCCTCGCGGTTCATCAGCGTCGCCTGCTCGGCCTCTTTTTCCCGCTCGGCGCGTTCGCGGACCAGTTCGGCCCGCTGCTGCGCACGGCGGAATTCGATCTCGCGTTCCTGTTCCAGCCGCGCCTGCTCCGACAGCTTGTCGATTTCAAGCGCCTGGCGCTCCGCTTCGAGGTTGCGCGCGCGGATCTGGATCATCGCGTCCTGCTCGATGTCGTTGCGCAGCTTGCGGCGCTCCTCGACCGCGCGGATGACGTTGGTCAGGCCTTCGGCGTCGAGCCGGTTGGACGGGTTGAAATACTGAATGTCGGTCTGATCGACATCGGTGACGGCGACGGACTCCAGCTCCAGCCCGTTATTGTCGAGGCCGAGCTGCGCGTTCTCCCGCACCCGCCCGACATAGACGTTGCGGTTCTCGTGCATTTCCTCGAAGGTCATCTCGGCCGCCACCGTGCCGAGCGCGTAGACGAACTTGCCGGAGAGCAATTCGTGGATCTGCTCCGGCTGAAGCGTCCGGCGGCCGAGCGTGGAGGCGGCGAGGCTCACCGAGCGCGGCTCCTGCTTCACGCGGACGTAGAACTCCGCATCGACGTCCACCCTCATCCTGTCCTTCGTTGTCAGCGCGTTTTCGTTCTTGCGCGACACCGAAAGCTGCAGCGTGTTCATGTTGACCGGCGTCACCTCGTGGATGATCGGCCAGACGAACGCGCCGCCGTCGATGACGACCTTCTCGCCGAGAAAGCCGGTCCGGACGAATGCGATCTCCTTGGTCGAGCGCCGGTAGAGCCAGTGCATGATCCAGTAAACGATGAAGATGACGATGACGGCCAGGATCAGCCAGAGAATCAGCTCCCCGATCAATTGCCCTGTCATGCGCGCCTCCCTGCTGGCCTTACCGGCCGATCTGCTTGAATTTCTTTGTCTGTTCCGTGATCGCCGCTTCGACCGGCAGCCGCTCCATGGAGGAAGCGCCGTAGAAGCCGTGGCATTGCTTCGTGTTCTTCAGGACGAAGTCCGCGTCATCGGGCATGGCGACCGGGCCGCCGTGAACGAGGACGATGATATCCGGCTTCACCGCGATGGCCGCCGCAGCCCATTCGTCCACCAGCGCGGGGCATTCGGCAAGCGTCAGCGCTGTATGCGCGCCGATCGAGCCGCCGGTCGTAAGTCCGAGATGGCAGACGATGATGTCGGCCCCGGCCTTCGCCATCGCCTCGGCGTCGCCAGCCGAGAAGACATAGGGCGTCGTCAGAAGATCCTTTTGCCGCGCCGCCGCGATCATGTCCACTTCGAGCTGGTAGGACATGCCGGTTTCCTCCAGATTGGCGCGGTAGGTTCCGTCGATCAGACCGACCGTCGGAAAATTCTGCACGCCGGAAAAGCCCGCGGCCCTGACCTGATCCAGAAACCTGTCCATCAGCCGGAAAGGATCGGAAGCACAGACACCCGCGATCACCGGCGTATTCTGCACCACAGGCAGAACCTCGCCGGCCATCTCCATGACGACGGCGTTGGCGTCGCCATAGGGCATCAGGCCAGCCAGAGATCCCCGGCCGGCCATGCGGTAGCGCCCCGAATTGTAGATGACGATCAGGTCGATGCCGCCAGCTTCCTCGCATTTGGCGGAGAGCCCGCTGCCCGCACCGCCGCCGACGATCGGCTCGCCCCTGGCGATCATCTCGCGGAACCTGTCAAGAATAACGGTGCGGTCGAACATGCGTCTCATCCTCTGGCGGCCGTTCCCGGGCGCGCTCCTTGCAAGGTGCGGAAGGCGCTGACCACGAGGCTGGCGAATTCCGGGTCGTTGATGTGATGCGGCGTGCGCACGAGCTGCTTGCCGCCGGTCTGGCGGACCGTCTCTTCCAGAGCGCGGAACAGCGCGGCATCCGCAGCCGGATCCCAGAACGGCTTGCCCGGGGCATCGAGCGCCGAAACGCCGCCTTCGGGCATGAAAAAGCGCACCGGTCCCGTCATCATGTTCAGACGCTCGCCGATCCAGCGGCCCATGACCGCATTCTCCTCGGGCGTGGTGCGCATGAGCGTGACCTGCGGGTTGTGCTCGTAGAATTTCCGCCCGCGATATTTCTCCGGCACCGTCTCCGGCGCGTTGAAGTTCACCATGTCCAGCGCGCCGCAGGAGCCGATATAGGGAAGCCCGGCGCGGATCGAGGCGCCGAACCGGTCCTGATCGGCGGGGAAAACCCCGCCCGCGATCATGTCGCAAACCTCGGTCGTGGTGATGTCGATGACCGCGGAGAGCATTCCGCTGTCCAGCAATTTTTCCATCGCCCGTCCGCCGGTGCCCGTCGCATGGAAAACGAGGCAGTCATAATCGGCTTCGAGCGCCTTCGAGACCTGCCTTACGCAAGGCGTCGTCACGCCGAACATGGTGAGGCCGACCGCGGGCTTGTCCTGCACAGGCTGTTGCGGCTTGCGGCGTTGCCGGACCATTCCAGCAAGCGCCGACGCGCCGTTGGCGAGCACCTGTCGGGTGATCGAGTTGATGCCCTGAACATCGGCGACCGAATGCAGCATCATCATGTCGGACGGGCCGACATACTGGCCGGTGTTGCCGCTGGCGACCGTCGAGATGATGACTTTGGGCACCCCGACCGGCAGCGCCCGGAAGGCCGGGGCCACAAGCGCTGTGCCGCCCGATCCGCCTGCGCCGATGACGCCCGCGACATCGGTCTGCTGCCGCATCCAGCGCTCGAACGCGGCGGTCATGCCTGCGACAGCCGAGCCGCGGTCGCCGGTGAAGACGCCGGAGACGCCGCGCGGGTGGAAGGCGGCGACGAGCTGGGGCGGAATGTCGGCGCCGGAGGGTTTACCCGATGTCGAAAGGTCCACCATCCGCACCGGCAGCCCCTCTTCACGGATGAGATCGCGGATGAAGCGCAATTCGTCGCCCTTGGTGTCGAGCGTTCCGCAGACATAGACGGCGCCGCCCTGCCTGCCGGCGGCCCGCATGGCGGGCTGGGCGGCGGATCGCGCTGCTGCGCCCGCCTCGCTCTTCGTGCGCGCCGCGCCTTCGATGACGCGAACCGGAACCGGCTGCGACCAGCGCGTCGGAATCTGCGGGTTCGAGACGTAGACGAGCACGGGGCCGGACCGCGCGGCAGGGGCGCGCTCGCTTCCGGCGGAAGACGCGTCGTCGGGCGTTTCGTCATGCGCATGGCGGCCGACGCCGAGCAGGGCCTGCTGAAGGTCGCGGTCCGCTGCGAGCACGCCCGCCTCCATGATGCGGTTGATGCGGCCGTTGACCATGATGGCGACCTGCTCGGACACGGAGCAGGCGACGCCGATGTTCTGCTCTATGACGAGCACGTCGATGCCGCCCTCGGCGCCGAGGCGGATCAGCATCTCCTCCACCTGCCGGACGATCATCGGCGCTAGGCCTTCGGTCGGCTCGTCCATGACGAGGAGCTTCGGGTTGAGAAGCAGGGCGCGGGCGATCGTCAGCATCTGCTGCTCGCCGCCGGAAAGCTGGCCGCCGCCGTTCGCGCGGCGTTCCGCGAGGCGGGGAAAGACGGAATAGATCCGCTCGATGGTCCATGCGCCGCCGGGCGATGAGACGAGGCGGAGATGTTCGTCGACGGTGAGCGAACGCCAGAGCCTGCGCCCCTGCGGAACGTAGCCGATGCCGAGGCGGGCGATATCCGCCGGCCGCCTGCCTACAAGCGGATGGCCATGAAAGGTGATCTCGCCTGACGACGCGGGAACCATGCCCATGATCGTCTTGCAGAGCGTCGTCTTGCCCATGCCGTTCCGTCCGACGACGGACAGAACGCCGCTTCCGAGCGTGAGGTTGACGCCCTGAAGAGCGTGGCTGTGGCCGTAATAGACGTTGAGGTCGCGGATCTGGAGCGCGGGGCCGGATCGGTCAGCCATGTCCCTCGCCTCCCAGATAGAGCGCCTGGACTTCCTCGTCCTCCTCGATTTCGGCCGGCTTGCCCTCCTTGAAGATGCGCCCGTTATGCATCATCGTCACGAATTCGGCCACGCGCAGCGCCACGTCCATGTCGTGCTCGATGATGATGTACCCCACATGCCCCGGCAGGCCGGTCAGGATGTCGATCAGTTCGCGCCGCTCTGCGGGCGACAGGCCGGCGGCAGGTTCGTCGAACAGGATGAAACGCGGCGCGCCTGCGAGCGCCATCGCGATTTCGAGCTGGCGCTGCTGCCCGTAGGACAGCTCCGACACCATCGTGTCGCGGGCCGCTTCGAGATGGACCATGCGCACCAGCATGTCGGCGCTTTCGAGAACGGCGTCGTTCGGCTTTGGCCGCAGGAAGGCGAAGCGCCCGCGCGAGACGCCGTTGCAGGCCAGATAGACGTTGTCGATCACCGAAAGCCCGGTCAGCAGCAGCGAGATCTGATAGGTGCGGCGCAGGCCGCGGCGGATGCGCTCATAGGCGGGAAAGCCCGTGATGTCCTCGCCGAAGAAGCGGATCGAGCCGCTGGTCGTGGGAAAATCCCCGGTGATGCAGTTGAAAAGCGTGGTCTTGCCCGCGCCGTTCGAGCCGAGCACCG
>CAYOUE010000124.1:0-9775 GCA_964407075.1 uncultured Hyphomicrobiaceae bacterium
GGCGGGGTGAGCGCGCCGACGTCGAGCGCCTGCGTGGTGATGTTGAGCAGATGGCTGAGAATGCGGCCAATCTCGCAATAGAGCACCCGGATGATCTGCCCGCGGCGGGGGACTTCGACCTCGGCAAGCCGCTCAATCGCGAGGCAGAAGGCGTGCTCCTGGTTCATCGGCGCGACATAGTCGAGCCGGTCGAAATAGGGGATCGCCTGGAGGTAGGTCTTGTGCTCGATCAGCTTCTCGGTGCCGCGATGGAGGAGGCCGATATGCGGATCGACGCGTTCGACGACCTCGCCGTCGAGTTCGAGCACGAGGCGGAGCACGCCATGAGCTGCCGGGTGCTGTGGGCCGAAATTGATCGTGAAATTGCGCAGCTCGACATCGCCGGAGCCGCCTTCGGGGCGGAGCCGCGTTTCCTGCTTTTTAGCCGATTTTTCGATTGTGCTGCCGTCCGCCATGTCTACTTCCGGTCGCTAAGTAGCCGATCTGGCTACTGAATAGATTTTTTTAAAAAGGCCAATGACCGCAACTCCCTAACGCTATCGTAGCTCTTCTCCTTCTCCCATTGGGAGAGGGCCGGGGTGAGGAGGGGCGATGCTATTGATAATCTCCATCCCCTCACCCGGAACGCTCCCGCGTTCCGACCTCTCGCCATGGGAAAGGTGAGCGTGCGTCTAATGCGCCTTCAGATCCTAATCGTCTTCCCACTCGTCGTCGCCGAGATTGTTGTAGGCTTCCTCGACCTGCGCGCCGGTCACGGTCTTGCCGGTCGTGCTGGAGAGGACCGCTGCAATCTCGTCCCAGGACTTATCCTTGTCGAGCAGGATCTCGATTTCCTCCCCGCAGATGCCGACGACATCTTCGAGATCGAGCGGATCCTCCTTCTCGCCCGTGGCCTCGCGCAGAGCCTTCTGAGCATTCAGCGCATCGGCAAGCGTGTAGTTCGTTTCGTCCGCCATAATGGCCCCCTCGTTGAGTTCAATCAGGAATTCGATGCTTTTTCATCGCCGGGAAGGCTGTATTCCGTGCCCTCCCATGGACTGAGGAAATCGAAATCGCGGTACTCCTGAACCAGCTTCACCGGTTCGTAGACGACGCGCTTTTCTTCCTCGCTGTAACGCACTTCCACAAATCCGGTAAGCGGAAAATCCTTGCGCAGAGGATGCCCCTGAAAGCCGTAATCGGTCAGGATGCGGCGCAGATCGGGATGACCGGCGAACAGGACGCCGTAAAGGTCGAACGCCTCGCGCTCGAACCAGTTGGCGGCGGGGAAAACCTCGACCGCGCTCGGTACAGGTGTTTCTGCGTCCGTTTTCACCTTGACCCGGATACGGTGGTTGAGATGCGGGCTGAGCAGATGATAGACCACGTCGAAACGCTGTTCGCGCCCCGGATAATCGACGCCGCAAATATCTATGAGCGAAGTGAACAGGCAGCGCGGATCGTCCCGCAGATAGCGCAGCAGATTGGCGATCTGGTCGGCTTCGGCGTTGAGCGTAAGCTCTCCGAAAGCAACCTGCCAGTCCTTCACGGCGTGAGGCTGCGCGGCGGCCAGGGCGATGCCCAGATCTTTCAGCTTGTCTTCCATCCGGCTGCTTTCGGTCCCCATTGACGCCTCAGCGCTCGATCGTTCCGGTTCTGCGGATCTTCTTCTGCAGGAGCATCACGCCATAAACCAGCGCCTCGGCGCTTGGCGGGCAGCCTGGCACGTAGATATCGACAGGCAGAACGCGGTCGCAGCCGCGAACGACGGAGTAGGAATAATGGTAATAGCCGCCGCCATTGGCGCAGGATCCCATCGAGATCACATAGCGCGGATCGGGCATCTGGTCGTAGACCTTGCGGATCGCGGGGGCCATCTTGTTGCAAAGCGTGCCCGCGACGATGATTACATCGGACTGGCGCGGACTTGCGCGCGGCGCGAAGCCGAAGCGCTCCAGATCGTAACGCGGCATGGACGCCTGCATCATCTCCACCGCGCAGCAGGCGAGCCCGAAGGTCATCCACATCAGCGAGCCGGTGCGCGCCCACTGGATGAGGTCGTCCGCTGAGGTGACAAGAAAGCCGCGGTCGGCCAGTTCGTTGGAGACGTCGGTGAAGAACGGATCGCTCTGCGGCGCGCCCTGCGTCCTGGAGAGCGGACCGCGAAGGGCCGCGCCGGCTTTCGGATCGGCTGTCAATCCCATTCGAGGGCTCCTTTGCGCCATTCGTAGATGAATCCGACCGTCAGTATCCCTAGAAATATCATCATTGACCAGAAGCCGAACAACCCCGCCTCGCGGAATGCAACCGCCCAGGGAAACAGAAACGCGACTTCGAGGTCGAATATGATGAACAGGATCGAGACCAGGTAGAAACGGACGTCGAACTTCATACGCGCATCGTCGAAGGCAGGAAAACCGCACTCATAGGCCGACAGCTTCTCCGCATCGGGATTGCTCGGAGCAATCAGAAACGGCGCAATCATGATCGCCAGCGTAATGAAAGCTGAGATGCCGAAGAAGATCACCAGCGGAAGGTAGTCTGCCAGAATGTCGTTCATGACTCACCGCTTATTGCATTTTCTGGCATAAGTGAAGGACCGGGTCGGTTATCCGCTGCAATGGTCTGACGGCGCCGGAGAAATGCCGGCTCAACCATGCCGATGCGGACTTCATGCATCCAAAACAATGCGAGCGCAAGCCCTAGCCTATGCGCCATAAGGCGCGCACGTCCTCGGCGCTCGCCAGTTCCAGCTTCAGCGAAGCAAGCATATTCGCGGTTTCCCGCACGAGCGCGGCGTTGTCCGGCGCGACCGATCCGTCAGGCAGGAAAAGATTGTTCTCGAATCCGACGCGGACATGCCCGCCCAGAAGCGCCGCCAGCGCGGCGCAGCGGCTCTCGTTCGGCCCGAAGGCGCAGACCATCCAGTCCCGGAACGGCAGCGCTTCGGTGCCGAGAAATCCGAGAAGGTCTACAGGGTTGCTTCGATGCGCGTGCGCATAGTGGCCAAGCACATAGAGAACCGAAAGACGAGTCCCGTCGATCGCGCCCGTCCCCACCCAGGCGGTGAGCCGCTCCAGATCGTGACGGTCGTAAAGCACGATCTGCGGCGCGACGCCCTCGCGCAGAAGCCAATCCAGGAAGGCCGCGAACTCGCCCTTGTGCGAGTCTTCAGGCGCCAGTTCCCGCAAGGCGAGCGATACGGCTTCCGGACGTACAGCGCGCACGGCCTCCATCTGCGCGTTTCGGCCGAAAACGCCGCCCGACTCCGATGTCATCTGCAGAACGGCGCTTGGCCCGAGGTCCCGGCGCAACGCATCCAGCACGTCCCGGTAGATCTGCGGATCGAGAGAATGCCGCCCGTCCTGTCCGCGAATGTGGATGTGCAGGACGCTCGCGCCTTTGTCCCGCCAGGACGCGGCTTCGCGCAGCAGCTCATCCCTGGTGAGCGGGATCGCCGCGTGATCCGACTTGTTCCTCCGGCTGCCGTTCGGCGCAAGCGCGAGAATGACCCGATGCGCCTCGTCAGACCGATTACCGTCATTCATAATGCAACCGCCTTTTCATCAGCCTAGCCCGCGGACAGCTCAGCGCAATCAAAATTTGACATCGGGCTGCATTCCCCGGTTCAATCCTGTTGAGATTTTCATTGATAAAGGCTCACCATGACCCGCGTCCTGCATCGCCAGCTTGCCTCCGTTCCGCCCGTGGCCGTCTCCGCTTCCGGCCATACCATCACCGACCGGGACGGCAAGACCTATATCGACGCCTGCGGCGGCGCGGCGGTCTCCTGCCTCGGCCACAATCACCCGGAGGTGCTGGAGGCGATGAAGGCGCAGATGGACAAGGTGGCGTACGCGCATACGGCGTTCTTCACGACGGAAGTCGCTGAAGAGCTTGCCGATCATCTTGTCGAGCACGCCCCAGACGGCATCGCGCAGGTCTATCTGGTCAGCGGTGGCTCCGAAGCGATGGAGGCGGCGCTGAAACTGGCGCGACAATATTTCGTCGAGACAGGCAAGCCGGAAAAGCGCCATTTCATCGCACGCAGGCAGAGCTATCACGGCAACACGCTCGGCGCGCTGGCGGTCGGCGGCAATGAATGGCGGCGCGCGCAGTTCGCGCCTCTTCTGATCGAGACGCATCACGTCTCGCCCTGCTACGAATATCGTGGCCTGAAGCCGGGCGAAACGCCGGAAGCCTATGGCGAGCGTCTGGCTCAGGAGCTGGAAGCGAAGATCAACGAACTTGGCGCGGAGACCGTCATAGCCTTCGTCGCCGAAACCGTCGTCGGGGCGACCGCAGGCTGCGTGCCGCCTGTGCCCGGCTATTTCAGGCGCGTGCGCGAGGTCTGCGACCGCCACGGCGTCCTACTGATCCTCGACGAGGTCATGAGCGGCATGGGCCGGACCGGCACGCTCCATGCCTGCGAGCAGGACGGCGTCGCCCCCGACATCATGGCCATCGCCAAGGGGCTTGGCGGCGGGTTCCAGCCGATCGGGGCGACACTCGTGTCCGGGAAGATCATGGAGGCTTTCCATAAGGGCTCGAAGATGTTCCAGCACGGCCATACCTATATCGGCCATCCTGTCGCCTGCGCCGCAGCGCTCCAGGTACAGAAAATCCTGCAGCGCGACAATCTCATGGAGAGGGTGCAGCGGTTGGGCGGCATCCTGCGCGACCGGCTCGGCGCGCGGTTCGGCCAACATCCCCATGTCGGAGACATACGCGGGCGCGGCCTTTTCATCGGGCTGGAGCTTGTCGCCGACCGCGAAAGCAAGGAGCCGTTCGATCCGGGCCTGAAGCTGCCTGCAAAGGTCAAGGCCGAGGCGATGAGCCGGGGCCTGATGGTCTATCCGATGGGCGGCACGATCGACGGCGCGCGCGGGGCGCATGTCATGCTGGCGCCCCCCTTCATAATCGACGAGCCTGTAATCGACGACATCGCCGGCAGGCTCGGCGAGGCCATCGACTCTGCAATCGGAATGGGCGCCTGAAATTCAACGGGGCGCATACGTACAACCGTAGCGGTAAATCGCTCGCGCCTTTTCGCGTAAAATGTGACGGAATCAAGGCCAACTGTAGCAATTATATCATTTCGGGAACAGCGCCGCTCCGGTACGGTTCATTGTGGCGTAATTCACAGTATCGAGGCCAGCGTTCCATGAGTCCGTCGCAGATCCGGCTGCTGCAGCAGAGCTTTGCTCGTATCGACCCCGTAAAGCTTGAGGTCGGCCGCACTTTCTACCGCAAACTCTCCGAAATATCGCCTCAGACGGAAATACTGCTCAACGACAGGGCAGAAAGACGCTGGCTCATTCTGATCGGCACGTTCCAGCAGCTCATGAACAGTCAACTCCGCTCGATGCTGACCCTTCCCGCAACCAGCACGCAAAGCCGGGAAGCCGTGACCCCGGAAGTCGTGAAACTGGCGCAGAGCTTCGTCGAATATGGCCTTACGCCTGAGCAGATGGACGCAGTACGCACGGCGCTCCTTTTCAGCCTCTCGGAACATCTGGGCGATACGCTCGACGCTCGCACGGAGAACGCATGGAGCGAGATTGTCACGCTCGTCATTCATTCGATGAGACAGATCATGGCCGAGGACGCCGTCGAGCAGGCGCTGCCGAGCGAGAAGGGCCGGACCTCCGATACCGGTGGGGGAAGCGCGATGGAACGCATTTTCGGCGCAGGCGCACCGGCAGGCCTGGACTAACCTGACGTATTATCAGGGCCGGGATCGTTCTCAAGCCGCACGGGAGCGCCATGCGGCGTAGCCCGGGCCGCACGGCGCCAGGCCGCGGCGACTTCCTCTACAGCGTCGCGCCCCGCAATGGACTTGCTCTCCAGAAGATCTGCAAGCGCGTCATACCAGCACTCGAAATAACGCCCGCCGTCCCTGTCCTGAGATTTTGCGATGGCCGCAGACAGGGCGCGCGTCCATTCCGGCCATGTGAATGCGCCGCGCTCGCTGAGATGAACCGTCAGCGCGAAGAGCTGGGCCTCCGAGGGGTCGCGGAAATTCGTCCGATCCTGCACGTGAAGCGGAAGCTCAGTCTGAGGCCGGCTCAAGATAGCTCTCCCAGGCGTCGATCGTTACGCTTGACGTCGGATCGCCGCCCCTGCCCCACAACTCTTCTGCCTCGAAACGGACAGCGTAAAGCCATTCCGGGCGTTCGCCCAGCCCGTGCGCATTGGCGTCGGGAAAGACATGCGCACCGCGCACGGTCTCGACGACGCCTGCGCGGCCGCGGGCGTAGCCGGGCAGTCGCGTGTGGCCTTCGATGCGATCCCTGATCGTTCGCACCCGGTCTCCGGGCGAAAAGGCGGGCGCGGTTCCGATCGGCCGCTCCGTGGAAGCCCCGTGCGCCAGAACGCCTGCGACCTTGTCCGCGCCGAGGCGCTTCTCGGGACGCAGCCCCGGCTGTTTAGCCTGGCCTTGCGCAAGTTCTTCGGCGGTGATCTCGCCATGTCGGAGCAGGAGTTTTTCAAGCCCCTTGATCCATATCTCGTAGTAGCTCGAAGCGTAATAGTCCGCCGGATGAAGGCTTTCGCGCGCGTGGCGGCTCTCATCAAGCGTCCAGTGCCCGAGCGCGCCGCAGGCGAGCGTCACGCCGAGAGCCCGCTTCTCCCATTCGGCATGGAAAATCGGCTCGTCCGGCTTCGGCCCGACCGGGCCGAAGCCGTCCCGTCCGCCGACGTCTTGCGGGCCGTTCATCGCGCCTCGCCCGGAGAAAGCGGCAGACCGGCGCCGATCATGCTGTCCCGCGTGACGAGAGCGGCCAGTTCCTCCTCGCTCATGCCGTGCGTTCCTTCAGGCTGCATCGGTACGACGAGATAACGGATCTCGGCGGTGGAGTCCCAGATCCGGATCCGCATTTCAGCAGGCAGGGTTAAGCCGAATTCGGCAAGCACACTGCGTGGGTCGGAGACGGCGCGGGAGCGGTAGGCAGGCGACTTGTACCAGACCGGAGGCAGCCCCAGGACAGGCCACGGATAGCAGGAGCACAGGGTGCACACGACCAGATTATGCGTGTCCGGCATATTGAAGACGGCTTGCATATGCTCGCCCTGCCGTCCCTGAAAACCGAGCGAAGCGATGGCCCCGGTCGCATCTTTCTCCAGCCGCGTGCGGAAATCGGGATCGGTCCACGCCTTCGCGACCACCCTAGCGCCGTTGCGCGGCCCGATCCTGGTTTCATAGGCTTCGACGATCGCATCGACCGCGGCGGGATCGATCAGCCCTTTCTCCGTCAGAACGGTCTCGAGAGCGCGCACCCGTGCCGTCATCGGGTCCATGTGCTCGTGTTCATGATCGCTCATGGCGCCGCCTTTTGATCTTGCGAGTGTATTCCGCCACCAGAAGAGCCTACCCGATGGCGCACGCCGATCAAGTGGAGATTGCAGGGCGCGGCGCCGTCTTCGTCAGGGCTGTGCGCGGCCCAGGCTGTCGAGGGTCCGCGCCGGCGTGATCGCCTGGGGATCGAGACGGCAGTGCAGGATCGCAGGCTTGCCGGATGCGAGCGCGCGCTCGAAAGCGGGCGCGAATTCAGCCGTCGTTCCGACTCGCTCCCCATGCCCGCCGAAGGCTTCCGCATAGGCTGCGAAATCGGGATTGCGCAGATCTGTCCCCGAGACGCGGCCGGGATAATGCATCTCCTGGTGCATCCGGATCGTGCCGTACATGCCGTTGTCGATGACCACGAAGATTGCCGGGCAATCGAGTTGCACGGCGGTTGCGAATTCCTGTCCGGTCATGAGGAAGCAGCCGTCGCCAGCGAATGCGACCACGATCCGGTCCGGATGCTGGCGTTTGGCCATGATCGCCGCCGGAACGCCGTATCCCATCGAACCGGAGATCGGCGCGAGTTGGGTTCCGTAACCGCGGAAGCGGTAATAACGGTGCAGCCAGCCGGCGTAATTGCCCGCGCCGTTGCAAACGATCGCATTCGGCGGCAGGCGTTCGCGCAGCCAGCAAACCACCTCGCCATACTGGAACGCGCCGGGCGTCGGCAAGGGCGTCCCGGACCATTCCAGATAGCTTGCCCGGAGCGCTACAAGGTCCGATGCGGGACCAGCGGCGTCCTTGCCGGTAGCGCCGGAAAGCGCAAGGCAGAAGGCGTGCGGGGTCGCCTGGATGGCGAGGGCGGGCTGGTAGACGCGGCCCAGCTCCTCAGCGCCCGGATGAACATGGATCAGGCGCTGCCGGGGCGAGGGAACGTCGAGCAGGGAATAGGACGATGACGGAATCTCCGGGAACCGCGCGCCGATCATGAGAACAAGATCGGCCGATTTCACGCGCGCGGCGAGGACAGGGTTCGGCGCAATGCCGATGTCGCCGACGAAATTCGGATGATCGGCGGGGAACAGCGGCGCGCGGCGGAAGGAGCACGCAACCGGCAGGCCGCTGCGTTCGGCGAAGCCGATCAGTGCGGCGCGTCCCGCCTCGCTCCAGCGGGAGCCACCCAGAATGGCGAGAGGACGCTCCGCCTGCCTCAGAAGGCGCACGCATTCGGCGATTTCATCCGGCCCCGGCCAGATTTCCGCCGGCTCGACGCGCGGTGCGTCGGCGACGACCGCCGTCTCGCGCAGCATGTCCTCCGGAAGCGCCATCACCACCGGACCGGGGCGTCCCTGCATCGCGACCCGGAACGCCCGCGCCGTCAGTTCCGGCAGCCTTGCGGGATCGTCCGCCTCGACGGCCCATTTCGCCACCGATCCGAACACGGCGCGGAAGTCGATTTCCTGAAACGCCTCGCGCTCGCGCATTCCGCGCCCGACCTGCCCCGCGAAGAGGATCATCGGCGTTGAGTCCTGCGCGGCGATGTGCAGCCCGTGCGCGGCGTTCATCGCCCCCGGCCCGCGGGTTACGAAACAGACGCCGGGCCGCCCCGTCAGCTTGCCGTAGGCTTCGGCCATGATCGCCGCGCCGCCCTCGTGGCGGCAGACCATCAGGTCGATCGGGGCGTCGTGAAGCGCGTCGAGCACGGCGAGATAGCTTTCGCCGGGAACGCAGGCGGCCCGCTCGACGCCTTGCGCCACAAGCTGGTCGACGAGGATCCGGCCGCCCGTGCGCGGCTTGTGCGCCTCGTTCATAGGCTAACCGTCCTCCGCCCTTGCAGGCCACAGAGCGTCGAAGCCGCCGGCCATTGCCGCACCGAGTCTCGGACTGGCCGTCTCCGCCACCATCCGCTCGCCGTCGATCACGATCGGCCCGGCGACGGTGGGCACAGCAACGCCGCCGCTGTCGCGCACTTCGAGCTTCATCCCGCGTGCCTGAACCTGAGGGTCGGCGAAGACCTCGGCCACCGAGTTGATCGGCCCGGCCGGAATGCCCTGGATGTGCAACGCCTCGATGAGCCGGTCGCGGTCGAATGCGGATGTCAGGCGGTTCAGTTCGACGTTGAGTGCGTCGCGGTTCCGCACCCTGCCCTCATTCTTGCGGTAGTCGGGGTTTTCGGCCAGATCCGGCGCGCCGAGCACGGCGCACAGCCGCGCGAACTGCCCGTCATTGCCAACCGCGATGACGAGATAGCCATCCTTCGCCGGATAGAGCTGATACGGAACGATGTTGGGATGGCCATTGCCGTAGCGGCGCGGGTTGACGCCGGAGACCAGATAATTCATCGCCTGATAGCCGAGCGTCGCGACCTGGCAATCCAGCAGCGCCATGTCGATATGGGCGCCCTCGCCTGTCGCGTCGCGGCGCCGGAGCGCGGCCAGAATGCCGGTGACGGCGTACAGGCCGGTGAACAGGTCGGCGATGGCGACGGCGTCCTTCATCGGTTCGCCGTCC
>CAYOUE010000125.1:0-9728 GCA_964407075.1 uncultured Hyphomicrobiaceae bacterium
TGGCCGGGATCGGCGAGAAGCCGATGACGCGGTCGGGGCCGTATCGCTTCGCGGTGTAGGCGTTGGCCGCCGCGATGATCTCGTTGACCTCGTCCCACGTCGCGCGCACGAAGCCGCCGAGGCCGCGCATCTTGGTATAGTCGCCGCGCTTGGCCGGATCGGACTGGATCGCCTCCCATGCTGCGACCGGCGCCTTCAGCGCGCGCTCCTTCCGCCACAGCTTCAGGAGCCGCGAGCGGATCAGCGGATATTTCACCCGGTTCGCCGAATACATGTACCAGCTATAGGACGCCCCGCGCGAGCAGCCGCGCGGCTCATGGTTGGGCAGGTCGGGCCGTGTGCGCGGATAATCCGTATGCTGTGTTTCCCAGGTGACAATCCCGCCCTTGACGTAGATCTTCCACGAGCAGGAGCCGGTGCAGTTCGCGCCATGCGTCGAGCGCACGATTTTGTCATGCGCCCAGCGTTTGCGGTAAGCCTCCTCCCACTCCCGGTTTTCGTTCGTGACGACTCCGTGGCCGTCCGAGAATGCGCCGATGTTTTTCCGTGCAAGGAAATTCAGGCGGTCCAGAAGTTGCGACATTCCCGGCTCCTCTATTTGGCAATCTTTTCGATTGTGAATTCAGGCGTTTCTGCTGCGGCGCTGCTGCGCTCGACGTCATGGAGAAGCCCGCCACGGCGCGTATAGACCCACCAGGTGACCGCGATGCAGGTCAGATAGAAGATGAAGAAGCCCCAGAGCGCCGCCTGCGGTCCGCCGGTCAGCGCGATAGACGTTCCGTAGCTCTTGGGGATAAAGAACGCGCCATAGGCCGCGATCGCCGAGGTGAAGCCGATGATCGCGGCGCTTTCCCGGTCGGCCTGTTTCGTCCTGGCGTCGATATCCGCCTGCGGCATGAGCCGGTCCATTTCCTTGCGCATGATCGCCGGAATCATCTGGAAGGTGGAGGCGTTGCCGACGCCGGTCATGAAGAACAGGAACAGGAACATGACGAAGAAACCGGCGAAGTTCCCGCTGTTCAGGAAGAACAGCACCCCGAACACGCCCGCGGCCATGCCGATGAACACCCAGAAGGTGACGCGGCCACCGCCCCATCTGTCCGAGACCCAGCCGGTCATCGAGCGGCTCACCGCCCCGACGAGCGGGCCGAGAAAGGCGTATTGCAGCGCGTCGATCTCGGGGAACTGAGTCCGGGCCAGCAGCGGAAAGCCTGCCGAATAGCCGATGAACGATCCGAAGGTGCCGGTGTAGAGCCAGCACATGATCCAGTTATGCTTGCGCTGGAAGATGATCGACTGCTCAGCGAAGGACGCCCGCGCCGAGGCGATGTCGTTCATGCCGAACCAGGCTGCGAAGGCAGAGGCGACGATGAACGGAACCCAGATGAAGCCGGCGTTCTGAAGCCAGAGCCGCGAGCCGTCAGGCAGCGTCTGCGGATCGCCGCCAAGAAACCCGAATACGCCCGCCGTGATGATCACCGGCACGACAAATTGCACCACGCTGACGCCGAGATTGCCGAGACCGGCGTTGAGCGCCAGCGCATTGCCTTTCTCCGCCTTCGGGAAGAAGAAGGAGATGTTCGACATGGAGGAGGCGAAATTGCCGCCGCCGAAGCCGCAAAGCAGGGCGAGAAGGAGGAACAGCCAATAGGGCGTGTCCGGATTCTGCACCGCGAAGCCGATTCCGAGCGCGGGGATCAGCAGCGACCAGGTCGCCAGCGTCGTCCACAGCCTCCCGCCGAAGATTGGGGCCATGAAGGAGTAGAAAATCCGCAAAGTCGCGCCTGACAGGCCTGGCAAGGCCGCCAGCCAGAAGAGCTGGTCCGTCGTGTAGTTAAAGCCGATGGACGGGAGCTTGGCGACGACGACCGACCAGACCATCCAGACCGCGAAGGACAGCAGCAGGCAGGGAATGGAGATCCACAGATTGCGGCGGGCGATCGCGCGTCCCTTGGCGTTCCAGAAAACCGGATCTTCAGGCCGCCAGTCATCCAGCACGTGAGCGGCGAGGGCGCCCTCATGCCTGGGCTCATGGATCGGCTGCATTTCCGGCAGTTCGGGCAGCCTGTACAACTCCTTGCCGGCCGCCTCGCGCTCCATGCGCCGGATCGCGGCGTGCATCCAGACGAGCGCCGCCGTCGCCAGCAGGAACAGGAGCATGAAACAGCTCGTCCAGACGCCCGTCAGATCGAGCATGGCGCCGAACAGGATCGGCAGAATGAACCCGCCAAGGCCGCCGACGAGACCCACGATGCCGCCGACCGCGCCGACCTTGTCCGGGTAATAGACCGGGATGTGCTTGTAGACGGCGGCCTTGCCGAGGCTCATGAAGAAGCCCAGCACGAAGACGATCACCGTGAAGCCGACGAGCCCCATTTCCATCGTGAAAGTAATCGGGCCGCGCACGCCGCGAATGATATAGTCCGTCGGCGGATAGGACAGCAGGAAGCAGCAGACCGCCGAGACCATGAAGGTCCAGTACATCACGGTCCGCGCGCCGTGCCTGTCCGAAAGATAGCCGCCATAGATACGGAAGATGCTGGCCGGCACCGAGTAGAATGCGGCGATCATGCCCGCCGTCTTGATGTCGAGACCGTACACGCCGATCAGATAGCGGGGCAGCCAGAGGGCCAGCGCCACGAACGCGCCGAAAACGAAAAAGTAATAGAGCGAAAACCGCCACACCTGCAGGTTCGCCAGCGGCTTGAGCATGGCGGTGAAGGATTCGGGGCGCTGTCCGGTTTCGCGCCTGCGCTTCAGGTCAGGGTCGTCTTCGGTCGTAAACCAGAAAATCACCGCGGTCACGAGCAGCGCGGCCGCCCAGACCTGCGCCACCATTTCCCAGCCGTAAGCCACGAGCACGAAAGGCGCGACGAACTTCGTTACAGCCGCGCCGACATTGCCCGCGCCGAAAACGCCGAGCGCCGTCCCCTGCTTCTCTTTCGGATACCATTTCGACACATAGGCGATGCCCACAGCGAAGGAGCCGCCCGCCACGCCGACGCCGAGCGCAGCGACCAGCATCATCTCATATGTCGTTGCATAGGCGAGAAGGAATGTCGCCATCGCCGCCGCGACCATCGTCCAGAAGTAGACGGCGCGTCCGCCATACTGGTCGGACCAGATGCCCAGAAAAATCCGCGTCAGCGAGCCGGTCAGGATCGGCGTTCCGGCGAGCAGGCCGAATTGCGTATCGGTCAGCCCGAGATCCTGTTTGATCTGAACACCGATGATGGAGAAGATCGTCCAGACGGCGAAGCACACCGTAAAGGCAAGGGTGCTCATGCCCAGGATTCTGTTCTGTTGAGCAGGCGAGACCGCTTCGAGCGAATGCATGGCTCCAACCTCTTCGCACCGGCGGCCATGGACGCCGCCAAATCAGTCCGTGACGGAGACAGGTTTTCGCGCCGGGGCGAACTGAGGCTTGATTTGGATCAAAAAATGCCGCCCAGAACGAAGAATCAAGCCGGGCCGGCTGAACCGGCAAGGGCGCGGCAGGCTTCAGTCAAACCGGTTGGTTGCGGTTCGGGAATCGCGCTGATAGATTCCCTCAATTGGACCCTTGACTTAAATCAAGCGAGCGGAAGAGTGCGGTCATCCGATTTGCCACAGGTCAGGCGCCTCCAGCTTTTTGAGAGCATGGACGACGCTAATTTCGAGCAGCTCATGCAGGCCGCCTATCTGCAGACCTTCCCCGCGCAGCTCGATCTCATCACCGAAGGCGATCCGGCCGATTTCCTTTATGTCGTGATCGAGGGGTGCGTCGAACTCTATGCGCGCTCCAACGGACGCGAAGCGACGATGGGTATGGTACGTCCGGTCGGAACTTTCATTCTCGCGGCAGTCATCAAGGACGCAATATTTCTCATGTCGGCCCGAACCATCGAACGCTCCCGGATCCTTCTGATCCCATCCGAGAATGTGCGCTCGGCGTTTGAACAGGACGAAGCCTTCGCACGCGCCATCGTCGTCGAGCTTGCTACCTGCTACCGCGCCGTAGTCAAGGAGCACAAGGATCTGAAGCTGCGCACGGCCGTGGAGCGCCTCGCCAACCGCATCCTGCGCTATCACAGGGATCAGGGCGGCGGCGGATCGCTGGAGTTGCCTCATGACAAGCGAACGCTCGCCTCGATGCTCGGCATGACCCCGGAGAATCTGTCCCGCGCCTTCAACACGCTGAAGCCGTATGGCGTCGAGGTCGACGGTTCGCTGATCCGGCTGACTGACATTGCGGCTTTGACGACTCTTGCGAAACCGAACCCGCTCATTGACGACCGCATGACTTGAGTCCGTCCGGCGCGTCAGTGAAGACATCGCGGACGGCTTGGCCGCTGGTTCCCCCAAGCGTTGCCGGCTTTACAGCGTCTGCGGCAGAAACAGGGCGATCTGCGGCATGGCGATCAGCGCCGCCGCCATCAGCAGCATGACCAGCACATAGGGAATGCAGCCGACCATGACGTCGGTGAAACTGCCCGATTTCCTCGCTCCCTGCACGACATAGAGGTTGAGACCGACCGGAGGCGTAATCAGCGCCATCTCGACGAGCAGGATCATCAGGATACCGAACCAGACCTTGTCGTAACCCAGCCCCGTAACGATCGGAACGATGATCGGGATTGTCGCGACCATCAACGACAGCGTCTCAATGAAGAAGCCCAGGACGATGTAAAGGAGCACGATGGCGAGCAGCGTTCCTAGCGGTGTTAGGCCAAGCCCGGTCATCAGATCCTGCAGCGCGCGCCCCAACCCCGTTGCGGTCAGCGCGAAATTGAGAAAGTAGGCGCCTGTAACCACGAGCATAATCATGGCCGTGATCCGCACCGTTCCGCGCAGACTCATGGCGAGCATCTGGATGTTCAAGCCCCGGTTCAGCCCGGCGATTACGAAAGCGATGGCGACGCCGACCGCCGCGGCTTCGGTCGGCGTGGCCCACCCCGCATAGATCGAGCCGACGATTGAAGCGAACAGTATGAGAATCGGAATGAGCTGGACCAGTCCGGCAAGTCTCTCCGCCCAGTTGCTGCGGCTGGCCGGACCGCCCAGTTCCGGCCGCCAGAGGCACAGAAGAGCCGTCACGATCATGAACATCACAGCGAGCAGAAGACCCGGCAGGAGACCGGCCAGAAAAAGCTGCGGGATCGAGGTTTCCGTCAGGAAACCGTAGACGATGAGGTTGATCGAGGGCGGGATCAGAATTCCGAGCGTGCCACCGGCGGCGATTGCGCCTGAGAAAAGGCGTGGATCGTAACCGAGGCGTTGGGCCTGGGGCATGGCGACCGTGGCGACTGTCGCTGCGGTGGCGACCGAGGAGCCCGACGTCGCCGCAAACATCGTCGCCGTGCCGATATTGGCGTGGATGAGTCCGCCCGGCAGCCAGGACAGCCAGGCGTTCAGCGCCGCGTATGTGCGCTCCGCGATGCCGCTGCGGACAAGGATTTCTCCGAGCAGAACGAAAAACGGGATCGCGATGAGCGTCGAGCTGTTGGAGGACGACCAGAGCACCTGTCCAAGCCCGCGAATGAGCGGAAAGGGACTGAAGAAGGCGTCTACGCCAAGCCCCAGCAGTAAAAGCACGACGCCGACCGGGATCGAGAGGGCCAGGAGGATCAGCAGACCGCCGGAGAGATACCAGATCAAGGCTCCCGCCCTTCAGAAGCTCCCGCGCCGATCAGAGCGTCGGCCCCGTCATAATCGCGCTTCATTGTCAGGATGACGGCGCAGACAAGCGCCGCCGACGCCGAGAGCGCGAACCAGATCCACCCGGACCACCAGATGACTTGCGGAATCCAGAGCGGCGTTTCCAGCGGCGTGTTGGCGCGCGCGCCGCTCAGAAGCGTCTTGGCGAGAACCGGCCATGTCTGCAAGGCGATGACGAGCGCTATGGCCGTGAGCGCGATCATGGCGAAAAGGTCCATGAACGCTCTGCCGCGTGGCGCAAGGCGAATCCGGACGAGATCGATGCGGACATGGGCAAGCGCCGTCAAGGCGTAGCCCATGCCCCAGCTCGTCGTCCCGGCCATGACATAGCCGGAGATTTCGTCCGTTCCCCCAAGCGATCCGCCCAGCTGGCGCAACGCGATCTCGGCGAGGATGAAGAGAACGGCTGCGAGCAGCGCGACGCCCACCGCCAGCGCGACAGCGTCGTTCGAACGCCGAAGCAGAAGGATAACGGTTTCTGTCATGACGCTGCCCGCCGCTCACCGGGTTCAATTGAGCGGGATCGAGACGCCGGTGACTTTGCCGACGCTTTCGTTCCATTGCTGCGCGGCGTCCGGACCAGCCCGCTCGGCCCAGTCGGGAAGCACCGTGCTTATGAGGATTTCGCGGGCTTTTTCGGTATCCGACTGGCTTGGCTCGACCAGCGTCATGCTGCGTTTGTCGCCCGAGGCGCAATCACCGTTGCCGGTGAGGCAGGCGACGTCGTTCTTCAGCGCGCCGCCGGCTGCGTCCCAGGCGGGCTTCTCGAAATTTTCAGCGATTTGCGACGTAATCAGCATCCTGTCTTCTTCGCTGAGAGCGTTCCAGCTTTCGAGGTTGATGGCTGTGACGACCGGGTCCCACCCGCCCAGCGGCAGCGTCATCAGATGCGTGGAGACTTCCCACCATCCGGCGCTGTATCCCGAGCCTGCGCCCGTCACTGCGCAATCGACGACGCCGCGCTGCAGCGCGCCGGGGACTTCCGAGAAGCTGATATTGACGCCTTCCGCACCGAGCGCTTCCAGGAACTTCGCCGTCATGCGACCCGACGCCCGGATCTTCTTGCCCTTGAGATCTTCGAGCGATGCAATCTCCGCGTTGCAGAACACCACCTGCGGCGGGTAGGGCGCGATGGCGAGAACTCTGGAATTGAAGCGCGTCTTGAAAATCTCCTCGACCATCGGGCGCGCGGCATCGACCATCTGCTTTGCCGCTTCGGCCGTCGTGGCGATGAGGGGCACGTCCAGGCCTTCGAGCGCAGGTGCGTCCGATACGGCGTAATCGCCGACGGTCATGCCGACATTGAACACGCCATCGCCGAGCAGACGGAAAACGTCGCCGGGACCGACGCCCATCTGGTCGTGGGTCGTCAGCGAAACCGTGATCCTGCCGCCCGAGGCTTCAGGCAGCGTCTCGTTCCAGAACGGCGCCTCATACTGCTTGTGAAGCGGCAGACCGCTCCAGCTTCCGACGACGGACAATTCCGCAGCCGCGGCCGGCAGCGCTCCAATGATTGCGGCGAAGGCGAATGTCGATATCCGTTTCATACGCATCTCCTTTATGCGGTCTGGGCGGTAACGATCGGAATTTCGGCGTGTTCATCCACATCGGTGATGAGCATCGAGCCGGGCGCGTGCGTTATGCACAGAGGCGTCTTCGCCTCGATGATCGCATTCTGGGGGGTCACGCCGCAGGCCCAGAAGACCGGGGTCTGGCCCGGTTCTACCGGGGTCGGGTCGCCCCAGTCCGGCCGGGCGAGATCTTCGATACCGATTGCGGCCGGATCGCCGATATGCACCGGCCCGCCATGGGCGAGCGGGTAACGGCGGCTGATCGCGACGGCCCGTTCGACGTCTGCGTCGGCGATCGGGCGCATCGTGACGACCATGCCGCCACGGAAAGGTCCGGCAGGCATGGTTTCGATCCCGGTGCGGAACATGGACACGGTCATGTCCTGCTCGACGTGACGCAGCAGTATCCCCTCGGCCGCAAGCGCGCGCTCGAAGGTGAAGGAGCATCCCAGCGCAAAAGCGACCATGTCGCCGCGCCAGATTTCGCGGATGTCCGTAAGCTGCCCGGCCAGCGCCCCGTCGCGGTAGACATTGTACAGCGGGACGTCGGTGCGGATGTCGATGTCGGCGCCCAGCGTGCGCATCATCGGATCGCCGGTATCCGATACGCCTGCCAGCGGGCAGGGCTTCGGGTTGCGCTGGCAGAAACGCATGAAGTCGAGTGCGAAACGCTCCGGAAGGATCACCAGGTTGCACTGCAGGAAGCCCTCGGCCAGGCCCGCCGTATGCCTCGCATATGCGCCGTTGCGGATTGCGGCCCGTACGGTCCCGACTGGAGCGCGCCGCAATTCAGCATGGGTGTTCGTGGCGGCGGTGGGCATGGGCCTGCGATCCGTCGTTATTGAAGTCTTAACGAAGGTGAGGCGAACAGGTCATCAGGTCAAATCGTCATTTTCTTTCAGTTCCGATCAGAAATTCTGATCGCCGGGCCAGCTATATTTTCGCAGCCCCGTCCATGCGCGCCTTTCGGACGCGTTGCGTCCCAGCCCCGTGCGCACCGGAGTGAGCCTCGGCGGCTTCGACAGCGATCCTGGCGGCGCGCATGGCGATGAAGCTGCGAGATTCGCCGAGATAGGAAGCGGTGAATCGCAGAGCGCCCGGCGTCCATCCAGGATCGAACTCGACGATCTTGCCGGCTTCGAGAAGCCCGCGAGCCAGCGTTCGCGGCAGAACGCCAACGCCGACATCGGCGGCCACCATCTGGATTCCCGCCATCAGCGAGGAGGTCGGAAACACACGGATGCCCGCGCCGTGCCTGCGGATCAGCTCGGCGCGCAATTCTCGGTAGGGCCGCGTGTTGCGGGCGTAGGAGATGACGGGCGTCCGTGCGAGATCGACATCGCCGTGCGAGGCCGCCTTGAACCAGGCGACTTCGAAGGGAGGCAGGTCGATATTGTCGATGCTGAATTCCGAGACCGGCCCCATCAGGAGCGCCAGATCGATAGCGCGGGATAGCAGCGCCTCGCGCAGATGCAGCGAAATGTCCACCGACACTTCCACACTCAGACGCGGATAGGCTTTGGCAAGGCGCGCGAGAAAATCCGTCAGCCATGACTGGGCGATCGTCTCGGAAGCGCCGATCCGCAGGAGATCCTCGACCGCCTCAGGCTCGATGACGCTTTCCCGGATCGCCTCGAAGGACTGCGCAATCCGCTCGGCATGGGCGAGCAGCATTTGCCCTCTTTTGGTTAGCGTTACACCGCGGGCGTCACGATCGAACAGCGGAGCCGCGACGGTCTGCTCCAGCGCCGCGATCCTTGCCGATACCGCTGGCTGCGACAGGTTCATCTGTTCGGCGGCCCGCCTGATGCCGCCCAACCGCGCGACCCAGAGAAAGGTTCTGAGCTGATCGAAGGTGATGGTCATTGCACGCCCGCTCCAGAAGGCTGTTCCTTGCGAATGGCGGCTCAAGCATGGCCTGTCACGGATGCAAACGCATCAGATTTTCCTGTGCGCGGCGCCGCAAT
Source organism: uncultured Hyphomicrobiaceae bacterium (assembly GCA_964407075.1). Classification (GTDB taxonomy): domain Bacteria; phylum Pseudomonadota; class Alphaproteobacteria; order Rhizobiales; family Rhodomicrobiaceae; genus JAHQVI01. The sequence goes on from CAYOUE010000125.1 coordinate 9,236, forward strand.
CAAAAAGGCCCGCTGGACAGCGGGCCTTTCGCGTTTCGAATTCCGGGAGCGGATCAGTAATCCATTCCGCCCGGCATCTGCGGCATGGACGAAGACTCCTTCTTCGGCTTTTCCGCGATCATGGCTTCGGTCGTAATCAGCAACCCGGCCACGGAAGCGGCGTCCTGCAGGGCCGAACGCACCACCTTCACGGGGTCGATGACGCCCTGGCCGACCAGATCGCCATATTCGCCGGTCTGCGCGTTGTAGCCGAAATTGTAATTGCTGTTTTCGAGGATCTTTCCGGCAATTACGGCGCCGTCTTCGCCGGCGTTTTCCGCGATCGTCCGCGCCGGGGTCTGGACTGCCTTGCGGACGATATTGATGCCGGCCTTCTGGTCTTCATTGGCGTAGGAGAGGCTTTCAAGCGCCTTCACCGAACGCAGAAGAGCGACGCCGCCGCCCGGCACGATGCCTTCCTCGACCGCCGCGCGGGTCGCATTCAGAGCGTCGT
>CAYOUE010000126.1:0-6295 GCA_964407075.1 uncultured Hyphomicrobiaceae bacterium
GCGTCGTTGAACTCCGCGGGAGCGGTGCGTGCGCGGTTGTCGATCGTGACGCTGACTTCGGCCATGTTGCGCGCGGGCCGTTTGTCTGTCCCGGCGAAGATGACGTCGTCCATGGCGCCGCCGCGCATACTCTTGTACGAGGTCTCTCCCATGACCCAGCGCAGCGCTTCGAGCAGGTTCGATTTTCCGCAGCCGTTCGGGCCGACGACGCCCGTCAGCCCCGGTTCGATCAGGAGCTCGGAGGGCTCGACGAAGGATTTGAATCCGAGCAGGCGAAGGCGCGTGATTTGCACTGGCTGTCCCTCATGATGCGCGGCCGGGCAACGTTATGCCAGTCCGGGCAGGCGGGGCTCAGGCCGGATTTGCGGCGCTGCCGAGATGCTTTTCGATGATCTGCCGCATCCCGTCATAACTCAACGCGCCGCGTATCTTGTCGTCATTGATGAAGAAGGTCGGCGTACCCTTCACGCCAAGCTCCCGGCCCCGCAGTTTAACCCAATTCACACCATCACGAATCTCTTGATTCGCCATGCAACTGTCAAATGCGGCGCGGCTGATGCCTGTGTCTTGCACAACTGCGTAGAGCAGATCGTTGTCGGGATTGCGGGCGTTCCACTGGCCGCTGCGGGCCATGAATCTGTCGTTGACGTTGAAAAAATGGCGGTCTTCGACGCAGCGCGCGGCATGGGCCGCCGCCGCTGGGGAAGCGCCGATCGGAAATTCGCGGAAGATGAAGCGGACCTTGCCGGTGTCGATATAGGCGGACTTGATCTTCGGAAGGACCGATTTATGGAAGCTGGCGCAGATCGGGCAGCCGAGTGAGGCGTATTCGATGATCGTGACCGGCGCGTCGGCCCTGCCCATGGTTTTTTCGGGGAGTGTGCCGGTAACGGCCAGATCCGCCGCAGAAGCTGTGCCGCCGGCCAGTCCGGCAGCGACGGTTCCCGGAAGGTCCGCGCCGCAGCCGCCGAGTGCGAGCATTGCCGTAAACGCCAAGACCGCGAACGGAGAGCGGCAGTTTGCGACGCTTGAACCCATGCCGGTTTCGTTCCCCCTGCCCAACGGCGGCTCTCCCCGGAAAGACCCGCGGACAGCCGCGGTAAATCCGGATACTAATGGAGCGAATTTGACATTTGATCCCCCACTCGCTGCGGGCGCATTTTCAAATGTCAAATTCAAAAGCCGCATTAGAATCAGTAGTTTCTAGTGGTTCTTGAGATTCAAACATTTGCAAACGAGGGCGCCGCAAATGGGATGCAAATGTTTGAATCGAACCACTAGCCGGCAGCCTTGCCCAGGATCTCGTCGAACGCGCCGATCGAACTGTTGGGAAGGCGCTTGCCGTTTATGAAGAATGTCGGCGTGGAGCTAACGCCGAACTCCGTATTGCCGCGGTTGCGAACCCATTCGATGTGACTCAGCAGTTTTTCGTCGCCGAGGCAATCATTGAATCGCGCCTCGGTGAAGCCGGCCATCTTGGAATATTTGCGCAGACCTTCGAGCGGATTGCCGCCGAACGCCCATTCTTCCTGATTGGCGTAGAGCAGGTCCACAAAATCGAAATATTTCGAACGGTCCACGCAGCGCGCGAGCATGAAAGCGGCGGCGGCGACGTTATCGAACGGAAATTCGCGTATGATGAACTTGGCGACGCCGGTATCGATATATTTCTTTTTGACTTCCGGAAGCACGTTCATATGAAAGTTGGCGCAATGCGGGCACGTCATCGACGAATATTCGATGATCGTATAGGGCGCGTCGCTGTTCCCGAGCACGATGTCGGGCATTTCGCCGGCTTTCATCAACGCTTCGACGTTCACATCAGGCTCCACAGGGGTCTGGGCTTTCGCAGTTTCCGGGGGTGTGGCGAGCATCATTGTCGTCATCATCATCAGGGCCAAAATGTATTGGAGCGTGAACTTCGAAGTCAGGGGCGGATGAAACACTGTCATCTCCTGTAACTATGAGTCTGATTGAGGCAGCCTTATGGACTGGGCACCGTCGCAAGCCTTTTTTCTTTGAAATAAGGCCCTAGAGCAGCTCTGTCGAGGAAGATCAGACGCCTTTGGCGATGAATTTGCCGTGAAGTTGCGGCTCGGGAGGCGAGTCTCCGGTTTCGGCATTCCGGGCCTGCACGCCCTCGGAAATACGCGCAAGAGCGCTATCCAGCCTGCTTTCCTGCAGATTGGCCGGGGACGGCTTGCATGAAAGCGGTCCGGCGCCGCTGTGAGATTTTGCCGCACTTCGCTCGGGGAGCGGCGCCTGCACGATCCGGATGTCGCCGACCGCGCGGTAGCCGAAGCTGGCATTGATGCGCTCTATGATGCGCGGGCGCATATGGTCGACCTCCAGGGCGCGTGCGCCGCCAACCCGCAGAACCAGCGTGGCGGCTTTGCCGTCTTCTCCGCTGTTGTCCCGCGAAGCCCGTTTCGGCCACTTCAGACGTTCCGGCGCGGTGAAGGAGGCCAGTTCGGGACCGGCGATCGCGGCCCAGTCCGTGAGGATCGCGGCGGCCGGAAAGCCGAATTTCTCGAAGACGGGCTGCATCAGGCGCGGCACGAACTCTCCGACGCGCCGGGCCTTGCCTCCGCGCGGCGTCCAGTTCCGCCCGGCGCCTGCCGTGAGGCTTTTGCCTGCCGTGCTTTTCATCGACGCCCTTTCAGGATGCTTTTGCCTTGGCGGCACTTTAGGCGATTCGCGCCCTTCGGCGAAGAAAGCCGCGCGTAGCACGTTCACCGCATAATGCGCGACGAGGCGTCTTGATGGCGGGCGCTGCGGGCCGTACTGTCTCGAAAAGCCGCATCCAGGCGCGATACAGGAGATCATGATGTCACGGAAACATACGCCTTCGGCCTTCCGAAAGCTGCATGAGCGCGAAGGCGCTTTCGTGATCCCGAATCCCTGGGATGCGGGGTCGGCGCGCATCCTCGCCTCGATGGGCTTCGAGGCGCTGGCGACGACGAGCGCGGGCTTTGCCTTTTCACTCGGGATGAAGGATTCCACGGTCCCGGAAGATGCGGTGCTCGATCATTGCCGGGAGATCGCGGGGGCAACGCCGTTGCCAGTGTCTGCGGATCTGGAAAAGGGCTTCGGCGACCGGCCCGAAACTGTCGCCGCGACGATCGGGAAGGCGGCGGCGGCGGGCCTTGCCGGATGCTCCATCGAGGACCATACGGGTGATCCGGGCGATCCGATCTTCGCCTTCGATCTGGCCGTGGAGAGGATCGCAGCGGCTACGGAAGCGGCGGGCAGGCTGGACCGGGATTTCGTTCTGACGGCGCGGGCGGAGAATTACCTTCACGGCCGGCTCGATCTCGACGACACTATCAGGCGGCTTCAGGCGTTCGAAAAGGCCGGGGCGGACGTTCTGTATGCACCGGGATTGCGGACGCTGGAGGACATCAGGGCGGTCTGCGCAGCCGTGTCGAAGCCGGTCAATGTGGTCATGGGATTTGCCGGAGCCGCATTCAGCGTTTCGGAACTGTCGGCTGCGGGCGTCAAGCGGATCAGCGTCGGCTCAAGCCTTGCGCGGCTCGCTTATGGCGAGTTGATCCGCGCTGCGCGAGAAATCAGGGACGAAGAAACTTTCAGCTATGCGGAACGTGCGCCGGGCTTCAGGGAGATCGAAAGCCATTTCTGAACGGATGCCGGCGCAGGCATGAGACCGTCATGACGAAACCTGAAAGACAGGCGGACTGGGATGTGATCAAGGCGCTCGCACTCGGGCTCGATCTGCCCGGCGTCGAGGTGACGACGACATGGGGCCAGCCTGCGCTCAAGGCTCACGGCAAGCTCTGGGTCTGGTGGAGTCCGAGCGAGGATGCGCCTGTGTTCAAGGTTCCTGTCGAGGAGCGCGATTTCCTCGTGGAGGCCGATCCGGAGACGTTTTTCGTGACGCCGCACTACAAGGGCCATCCGCTGATTCTCGTGCGTCCCGAAAAGCTCGATTTCGAATGGGCGAAAGCCAATCTGGTCCGGGTTTGGCGTGCGCAGGCGCCGAAACGGGTTCTCAAAGCCTACGACGCATAGGATGCGAGCCGGTAGGGATCTCCCGCCTGGCGCAGTCCTGCGGCGCTCCTGCAGCCTCCAAGGCCCCTTGAAAAGGTAACTCCATGACGATCCGATCCCGGGATGCATCCGTTCCGGCCCCGCAACCTGCAAGCTGGTTCGAACTTTACACGCCAAAACTGGTCACGGTGCTGCGCGAGGGATACGGGCTGCGCCATTTGAGGGCTGACGCCATCGCCGGGCTGACCGTCGCCATCGTGGCCCTGCCTCTCTCCATGGCCATCGCCATAGCGAGCGGGGCGTCGCCCGCTCAGGGCCTCTACACCGCGATCATCGGCGGGTTTCTGGTTTCAGCGCTGGGAGGAAGCCGATTCCAGATCGGCGGACCCGCCGGCGCATTCATCGTTCTGGTCGCCGCGACGGTTCAGGCCCATGGCATTGACGGGCTTATCCTCGCCACCATGCTCTCGGGCTTCATGCTGATGGCTGCGGGTCTGCTCGGTCTGGGCACCTTCATCAAATTCATCCCCTATCCCGTAACTGTCGGGTTCACGGCAGGGATCGCGATCATCATTTTCGCCAGCCAGATCCGCAATCTGCTCGGACTGGACCTTGCCGCCGAACCAGGGCCTCTGCTCGAAAAACTTCCTGTGCTGTTGCGGAGCCTGCCTACGGCGGACGCAGTTACGGTCGCGATTTCCGCAGGGACGGTGGCCGTCATAATCGGACTCAGGAAATTGCAACCTCACTGGCCGGGAATGCTCATCGCCGTCGTCGTTACCGGCGCTGTGACAGGAACTCTCGGCCTGCCCGTGGCGACGATAGGAAGCGAGTTCGGCGGCATTCCCGGGACCTTGCCCTTGCCGTCCCTGCCCGAGATCACGCTATCGAAAGTCCAGGAAGTCCTGCCGAGCGCATTCGCGTTCGCTCTGCTGGGGTCGATCGAATCCCTGCTTTCGGCAGTCGTGGCGGACGGCATGACCGGACGCCGTCACCGTTCGAATTGTGAACTGGTCGCCCAGGGCGCGGCAAATGTCGGAAGCGGACTGTTCGGCGGTTTCTGCGTGACCGGCACGATCGCCAGGACCGCGACGAATGTCAGAGCCGGCGCGCACGGGCCTGTCGCGGGAATTCTCCACGCGGCGTTCCTTCTGGCCTTCATCGTCCTTGCCGCGCCGCTGGCCAGCCATATTCCGCTCGCGTGTCTTGCTGGCATCCTTGCAGTCGTGGCGTGGGACATGGTGGAAAAATCCGCTATCGCGGCTCTGCTGCGCGCCTCGCGCGGCGACGCCGCCGTTCTGACCATCACGCTGCTGCTCACCATATTCCGCGATCTGACCGAGGCGATTGTCGTCGGCTTCGCGCTCGGCTCGGTGCTGTTCATCTATCGGATGTCGGCTGCCACGGCCATCGAGGCGCAAGTTCCACTGGTTACTGAAGACAAGGCGGACGACTCCAACGGGGACCGCGGGGCTTATGACGAGGCTGAGGCGCAGAGCCAAAACGTCGTCATTTACAGGATCACGGGGGCGTTCTTCTTCGGCGCGGCGGCTTCGATCGGATCCATTCTCGACCGCATCGCGGATACGCCCGGGGTCCTGATCCTCGATTTCGAAGCTGTCCCCTTCATCGACTCGACCGCCGCCCATACCATCGAAGGGCTGGCCCGCAAGGTCGAACGCCGCGGCGCGAAACTGATCCTTACCGGCACGACCCACGCCATGCGCCGCGAGTTGTTCATGCACGGCGTCAAGCCGCCCCGCGTCTCGTTCGACGCGACCATCGAGAAGGCGGTGCGCAGCTTGAGGTAACGCTCATGCCGGCCATGCAGAAGAGCGGGCCGCGGCCCCCGCTTCAAGCCGCGCCGGCTTCCTGCCGGAACTGCAATTCCGCCAGCTTCGCATAGACGCCGCCCTTGGCGACGAGGCTGCGATGCGCGCCTTCCTCGATGATCCGGCCGCCGTCGATCACCAGAATGCGGTCGGCGTTCAGCACGGTCGAAAGGCGATGCGCGATGACGAGCGTTGTGCGTCCCTGCATGGCGCGGCCGAGCGCGGTCTGCACCAGCCCCTCGCTTTCGGCGTCGAGCGCGCTGGTCGCCTCGTCAAGCAGCAGGATCGGCGCGTTGCGCAACAGGGCGCGGGCTATGGCGATGCGCTGGCGCTGGCCGCCGGAGAGGGTCACGCCGCGTTCGCCCAGAATTGTGGCGTAGCCATCGGGGAGCGCCTCGACGAATTCGCTTGCAAGCGCCAGGCGGGCGGCCTGCCGGACAGCGTCGTCGGGCGCG
>CAYOUE010000126.1:6305-9728 GCA_964407075.1 uncultured Hyphomicrobiaceae bacterium
GAGCCGTAGCGTATGTTCTCCGCAATCGAAGCCGCGAACACCACCGGATCCTGCGGGACGTAGGACATGCGCTGACGCAGGGCCCTGAGGTCGGCCATGTTCGCAGCCACGCCGTCGATCAGGACGCGGCCGCGCTGCGGATCGTAGAAGCGCAGGATCAGGTTGAAGATCGTCGTCTTGCCTGCGCCGGACGGGCCGACGATGGCCACACGCTCGCCCGGCTTCACGGAAAAGCTCAGATTGCGGAACACCGGGCGTTCATCCTGCTCCGGATAGGCGAAGGTCACGCCCTCGAAAGCAATCTCGCCGCGCGGCGGATCGGGAAGCGCAAGCGGCTTTGCGGGCGATTGAATCTCCGGCCTGACGGCGAGCAGTTCCTGCAGCCGCCCGGCCGCGCCGATCGCCTGCTGGATCTCGCCCCAGACCTCGGACAATATCGCGACCGATCCGGCGGCGAAAGCTGCATAGAGCAGGAATTGCGCCAGCGTGCCGCCGCTCATCCGCTCCGCGATCACCAGATGTGCGCCGTACCACAATATGCCCACGACGCTGCCGAAAACCAGCAATGTGGCGGCCGCGGTCAGCACGGCGCGCGCGATCACGCGGCTTCTGGCGGCCTGGAATGCGGTCTCGACCGCAGCGCGGAACCGGCGCGTCACGAACGGCTCGACCGTGAAGGCCTGCATCGTTTTCGGCGAACCGAGATTTTCAGCCGCATAGGTGGAGGCGTTGGCGAGTTCGTCCTGGGCCACGCGCGACAGACGGCGCACCGAGCGGCCATAAGCGATCAGCGGCAGGATGATGAAGGGTATCGCGATGATGACCAGCGCGCTGAGCGTCACGCTTGTCAGCGCCATCATGATGAGCGCTCCGACAAGCAGGACGCCGTTGCGAAGCAACTGGCTTACGGCTGACGAGACCGCGGCCTTGATCTGCGTGGTGTCCGCTGTAAGCCGCGACATGAGTTCGGCCGAGTGCGTCTTTTCATAGAAGGCGGGGCTCAGCGCCGCAAGGTGGCTGAACACGTCGGCGCGGATGTCCGACACGACACGCTCTCCGATCCAGCTTACGAAATAGAAGCGGAGCGCGCTCGCCGCCGCCAGAACGATCGCGATGACGAGCAGAATGGCGAAATAGCTGTCGATCAGCCCGGCATTGTCCGCCGAAAAACCAAGGTCGATCATTCGGCGCACCGCGACGGGGAGGCTGAGCGTGGCGCCAGCCGCCACGATCAGGCCGAGAAAGGCGAAGATCAAGGCGCGCCTGTAGGGCCTGACATAGGGCCATAGCCTGCCAAGGCCGCCAAGTCCCGCCGGTAGGGCGCCGGGGCCGGGATCGGCGCCGGGCTCCGAGCCCTTGCTGCTCTTGATGCTCATCGTCCGCTCCCGGGCCTGTTGGAGACTGGGCTGGGTCCGTTTCATTGGGCGCGGCCTGGGCTGTGCGCCGCAAATTCCTAGTATGGCAAAGCTATGATTAAAATAGGGAGGCGTATCTTGTCATCTCATTGCGCCCTGCGTTATAAGCGCTCAGATCGTCATTCCTCAACATCCGGAAAATTTTTTTCCGCGCGACGGCGCGGGCAGAGAATGGGCGCACATGAAAAAAGAACTTCATCCCGATTATCACAAGATCACGGTCGTCATGACCGACGGCACCGAGTTCGAGACGTTTTCGACCTATGGGTCGGAAGGCGACAGGCTGCAACTCGATATCGACCCGAATTCGCATCCGGCCTGGACCGGCGGTTCCCAGCACCTGATCGACCGCGGCGGGCGCGTCAGCCGCTTCAAGAAGAAATTCGAAGGCTTCCTCGGGTAGCTGGCGGCCGCGGTCGGGTTTATCTGCTCTGCGCGCCTTGACGGCGCGCGGCTGCAAGTAGAGCTGGGTGATGCTGCCTTTGTTTCAGCTGAAGGCCGATTGCAGGCGCTCGATCTGAAGTGCAACCGGGTTCCGGATCGTTTTGGCGTGGCTGCGCCTCGGCCCGTTGAATGCGCTCAGCTTTTGATGGAAACGGTAGGCGTCCTCGATAAGGCCACGCAGCCGGGGCGGCAGTTCTTCATAGCCCCGTGATCCGCGAATTTTCGAAACTGGCGGCAGGTCGAGCGGGTTCAAGTCGGAACGGGTTCGGGGCGGCTGGTCGCCATTCATGATCGCACGGCGGGCGAGGAGCCAGGTTGCGATCTGCGTCAGTCTCGTCGTCAGCCTCATGCTTTCCGTGGCGTAGGCCAATGCGGCGTAGGGCTGGAGGCATTTGGCTTCGCGCCGCCCGGCGCCGTCGAGGTAATTCGCCGTTTTCTCGACGAGAGACATGCCTTCCCGGAAAAGGGTGTGGAATTCCTCGCGGTCGTCGCGCCTTGGCCGGAAGGGGATCGCTACAACCCCGTCGCCTTCATTCTCGGACGCATACTGTGAACTGTTACTCATGAACGCATACCCTGGCTGAACGCAGTTAACACAGGCTGAAAGTCAGGTCATAATCGCCATGATGTTAATTTTTCATTTACGGATGCAACCGGTTTTTCGAAAAATAATAAATTTCGGGCCAGAATACGTAAAATCACGAAGCAAGTCCGCAGGCGCGGAAGGCTGCAATGGCGGACTCCTTGAGGCAGAACGGGCAGTATATGACAATATTTTACCCTGAAATTTTATGCTGCAGACGCCCTGAGGCGAAGGCTTTCGATATATCGGCGGAATTGAGCGGATTTTAATCAATATTTATCATTCTATGCTGTGGAACTTGTGCCGTCTGGCCGGGCCGGTCACGATTTGAATACGGAGTCGGCGGCGTTGCGCGACACTTTTTTGGAGCGGATCATCTCTTCGACACGGTTTTTCTCGGCATCGAGCGCAGCCGCGTAATCTTCGAGTTCGGCGATGGAGAATGTGGAAAGCTCGGCGCCGAGCTGATGGCTGGGCGGTTTTTTGGGTAGCTCTTCATCGAAATTCATGTCGTGGCCCGTTGTCTGATTCGCATGGCGGTCTTGCGGTCCGGCCGAGTATTCCGCTTATCATGTAAGGAAAAATCACTGCAACCCCAAGCGCGAAAGGTCAAGTCATGAGCCTGCCGGATATGATGACGGCAATAGACATTCCCGCGCCCGGAGGGCCCGAGGCGCTCACGCCGGCGCAGCGGCCCGTTCCGTCGCCCGGTCCCACCGAGTTGCTGGTGAGGGTCGAGGCGGCGGGCGTGAACCGCCCGGACGTGCTGCAGCGCCAGGGCGCCTATCCGCCGCCGCCCGGCGCATCGCCCATCCCCGGCCTCGAAATTGCCGGGACCGTTGTGGCAAAGGGCGGCGAAACCTCACGCTACGAGATCGGCGAAAAGGTCACGGCGCTGGTGACGGGCGGCGGCTATGCCCAATATTGCGCGGCGGACGAACGCGCCTCCTTGCCGGTCGCGGCGCGGTTCGACGCCGTCCT
>CAYOUE010000127.1:0-9566 GCA_964407075.1 uncultured Hyphomicrobiaceae bacterium
CGCGGCCGTGCTTCTCGCGGAACTCGGCCTGTATCTCGGGCCGCTCGAACCAGTCCTTGCGGTAGACCCAACCGAGCGCGTCGCCCATCGCCGGGAGCGCGTAATAGTTCGGCGAGCCCTTCGGCCAAGTCGAATAGGCGTAGACGGTTGCGGGGAGGAAGTCATCCATCGAGATGCCTTCCTGATCGAAGAACTCGTTCAGCTTCACGTAATGGCCGTAGGTCGCGCCTCCGCCGATCCACTGGCTGTCGCCGATCATCAGATCGCAGAGCTTGCCCCCCGAATTCAGCTCGTTAAGGAAGCGGTCGGCGAAATTCGTCCACGGGACAAATTCGAATTTCATGTTGATGCCGGTTTCGGCGGTGAAGTCTTTAGACAGCTCGACCAGAGCGTTGGCCGGGTCCCAGGCGGCCCAGCATAGCGTTATTTCCTTGTCCTGCGCAGATGCAGGCGCGAAGCTGAATGCAGCAAATCCTGCCGCTGCGGCAGCGGTCTTCCAAGACCTCATGGGGTCCTCCCTGACGTTCCTCTCGGGCCGCCCGCCTTCTTGCTTGGCGTCAACGCCAGCGGGTCGCTTGAAACCGGCCATCGGCGCGCGGCTCAACTAAACTTTTTTGCCGGTTTAGTTTAGCTAAACTCAACTTTTTCCGGGAGTCAAGGGCTGGCTTAAGGAATTTCAGGAAAAGCATGGCTTAGAGTTGACTGATCCTCCGGCTGCCCGACCGTCGGCTCCTTAATTGGCTATGGATACCAGCGCGATGCTCTGTCTCCAGCGTCGAATCGAGATAGCCAGCCATTTCCGACCAGGTGAAACGCAGATTTAAGGCCAGACTGCCATTGGCGGAGTAGCCGCAGCGTTTCACGGGCGCGCACCGGAGATTTGACCCATCATTTTTGATAAACGTCAATGAAGACCCGGATAATCGCGCGCAATATCCAATAGCCCCGCCGAATGCTGAAGATCATGATCGGAAGAGTCCGGGGCTGATCGCAACCGTCACCGGGAGAAGTGTGTCTGATATGTCTCGCGCGCACTCGTCAACCCAGCTTATAGCAGCCCGCACGACCAGGCGGGATATGCTCAATATAACGGCAGGCGCCGGCTTGGCGGTCCTTGGCGCAGGCGGACGTGCCGGCGCGCAGCCCCCCCTCGCCACCAAGGCGAAAATCGTCATCGCAGGCGCGGGCGCAGCAGGCATAAGCATGGCTTCCCGGCTCTCGTCCCGGCTGGACGGGGCGCAGATCGTCATCATCGACGCCCGTAAAGAGCATTATTTCCAGCCCGGCTACACGCTCGTCGCATCCGGCGTCTGGCAGCCCGAAAAGGTCGTCGGGGCTAATGCGGACTTCATTCCGCGCGACGTTCAATGGATTAAATCGGGCGTTGCGGAATTCGACCCGGCCGGCAAGCGCGTCGTGACCGAGACGGGCGAGAACGTCCCTTACGATTTTCTCATCGTTGCAACAGGCCTGATCCTCGACTATCCCGCCATCGAGGGGATGAGCGAGGCTCTGATCGGACGCGAAGGCGTCGCCAGCATCTATGCCGGACCCGAGGCGGCGGCCAAGTCATGGGCCGCGATGCAGGCTTTTCTCGAAACCGGCGGCATAGGGCTTTTCGGACGGCCCGAAACGGAAATGAAATGCGCGGGTGCGCCGCTGAAATATGCCTTCCTGACCGACGACCATTTGCGCAGGAAAGGGGTCCGGGATCGCGCGGAGCTGATCTACAACGCGCATAACGATACGCTATTTTCCGTGCCGGTGGTGGATGCACGTGTCCGCGAGCTTTTCGAGGGACGCCGGATCGCGGTGAACGAGAGCCATGTTCTGCGCCGCATCGATCCGGGCAAGCGCGCCGCCTTCTACCAGACCTCCGAGGGCCTTGCGGAATTGCGCTACGATTTCATCCACGTTATCCCGCCAATGCGGGCGCCTGCACCCGTGCGCTACTCACCGCTGGCCTGGCGGGAGGGGCCGTTCGCGGCGGATGGCTGGATCGAGGTGGACAAGACGACGCTGCAGCACAGGCGTTTCCCCGAGGTTTTCGGCGCGGGCGACGTCAATGGCGTGCCCAAGGGCAAGACGGCGGCAAGCGTCAAATGGCAGGTTCCGGTCGTGGCGGAAAACCTTGCGGCGCTGATCGCCGGCAAGCCTCTTGAGTCTGGCTATAACGGTTATACCTCATGCCCGATGGTGACGCGCGTCGGCGCGGCCATGCTAATCGAATTCGATTATGAGAATCGGCTTGTCCCGTCCTTTCCCTTCATCGACCCGCTGAAGGAACTCTGGATTTCCTGGATCATCGAAGAGCAGGCTCTCAAGCCAACCTACAACGCCATGCTTCGCGGCGTGGGCTGAGGCGGACGGAGTTCGGCCGCAGGGAGCACCCTATGAGAGAGTTCGATCCATTCGGTCTGTTCATGATCGCATATGAGGCGTTCGGAGTCTGGACGTGGCTGGCGCTTGCAGCCGCAGTCCTGGCGTTGCTCGCCTATATGCTCGCGCTTATCCTGCGCCGCAGGTTCGGCGGCCTCCCGGCAAAGCTTGCGTTCGTCGCGGGCCTTGCCGCCGCAGCGGCGTTTGGCGCGCTGGCGCCACCGGTCACACAGGCGCCGATCGCAGGCTTCACCGATATCAGGGACTGGCTGACGCTGGCTTTCGGAGCGGCGGGAGCAGGGCTTGCGGTCTTCCTCGCCCTGCTACCGTTGTTCGCCCTGATGCGCGGCGGTGCGGCCGGGCGGCCCGGCTGACCGACGCGAAGCTCAAAAAAACGTCGCATCCGATCCCTGAATGACTGGTTCCGCCTTCCGCCGGAGATCGAAACCCATGCGCTCCGGGGCCTTCTGGAGCCTTTTCCGATCCGATAGAATCGGATCGGCGGCTCTAATTATATGTTTTGTTCGGATTTCTTGCGCTCAACCGGTGTCCACTTGATCGGAAATTGCTCTAGTTCATTTACGACAGCGCGCGGAGCAGCGCCGCCGCCGTATGAACGCCGGTCAGGCTGTCTCTCGGCCTTTTGGGGCGAAGGTCCGCCGCTCCGTCATGGCCTTGCGCCGCATCGCCGCCCGGCCCGCGACGCGCGCCAGCGTACTGTCCGCCTCGCCGCCGCCCTGGATGTGCCCGGCCAGACCTACGACCGTCGGGAAACGGTACAGATCGGTAATGCTGATTCGCGGAGCGACGTTGCTCTTCAGGTCGCGGTGAACCTGAACGGCGAGCAGCGAATGGCCCCCAAGCGCAAAGAAATTGTCGGAGGCGCCGACCTTCTCGACACCGAGCGCGCGGCTGAAGGCTGCTGCGATCCGCTGCTGAAGTTCCCCCGCCGGAACGACGAACTCGATAGGCCGCGTCTCGGGCCGCTTCTCCCCTGGACGCGGAAGCGCCTTGCGGTCCACTTTCGCATTGGGGGTGAGCGGGAAGCTCCGCATCGCGACGAAATGCGCTGGAACCATGAAATCTGGCAGCGCCGCCCTGACATGATCCGCAAGCTCCGCATCGCTGACGGGCGCGTCCCTGAAGCGGATATATGCCACGATCCGCACGTCGCCCGGACGGTCCTCGCGCGCGGCGACAACGGCTTCGGCTACCGCCGGGTGCAGCCCGAGCCGGGCCTCGATCTCGCCCAGCTCTATGCGATGGCCTCGGACCTTCACCTGATGGTCGGCCCGCCCGATGAAACGGATCTCGCCTTTCGCGCCGATACGCACGAGATCGCCGGTGCGGTAGATGCGCCCTGCGCCGAACGGGTTCGGCAGGAAACGCTCATCGGTCAGATCCTTGCGGTTCAGATAGCCGCGCGTCACGCCGTCGCCGCCGATGAAAAGCTCGCCCGGCAGCCCCTGCGGCACCGGGCGCAGCCTGTCGTCGAGCACATAAAGCTGAGTGTTGGCCAGCGGGGTTCCGAGGGGGACGACCGTATCGGCTTCGTCCGCCGGGCCCATCGAGGACCAGATTGTCGTTTCGGTCGGGCCGTACATGTTGTCGATCGTCGCGCCCGTCGCCTTGCGCAGCTCCCGCAGCAGCGCCCCCTGCAGGGCCTCGCCGCCGATGAACAGATGCCGGACCTGCGCCAGCGCCGCCCTGTCGCCGTCGTCGAGCAGCAGCATCGCCGCCATCGAGGGCGTGCACTGAAGATGAGTGACGCCGTGGCGGGCGATCAGCGCCGCCGCCCCGTAATCCTCATCTGGCGCCGGCACATCGAGATGGTCATGCCCCCCGTTTACCGCAGCCACCGCTTCGGCGAGCGGCTCCAGCGCCTTCAGGGCCTCGCCGTGCGGCACGCCGAAGTCGATCAGGCAGGCGATTTCGTCGACGCCGATCGCCTTAAGCTCCTGCGCCCGCGCTATGGCGTCCGCCTGCGTCCCGAACAGGCCGCTGTCGTCGAAATAGCGCAGAAAGGCGAATTCGGTGATGGCGTCCATTTCGTCTTCGTCGAGCGCGCCGAGGTCGATGTCCATCGGCTGGGTCGCGCCCTGCGGCTTCTTGAAGGCGGGGAACGCCCATGCGTACTGCTTGATGAGCGCCGCCGCGCTGCGCAGATAATCCTTCATCGGCTGGCGCGCCGCTTCCCGGACCTGCTCGCGGTCCGATCCGATCAGCGTATGCAGCATCAGCGTGACCTTGAAGTCGGCCGGGTTCCGCCCCGCCTCGGCGAGCGCCTCGCGGTAGATCCTGATTTTCTCCGCCAGTTCGGCGATCGACTGGCCGAGAAGGTGCGTGAGCACATTTGCCCCCAGCCGGGCCGCATCGCGGTATGTCTCGGGATTGCCCGCCGTCGTTACCCAGACCGGCAACTCGCTCTGTACGGGCCGCGGCTGCGTCACGATTTCGACCTGCCTGCCGCCGGGAGCGTCGAAGGCGACCTTCTCACCGCGCCACAACCTGCGCACGGTCTCGATGTCGCGCAGCATGGCGGCCTTGTTCTGCGGCGGCGCGTTTTCAGGGCGAAGCAGGAAATCTTCCGGCATCCAGCCGGAAGCGAAGGCCAGCGCTGTCCGCCCGCCGGTGATGTTGTCGATCACCGCCCATTCCTCGGCAACCCGCGCGGGATGGTGAAGCGGTAGCACGCAGCTTCCTGCGCGGATTTCGAGATTCCTTGTCACCGCCGCGACCGCCGCGCCCGTCACAGCCGGGTTCGGGTAAGGGCCGCCGAATGCATGGAAATGCCGCTCCGGGGTCCAGACCGCGCGGAAGCCGTGCGCATCGGCATAGCGGGCGCCCTCCAGCAGCAGCCGGTATTTGTCCGCGCTCGCCGCATCGTCGTGGCCCCAGAAGAAAAGGCTGAAATCCATGCCGCCATCCGTGCGAGGAGCGCGCGCCTGCGGTTTGGAGGCGGCCTTGCGCGTCCCGTCGGCAAGGATCACCACCTTGAAACCGCGGGTCAGCGTCCAGAACAATTCGAGCACGGAAATATCGAAGGACAGGCTCGTCACCGCCAGCCAGACCGGCTGTACGTTCTGCGGAACCGTGATCCGGTCGTCCATCGCAGCGAAGAAATTCACGACATTGCGGTGCTCCACCATGACGCCTTTCGGACGCCCGGTCGATCCCGATGTGTAGATGACATAGGCGAGATGATCCGGCCTGACGTCAAGTTCAGCAACAGCCTCGCCTGACACGCTGGCGGCTGCATCCTCCACTGCGATGACCCTGACGCCTTCGCCGGGAACGGAAGGCAGAAGCGCTTTCTGCGTGAGAATGATCCGCGCGCCGCTGTCCTCGACCATCAGCGCGACGCGGTCCTTCGGATAGGCCGGATCGAGAGGCACATAGGCCGCACCCGCTTTCAGCACGCCGAGCGCGCCTGCAACCAGATCGGCGGAGCGCTCCATATAGACGCCGACCAGTTCATCCGGCCCCGCCCCTTCGGCCCGAAGCGCGCGTGCGATCGCGTCCGCCTGCCGGTCGAGTTCGGCATAGCTGAGTGAATGAGCGCCGCACACAAGCGCAACGGCGTCCGGCGTCGCGGCGGACTGGCGCTCGAACAGCGTGTGAACGAGCGCGCTTCGGTCATAGGCGCGTTCGGTGCTGTTCCGGCTCGAAATCAGGCGGTTCAGTTCCTCCGGCGTCATCACGGGAAGATCCGCGGCGGGCGTTCCCGGATCGGCGGCGAACGCGGCGGCGGCGATCCGGATGCGCTCGCACAAAGCTTCCGCTTCGCTCGCTGGCAGACGCTCCGCATCCCAGACCATGCGGCAGACGCCGCCGCCTTCGGCAACCGCGAATGTCAAGGCCGCACCGCCGATCGGCTCGGCGTCGTCCGGCGCGTCCGTGAGCCGGAAGGCTACGCTCATGCGCGGAGCGGAAAGACCGGGCGTGCGGGCGACGAGATCCCCGGAATAGCCGTGCTTTCCGCGAAGCGCCGCGAGCCGCTTGCAAAACGCATCTGTGAACTCCGAAACCGTTTCGGTCTCGCCCATGCCGACCTGAAGCGGAACACATGGCGCAATGTAGCCGGGCAGGCCCTTGGCTTCGCGGGCGAGCATGTCATCGGCGAAAGCGGCGCTGAAGCCGTCCTGTCCGGAAAGACGCGCCAGAGCAGCGGCGATGGCGGCGACCGCACGATCCCCGGCCAGACCGCCGAGCAAAGCGAGTTCGCGGCTTTCCCAGCGCTGTGCGTCTGTTTCTTCGCCGGGCTTGATCCCGTAAAGCTCGATATCGCGGACTCCCGCCAGTTGCTTGCGGAAGAAGCCTTCGTGACGCGCGATCTCTGCGTTCAATGCGTCGATCCGCTCCAGCAGTCCGGGATTGGGTGCGGGCAACATTTCGCCCCTCTGCAACACTGCGCCCGCCTCGACCTCCTCGCCCATGACGTCAATCAGGCCGGCGATGCGCACAGCGCCATCCGCGCAGGCAATGACGGCGCCGGACGAATCCACCGATATCACCTGACCCGGATTGGACGCCGTCGCTTCGAAAGCCCCGGCGGCGGTGAGGGCGAATGCGCCATATTGCGTCCAGATCTTCGGCAGGCAGAGCGGGTTGGGATAGTTCCGGCCAAAATCGAGCGCTCGGCAGAGCCTGAGAATATCGGCGGCGGGTTTGGTGAAATTGAGCGTCGCCGCACCGGCCGGTCGCATATGTTTGCCGAAATAGCTGCGAAGCGTGAAATCCTGCGGATGCGTTTCCGGCGCGCCGGCCTCCATCATGTCGAGCAGCTTGGTAAAACTGGCGATGCCGGCCTCGAAGCATCTGGCGTTCAGAGTCAGCGCCGTGTCGTCGGTGGCGATTTCGAAGCGGCGCTGGACATGGATCGCCCCGTCGTCTGCGCCCTCTGTTATGGCGTGCCAGGTGACGCCGTACTCCGTTTCGCCGCCCAGGATTGCCCAGGCCGGTGCGTTCAACCCGGCATAGCGCGGCAGCGGCCCGTCATGGAAGTTCACCGCGCCCTTGCGCGCTTTCCGCCAGACGCCCGGCGGCAGCAGCCGCAGATTGGCGATGCTGAACAGCCAGTCATATTCGAAGGAGTCAAGCTCGTGCTCCGGATCGCGCCCGGGCGCGACACACGCAACGCCTGCAGCTTCCGCCCAGCGCCCGATCTGCGCATTCTCCGAAAGGACCGCCGCGATCGTGAAATTGCGTGCGAGCAGGACCTTCCCGCATTCTGCCAACAGCGATTCCTCGCCTATCAGAACGCATACGGAATGATTTGTTGGAGCGTTCAATGCATAGCCTTTCCCAATATGCCGCCGGCGTAAAGCGGCTCCATAAAACAGCAGAGCGTTGCGCTATCATCCCATCCGCTATAATTTCCAGTAATTTATAATACTTGCAAGGACAGGCCGTTAAGCGGGATTAAAAGAATTGGTTACGACGGCGCAGAAAAGCGCTTTTCGCCGTCCGCCGCTGCAATGGCCCGGACTATGCGTCCGAGTCCGTTTGCCGATGATTAAACTTATCCCGTTATCGCTGGACAGGCGGGCCGTGTGCGCTCCGCACGGGGAAAAGGCGGATGGGGCCGGACATCGCAGCGATCGCCTATGCGGTCATCTCCATAGCCATCGCCGCGCTGCTCATGCCGCGCGAAGCGTTTTGCGGGCTGAGGCTGCGGGTCCTCGCGGTCTGGCTGGCGAGCCTGCCGATGCTGGTCTTCGTGAGCGATCCGCTTCTCGCGCTGATCGCCATGTTCATGGCGCTGATCGCCTCGGCTCCCCTGCTCCCGATGAAGCGCACGGCCTATTTCATCCTGCTGATCCCGTGCTTCCCGCTCTATTTGTCCGCCGAACTGCCTTTTCCCGGCCTCAACCACCTCATCGTCCTCGACTATTACAAGGCCGCCGTTCTCGCCCTGCTCTTTCCGCTCATCCTGATTCCGAGGCCGGAGAACGCACCGAGAACGGCCTGGAGCCTGCCAGATTTCTGCATCATCGCTTTCATCATCTATACGCTCGTGCCCGTCGCCGCCAATTTCGGGCTGACAGGCGCGATGCGTTTCCTGCTCGATCAGTGCATCCTGATCGCTGCGCCCTATTTCGCCTTCTCGCGCATCGCCGCGAAGACAGAGGACGTCCATGAGTGGCTCCGCGCCTTTCTGGGAGCGTCCGTCATCCTGGCGGCGATCGCCTTCGTTGCGACCTTCAAGCAATGGGACTTCTACCGCATCAAGGAGCCGCCCTCGATCTTCGCCGTACCCGATCTGAGAAGCGGCTTCGTGCGGATACAGGCCACGCTGAACACCCATTCGCTCGGATTTCATCTGGCCGCCGCGTTCATTTTCCTGGCTTTCCTGCGGCAGGGTCTCGCCTCCGGCCTGATCCGCCGGCTCGCATTCGGCGTCGTTCTGCTGGGAGGGGTCTATTTCACCGACTCACGGGGCGCGCTGGCCGGGTTGGCGATCGCGGCGAGCGTCTATACCCTGCTTTCGATACGCAACGCCGCGCTGCGCTGGGTCCTCATCGCGGCGGGCGCAGTTGCTGTACTGGTTACGGCGTCGGTTCTCATTTTCTCCAATCCCTCCGAATTCGATCCCTATGGCAGCTTCAGCTACCGGCAGCAATTGCTCGACGCCTCGCTGCGCTTCATGGGCGACCACCTGATTTTCGGCGACTTCCGTTTCCTCGAAAGCGGCCGGTTCGACCATCTCATGCAGGGACAGGGCATCATCGACATCACCAACCTCTATCTGCAGATCGGGCTCAGCTACGGCCTTGTTGGTCTCTTCCTGTTCTTCACGCCCTTTATCGTCACCGTGATCCGGCTCGCCTTCACCGGAATGCCGCAGCCGGACAGAACTCGGGCCGACGGGGACAGGCTTCGAAGGCTGTCGGCGCTGCTGTGCGCGGTTCTCACGGGCTGGCTGGCTTATGCCGCAACGACGAGCAATGTCGGCCTGAGCCAGCATCTCGGCCTGTTTTTCCTCGGCGTCGGCCATGCGCTGGTCCAGCAGCACGCCCGCCGGAGGGCAGCGAGAGCGGCAGCGTTGAAAAACGGGCTGTCGGTGAAAAGGGAACAGGCAGAACTTGCAGGCCGGATATAGAGAGGATAATCCTCGAACCGGATCTGCCGGTTGGGTTGGCCGGCGGCAACCTGCAAGCAAAAATGGTGGACGCGACTGGGATTGA